>JAUSCS010000006.1:0-365804 GCA_030651135.1 Candidatus Woesearchaeota archaeon
TAATTCAATTGCTTCTTTTATATTTTTCAGCAATTCATCTAGGGTTTTGCCTTGTGTATGGCATCCGCGAAGAGCAGGCACGCTGCCTACATAATATCCGTCCTCGTCTTTTTCTATTACTACAGTAAAATTATGTATTTGCTTTTTCATAACATGCAGTGAGCTATTCTCACATTTAAACCTTTGTAAAGCTCTCCTTGAACCTGCAGAACTTCAAAATATAGCTTAAGAATGCATTACCAAAGTATTATTTTCAAACCTTCAATGTTTTCGAAATGTTCTTTATTCTTTGTTATAAGTGCTTCTCCATTTTTTAAGGTTATTGTTGCAATGAAAACATCAATTATACCAATCATTTTTCCTGTCTCAATCAAATCAGCGGAAATTTTTCCAGAAGTCTGCGGATAGTGGTCGAGGTAAGACAAAATTTCTATGTCCTTTATAAGCTCATCAACCTGTTTCATATTCTGCTCTGGTTTACTTGATCTGCAAACACCTTCTATTAGCTCATGTATATTAAAAACAGTTGTCCTTAAAGGCTCATCAGGGCCTATTTCTTCAAATTTTTTGACAGCATCTTTATTTTTTCTTAATATGCCCACAAGAAAATCTGTATCTAAAACTGCCATCTAAATACCGACCTTTCTTCCAATGTCTTTGTGCCTTCTTTTCAGGATGTCATTAAATATGCCATCCATCTCTTTTACATTTTCCCAAGCCCCAATTAACTTTCTCATAAATGATTTATTTTTGGTATGGTCATGTATCATAACTGTGACTTTCGTATTTTCCTCTAGCTTGATATCGTTCATGGGTAGTATTTTTCCGTTTTTATATATTCCTTCAATTTCAGTTGCCATTTTCATTCACCTTATATTTAGCAAGCAGTTTTACTATTTAAACCTTTCCATATTCACTTTATAGTTACAAAAATAGTAAAGCTTAAATATTGAAGCGGCTATCTGATGTTCTATGGCTTTGGATGCTGATATTTCAAAAGAATATGCCAGAAAAGGCTTTTATGACAGCGGAAGCTTCAGCTTGTCAACAGGCAGAAGCTTAATGCAGGATTTAGGCTATAAGCTGAGAAGCGGCTTAGAGAGATCAGTTTCCGGCGTTAACGGATTTTTTGATGGCTTAGCAGATAAAATAACTTATCAAAATTCTCAGCTTGCTTATGCATCTGATTCTGGAATGCTTCCTGATGACATCTACAATGGCGTTGTTTCAAGATTTGGAAGAGTGGGAAGGACTACATTAAAATCTTTGAAAGAGAAAGGATTAAATCTAATGCAGGCTGCTTATGACGGCGTTAAAAATATTGGCGAAAGATCTGTCAATTTATATGAAAGCGCAAAAACAGCACTGGCTGGATCATTTAAAAAGAATACCGGCAAGAAAGGAAAGGATGCATTTACATTGATTGAGCTGCTGGTTGTGATTTCGATTATTGCAATTTTAGCTGGGATATTGCTGCCTTCTTTAAAAGGTGCAAGAGATAAAGCAAAAGGGGTAGTCTGCATAAACAATCTACAAAACATCTACAAAGGCGTAGTAATGTATTATCAGGATTGGGATAAAATACCGCAATATGGGTCATCCTCTGTTGCAGTACAAATAATTAAAGGAGCAACCGATGCTCCACTCGCTTTAGGATTATTAGTAAATGATTATGGCATTAAACCAAAAACACTCGGATCTCCAGAGAATAGCGTTAGAACGCAAGATAAAGTAGAAGCTGACTGGAATACAGGAGGAATAGCTGTTTATAGTGCCTATTTATATGGTAGTATTTCAAGAGGAGCAAACTCAAAATTAGACCAGAATCAGGCTACACCGGCAATACTTGTTGATGATAATAACCTTAATGATGGCGGCATATCAAATAACGGAGAAAAAAACCATATCTGTTTTTTTGATGGAAGTATAGCAATAAAAAACAATACTAATGGAAGATTTGATCATACTACTACAGCTACAAGCAGAGAAACAGTAATGTTAAATGCAGATATGGAATATGGGAAATAATTAAACTTCTTTTAATTATTTTAAAAACCAAAGATTTATATATGAAGTATTACTTTTATTAAAAAAAATACTAGTAATACTATGACATTAACTGTAAAGGATGTTGACAAGGAAACATGGAGAAGATTTGCAGCATACTGTAAGCTAAAAAACACGAAAGTAGGCAAAGAGCTGACCGATCTCTTAAGTAAATATCTTGAATCTAATTTTAACAAACTATTAAAAAATAAAAAAGCCCAATTAGGCCATTTATCCATTATCCTCGCCGGCTTTCTCATTGTTTTTATGGTTGGGTTGTTAGTTTTTCAAAAATCAACTATAACGGGATTAGCCATTTTCTCTGATTGTGGTGGTACTAATGGTTCTGGGTATTATGATTTAAATGGGAACCTAAATTGTGATGGTAGCGGGTATACTGCAATAACCTTCAATAAAAATGATACTGAACTTAATTGTATGGGATATACTATAACAGGTGATGGTGCCGGCGGTCTTGACACTATTGTTATAAACTCTGTTAATAGCAACTTCACAATAAGAAACTGCACTTTAACAAGTGGAAGATATAACTTAAGACTTATGTCATCCGACAATATAATAATCAGGGATTCCAGTATAACCAGCGGCTCAACCAAAGACATCAACGTAACAAACTCCATCAACAACACCTTCCTCAATGTAACCTTCTCAACTGTAACTGTTGGATCAAACTCCAACTTCTCACGACAGTGGTATCTCGAAATCCAATCCAATTGGTCAAATGGAACTGTGATCCCTTATGCTAATGTCACAGCATTCAATTCAACATCCGGCACAGTGTCAACTATGAACTTTACAGGAACAGCAAATGCAACTGGATTTTTAAGATTAAATGTAACGGAGTACATCAATAATGGCGGAACGTTCATAAATTATTCCGGCTATAATGTATCTGCAACAGACGGAACAAATACAAATAGTTCTGGAGCAATAATAAATATGTCAACAAACAGATTAGTGAACATTGTTGTAGGCGTTCCAGCTGCCGCTTCAAACACCCCTCCAGCAACTCCTCTCCTTGCTTATCCTTTGAATAATTCCCAGATCAACAACACGCAGCTGATAAACTTCACATTCAATGTTACAGACGCTGAAAACTCGACATTGAACTGCTCATTGTTCATAGACAGCGCTTATAACGCATCAAACACAACAACCTTGAACAACACAATGACAAACTTCACAATAAGCTTGTCTTATGGCTACCATAATTACAGCATCAACTGCTCTGACTCGCAGTACATAAATTCATCCCAGGCTTATTACTTCTCAATAAATGACACAATTGCGCCGTCATGGAGCAATAATTTAACAAATGCCACTTTATTAAAAACAAACCAGACAGTTTACTTCAGCATAAATGTCAGCGACAATCTTGCATTGAATTACTCAATTTTCAGCTTTGACAACGGAACAGGCGCATTAGTAAATGAAACAGCAATTCCATTAAATCTTACCGCTTCGATAAAAATAAACATAACAAAGCAGATCACAGCAGCAAAAGGGCAGAATATAAGCTGGACATGGTATGCCAATGATTCTTCTAATAATTGGAACCAAACAACTGTATGGAACTTAACAATACAAAACACTGCGCCAACACATTCTACTCCATTACTTAACTCTTCAATGAAATTAAACAAAACAAATGAAACTTTGCAATGCTTCAATCAAACAACGAATGATGTTGATGCTGACGCAATAACAAACAAAATAAGATGGCTGAATAATTCAGCTGCAATTGCATCATTGGAAAATTTAACTTCAATAGGCCATGGCAATACAACAAAAGGCCAGAACTGGACTTGCGAAGTTACGCCTTATGATGGAACTGATTATGGGACTGCATTAAATTCATCAATATTGACAATAGCAAACGCAGCCCCAATCCTCAATGCATCAATTCCAGACAAATCATGGAGCGAAGCAGGTGCTGTGACAATCAATCTTTCGCTTTATTTCAAAGATATAGACAATGATGATATGAACTATAGTTCAACAACGCCTTCAGATATTTCAGTATCAATAGATCAAACAACAAATATTGCAACATTAACAGCAATTGGCAGATGGTATGGCGAGGAATTTATAACATTCAATGCAACAGACAGCTCATTAAATGCAACGAGCAATAATGCAACATTAAATGTTGCAAATGCAATAAGATGCGGCGATGGAAACAAAGAAGGATCTGAGGAATGCGATGACAGCAATACAAACAGCGGAGACGGCTGCTCTGCATCATGCGCAGCAGAAAGTGGCGGAGGCGGAGGGTCAGGAGGAGGCGGAACAACAACGCAGCCAAAACAAGAAAAAACACAAACACCGCCAACAGAGCAGCCTCAAACTCCAACATTGGAGCAGCCAAAGCCAATAGAGCAGCCAGCAGAAACAATAGAGCAGCCTTCAGATGAGCAGGCAAAGGACTTTATTGAAGAAATAATAAAGATAACAGATCCATCTATGGCATTGGAATTAGTGTCAGAGAAAACAAATGAAATAATCAACAAATACTTTGAAACAAGCAGGAATGTAAAGATAAACAGGACATTCGAGTACAACGAAACAGAAAATTCAACGATAATAAGGCTGAGGATAACGCCAGAAAAAAAGCTTTACAATTTCAGCCTGTATGAAAAGATACCGAAATGCATTGCCTTGCTGATAAAGGCAGGCATAAAGCCGAAAGGCATAGAATTCTACAATTCTGATTACGAGGTAATAAACGAAGATCCTCTCATAATGTGGCATTTTGACGTATTAGAAGAGCCAACAGAAATCGGCTACAAAGTCGATAAAAAACTGCTGGAAGACTGCGAAAAGCTGCTAATTGCATTAGGCATAGCTGAAAAAATAGAAGGCGTAACAGAAGAAAAGCCAGCGCAGATAAAAAAGCCGAATCTTTTCGCAAACATGATGGTTGGCTTAAAGACAAAAGAAGGGCAAATATCATTAATAAAAACCTCATCTCCGATATTGGTTGTTTTATTGCTCATTTATGCAATTATTTTCTTCAGCAAATTCCAGCCCGCTCCGGAGCATCATGTAAAGAAGCTCGCAGAATGGATCAAAAAGGCCCATGAAAAAGGATTGGCGCCAAAGCATACAAGAAAAATCCTCAAAAAAGCAGGCTGGCCTTCGCATACAATACATCATGCGCACATTCATGCGAAAAGGAAAAATTAAACGCAATCAATTGCTTTATCAGTTCGCTTTGCATCTTTTACCTTTCTTGCTGTTTCCTCTTTCCAAAATCATTATGCTTTAAATAAAATGTCAAAAATTTTCCACTAATCTCGGATTTGTGGCAGAAAGCCAGCCTCATTTTTTGATGCAGAAAATTTTTGAGCATGCTCAAAAACCACTTGATACTGTGAACAATAATCACATTCCACCATCCTATGGGGGTGGTTTTTGACAAGTTGTTGTTCCCATCTTATTTTTTAAGCGATTTTTCAATGTCCTTTAAGTCAAAACAATGGACTTTTTTACCTTCAAATTCATTGATTTTTTTCTTGAAAGATTTGGCAAAAACCGCAAAACTCTCTTTTCTGTTTTCGCCATTCCAGTCTGCATATTTTGCCTTTTCATTTAATTCTTTGAAAACATCATGAACATTTACGTCGTCTTTCCACTTGCATTCTGCAAATAAAATTTCTTTTGTTTGCTCATTTAAGGCAACAACATCTATTTCTTTGTCTTTCCACCACCATCTGCCGCTATGCTCATAACCCCTGAAAAAAGATAGAAAATTTTCTCTAACAAAGACCTCAAACCTTCTTCCAAAATAATCATTTAAATCTTTTTTGATTAGCTTATAGTATCCCCTCTCTATGTTTTCTCTGTTTTTATGGACAAAATTAAACCAGAAATCAAAAAAGTTATCGCTTATATAATAAACTCCTTTCTTCCTATCGCCAAGGATTGAGGTTTCTCTTGCAACAAAACCATAGCCGATTAAAAGCTCGAGATAAGGGTATATTTCCCTGGCGTTTATGCCTACAAAATTAGCTATTTCTGTTGGTTTTGAATTGCCGTATGCAATCGCATTCAAAATGGAGAAATATGTTCTGATTTCTTTAAACTCCTGAGAGAGCAGATAGAATGGTTCCCTGTAAAAGTAGCCCTCTGGCTTAAAGAACTCATTCAGAATAAATTCTTCATATGATTTATGTTTTGAGGCGACATTAAGATATTCCGGAATGCCATTTAAAGTGCATATGGTTTTGATCGAATCCTCAAAATCGAAAGGCAGAAACTCCATGCAATATCTTGCTGGAATTGGCTTTAGCAATAAGTCCCTTGTCCGCCTTCCGTAAAGCGGAGAAGAATGGGACAGCACTTCTTGGCTCATGAGCCCATAGATGGATCCACTTACAATAAAGAAAACATTGGAGTTTCTTATGAAGTCATCTATAAATTTTTGAAGAACACTGGTTATTGAATGGTCATTTTTTATCAGATAAGAAAATTCATCTATCCAGATGTAAATTCTCTTTTTCTTATCCAAAACTTTTGAAAGATAGGAAAAAAGCGAGCCCCAATCCAAAATATCTTGTTTTAGCAGAAAATCATCGTGTAGATAAGAAGCAAGAATACTCTTGAATTCGTTGATTTGAATTCTTTTGTTTGTATCTTCAGCTGTATACCTGGCTCCATCCTTATTTTGAAGAAAGTTGTCCAGTAATCTGGTCTTGCCTATCCTTCTTCTGCCAAAAACCACAATAAATGCATTTTCCTGGCTATTCCAGTCTTTCTCAAGTACTCTTGTTTCGTCTATTCTGTCAATGAACCTAATCATGATTAGTACTAATCCTAATTAGTATATAAAGCTTTCGATTTTGAACGTAGTGAGAAACCGAAAGCTAGGAATGAAGCAAAGCGAAATGAGTATGCTTTCGGTTTTTTAGAGGTCGAAAGCCTCGCCTCACAAAACCTGTCCTGCCACCATAACAATTGCCTTATTAATTCTCTTTGCATCTTGAATCAGCCCGTAATCTGACGTCAACACGTTATTGTGTCAAAAACCACCCATCATAGATGGGTGGCATGTAGCTACGTTCCATCGCATCGGGTGGTTTTTGAGCATGCTCAGAATTTTCCACATACAAAAAAGGTTGGCTTTCTGCCACCAGTCAAAGACTGGATGGAAAATTCTGACATTTTTAATAACACCTGTTATTACCTAGGATAACGCTGCTTAAATGTTTGTCAAACAAATTCTCTCAGTATGTGCTCCTTCACTATCTCGTACACAAACATTGCGTATCCTGCGATGTAGAATATCGTTGTAAGCATCATGAAGATAAGCAGGTAAGCTGAAATGAAGAAATGATGAGCAAGAAGCAGGCTGGTTATTGCTTGTATGTAATAGTTGAACATGTTCGCAAAGAAAAACCATATATAGTAGCCGAAGAATCCAAAACCTATTAAAACGCATACAACAAAAACCTTTTTTCTGGCTCCTTTATTAATGGCTAATAAATAAACAGTTAGCCCGGCAATGATCGAAATAATTGCAACAATAAAAACAGAAAGCTGGTGATTTAAAACTTTATTTATCAAAAAGCTGCTCTCTGTTATTCCCCTCGTCATTATATCTGCCCCTGTAATCCCTTCTTTCATCATTATGCTCTGGGGAATGCTCCTTATGCTGAACAAGGGCATCAAAATAAAGGACACAAGCGATGAACAGATTATGCCAAGCACAACCCTGTTCACATGAAGCTCTTTTTTATTGAACATCTTATACCACACAAATGCAGGCATCAGAAGGAAGAAGACAATTGCAATTATATTGAGCAGATAAATTATAAATACAGAAATGTTATTGAGCAGAACAGCACCCATATCATTCATCATGAGGCTGAATATCGAACTATGCCCTGCTCCAAGCTTCGCAAGAAACATCTCGTCCTTTATTCCGAAAATATAAGGCACAACAAAATTCCCAAAATCTGTGAGAAGATGCAATGCAAGTAATCCGCCAACCCCTAAAAAAACACCCCTTTTGTAATGAAATAAGCTGACAAATCCCTTGTACAGCTTGTCTCCGAAGTCGCCGGCTTTGAAAATAAGATGCTCTGCTGAAAACTTTTCGTAATGCCGCATTACAATGAAGAGATATGCTGCAATTCCAATAATTATTATCGGCGAATCAAGCAAAAACACGAGCCACCCCTCCAGCAGATTGAAAATAGTGACAAAAAATCCGCTCAGCACAAGCAGCACAATAAAAGCTCTTGTGACTTCATGAATTCCGCTTCTCTTGCCATCTTCTTCTATAACATCCATGAAGCTCGGCTTCCTGATTTCAAGCTTAAATGCCGCATATAAAGAGACAGCAATCAGCAGAATTCCTCCGGAGTAAATGCCAAAATTATCAAAGGCAGCAGAATTTGCAGCCATTGCGCTCAACACATTGTTAAAAAAATAGCTTCCTTCTGCAGCTACAGCTGCGTATGCTGTGAAATCTTTCATCACAAATAAAAAATAAGCAGCTATTATTGCAGCATCGGCAATTCTTTTCCTGCTTCCGAAAATGATTTTTGTAAAGCTTGCCTTGTACAGTATATAGCCCAATGCAGCCCATGATATTATCTTCTGCAGAACATCAAGATCTCCTTTCAGCAGCCTGAAAGCATCAAGAATGTTGAGGGCAATAATCAGTACAAGAATTATTTCTTCAACTCTATGGCTTATTTTTTCATCCATATTAGAAGCTAGCCCTTCACGATAATGCCTGATTTTGTTATGAGCATTGGACTCTCGCCCTGCCTGTGCGCTGTTCTTCTCATCTTCAAAATTTCAACAGAGCGGTTGCACTTCTTAGATTCTTCAATGATGTCTAAAACAATTACAGAATCACATACAAACTCCTCAACATTGAACCTGCTCACCCTTTTTAATTCCCTGTTTTCCGGGTCTCTCACTTCTCCGACTATCTCTGATGTTATTATTGCTGTGCACTCGAGCTTTTTCAGCTGCATGGAAAGCGAATAAAGGGCCTTTCTTATCTCGTATTCATTTCCGAATGCCATTCCAAATGCAGATGTGCTGTCTATCACAACCCGTTTCGCATTAATCCTCTGCACTTCGCTTATCAGCCTTGTCTGAAAATCCTCAAGCTCATAAGGATAGTAATAAAGAAAAGCGCATGATCCGTCCTCTTCGCATTTGGTAAAATTCCAGCCGAAGTTTTCAGCATCGCCTTTCAGATCTTCAAGATCCTCTTCAAAAGAAATAAACAATCCTTTTTCCCCTCTTTTTATCCCTTCGTGAAGAAACTGCATACCGAAAATTGTTTTTCCTGTTCCGGCCCCTCCTGTAACAAGGTTTATGCTTCTAGGCAGCAATCCGCCTTCGCAAAGCCTGTCAAATCCTGGAATGCCGGATGTTATTCTTCTATTGTTCTGCAGGGATTTTCCAGCTGTTTTCAGATTTTTTCTTTTTTTAGCCATTTAATCTCCTTATTTTTCAGATGCAATATCCAAAAATGACTTCAATGCGACAATAAATCCGCCGGATGCTATGAACACAGTCAAATTCTGCAGCATCTTGCTTAATGCATCATTAAAAACAGGCACTTTCTCGAGCATAGTATTAAAGCTTGAAAATATAACTATCATCGTTATTGTTGCAACCAGGTAAAGCATCTTCTCTTTGTCTGTTATATTCAGCAGACCAACAACAAGCCCGAGAATTGCTATAATTATCACTTCAATTGCAGCATATTCTACAGGAAGATTGAATGCTCCCATTACAATTGCGATTACCGCTCCCACCAGGAAAGAAGCAATACCTATCTTCTCCAAAAAAGTCCCCTTTGCCTTCGCCATTTTTCACCTCTGATTATCATTTCCTAACTTGTATCTTCCTATATTTAAACATTTCTTTCCTTGCAAGGTTTTAATGCCTAGCATCTGCTTACACACTTGCCTTGGGCATTAATCTTATCATTAGCAGAATTACAACAAGCAGTTTTTCCAGAATTAGTACAATCACCAGTAACATAATATTCATTAGCATCATCGCCACAACATTCAGTTGCTGCGCCCGTGCTGTATTCGCCAAATGCAGCAGTTTCGCCACCTTTAACCCATCTTAGTTTACAATCCTTGCACGCAGTTCCATCATAATCACAATCAAACCACCAGTTTGTCACCCATTCACAGTCAGCAATATTGTCATTTCCCCCAGGGTTGAATCCTGACAAAGATTGATGATTGGAATAGCACTTACCATCCAATCCCACACACTCAGATGCGCTACTGCAACAAGCAGTTATATCGCTTTTATCGCTCCATGCCACATCATAGGAATTTCCTGTCTGGCGCCCGTTTACATAATTGAGATATTTATTAGCATTGCCTTCGCAGCACTTTGCTAATGTGCTAGTGCATTCGCCACGAGAATTGACCAGGTCTTTAGGCGAGTCGCAGCAAGCGCTTTTTCCGCTCACGCCAGGGCAATTTGCAGTAACATAATATTCATTAGCATCATCCCCGCAGCACTCTGTTGATGTAGCTGTGTCATATTCACCAAATACCTTCTTTTCCCCGCTTTTAACCCATTTTAATTTGCAATCTTTGCAAGAAGTTCCATCATAATCACAATCAAACCACCAGTTAGTCACCCATTCGCAGTCAGCAATATTGTCATTCCCCCCAGAGTTGAATCCTGGCGAGGATTGATGATTGGAATAGCACTTTCCGTCCAATCCCACACACTCAGCTGTGCTACTGCAACAAGCAGTTATATCGCTTCTATCGCTCCATGCTACAGAATAATAATTTGTATCCTGCCTACCATTTAAATAGTTAAAAACATAATTGGAAGAGCAGATGGAGACGCAGATTCCATTGCTGCATGTATATCCAGAAGCACAAATTGGAGTATTTATTACAGAACCCCACTCTAAGCAGGAATCGCTGTCATAATTACCACATGTTTGATAGCCACTTCCTGAACATTGTTTTGCTCCTGAAGTTGTGCATTCATTAGTGCATGAAGCAACACATGCTCCATTGCTGCATGTGTATCCTGAAGCGCAATTTGTTACAGAACTCCACTCATAACAAGAATTACTATCATAATCCCCGCATGTTTGATATCCGGTTGTACCATAACATTGTTTAGTTCCTGATGTGCACTGATTTGTACACTGCGATAGACCCACAGAAGTAATAGCATAAATAAATCTGGAGTCTATTCCTGCTTCTCCCGCATATATTCTAAAAAAACCATCTTCCCCCCAATAAGTCCCCCAGGAATTTTTAGCAATCCAGTATGTTTTTCCATTTGAAGTGCCATAACCAACAATAACAACAACATGGTTACCTTCATAATCACCAGAAGTGTATTTATATATCCCATCACTATAAAAATAAAAATCATAATAGATATACATTCCAGTTACCAAAGGACCTTTTTCTGTTAGCGCCTGTTTTATTGCTTCGGTATTACTTAATGATACAGAACTATAAGAAATTCCGGACACCCCATTTTCCAGGTTTATACATGAATTTGAACAACTTTGGTCTGTTGCAGTGTAAGGAAAACATGATTCAGTCTTGCTTCCATCATCCTCGATATATTCTAAAGATTCACTTGCATAACCACCATCAACACAATTTCCGGCCCCGCTGCACGAAACTAAATCTTGCTCAGATAAATCAATATTAAGAGCAGGATTATCATCATAAATTCTTGCAGCTGCTTCAACAGCCCCAACAGTAGCAAATGCCCAACAACTTCCGCAAGATCCCTGGTCTTTAACAGAAGTAACATAATTTTTTCCATTATAATTTCTCCAATCAAAAGAATCTGGAGGACTTGAAGAAGTGCTTGAATAAACTTTTGTCTCTTTTGGTTTTGCTTCTTCATCATTAGACCCTAAGTGCTGTTTTTTCATTTCATCTGGCATAAGCATTATAGAATTATAATTTGCATTCCATGTTTCTGAATTTTCATTTATTTCATCCACTTCTTGGTCTATTTCTTCAGGTATTTCATATTTCTCCAGTAAAGACTTAAATTTTTGCTGCGCAGACTCTAAAGCTGCTTTTTGGGCAGATGTAATTTCTATTTTTTGATTTTCATATTGTTTAATTAATCTTTTCTGCTCTATAATATCTTTCCTTGCTTTCGCTAATTCTTTTATATCCTCTTTTGGTAATTTAGATATCTTCTCTTGGTATATCTTTTTGTAGGATTCGGAAGAGAAAGTATTGTCAAATTGAGTTCCTTTAGAAACAGCAGCCTCTCCTGTTTTTTTACAACCGGCTAAAACAAACATTAAGACCAGTAAAAAAATAACTCCAAACAACAACATCTTTTTAGCCATTTTTTCACTTTTTTTGATGAATGTCCTTTTTTAATTATCGTCATATTTAAAACTTGTTGTTTTGCCTGCCGTAGAGCAATATTCTCTCAGGAATCAATATATTATAAAAAATGTACTTCTGTTTATATCATAAACCAATAGACCAGAATATTTGATTTTTGTTTATATTATAAACATAATTATCCTGTACAAGCTGCGCTGTACGTGCTCAGATGCCCGCTGTCAAGCTTGAACCAGCTATAACTGCTCGCAGTTTCATTCACAGTGCAGTAAGGCAAAGTTGAATTGCTGAAATACAAATAATCCACCCCGCTTCTTGCATAGATCGGGATTTCCTGGGCGCTGAACTCCCCTAAATTGACAAGGCTCTCTATCCCGCTTGCATCTGAATTGAATTTTCCCTCCAATCGCATTAAAAAATTAGGAGCTGTTATTGACGCAATGTAGCGCGAATTGAGCAGATGGCCTATCAGCTCAGCATCGCTGAAATAAGTTTCATTTGACCTGGCAATTGTGTTCGTAACCCTTCCATAGCTGTATATATTGTAAAGCGGATCCTCAAACCCCTCAATGCCTATTTTTGTTGTGACATATTTTGCATTGCTCCACTTGGCTGTGTTCCTTTCATCAGCTATATTCAATGTTATGTTAAGGTCAATGCCGACAAACCACGGCTCTTGCTGGTAAATTTTAATTTCATTTACTGTAAAATCCATTATTATGCCTATTTTTCCGGCTTCTGCCTTTATTTTGTTCATCCAGTCAACAAATGTCGAGCCTTCCATGATGTTTATTTCTGTGCCGTTGTAGCTCCCGTTAATCATCAGCTCGCTGAATGCTGAGCTGGCATTTGTTATAAATGCGCCGCGCGTTACAATAAACTGCTCCATCCCGAGTATTGACCTGAATCCTGAAATATAAAGCCCGCGCCCCATGTCCTTGCCAGCATCGTCTATGAAGCTGTTCATTGTGCTTATCCTTGTTTCCACTACTGCCATCCTGTCCCTCAGCTTATATCCGCTGATTATCGAAAAAGAAACTAAAATTAATCCGACAAGCAGAATAGCTATTATTGTGAAAAATATGGCCTTCTTCTTCAATGCCATACTCTCACCTCAACTGTTGTCGGGCCCCATAAGCTTGGAACATTACCTATGCTTATTGTTTCATTGTTTATTTCGACAGCGCTGACACTGCTGCCCAAAATATTTCTCAGCCTGCTTACTGCATCAGCTACAGCTTCGTCTTCTGTTGCAAATGTGCTGCCATATCCGACAATCGATGGAACGAGAATCCTATAGCTGAACAAAGTTTCATTTAAGATATAGCAGATGGGACAGACATCTGACAGGCTTATTGCATTCGTTCCATTAAACAGGTAATTCGGATCAATGTAAAGCGAAGATGGCGTTGCGCCAGGCATTGGCGTCTTGAAAATCTGATGGCCATTGACTATTGCAGTCAAATTGCTGCTTTCAAGCTCGACCAGGCTGAGGGAGGCATCAACCACGCTGTCGCCGTCAAAATATTTCTGGTACAAAACATTTGTGCTTTTTTGCGTCATAAACTTCTCAGCAACCAGCAGATCTATCTTGCCGTACTGCAGCTTTTGGTCATTCAGGTCATAGCTGTATTCAACATAAGATGACTGGCTTGGGTCATTTTGCGGATCAGAGTAAAGCACTGTGCTGTCATCGCCCCAGAAATCATTGTCCGGGAAACAATTTAAATAAACAGCAATTGTGTTTGTTCCGTAGCTTAAGTTGTTCGTTATGTCATATGTTTTTTCAAAATCGCAGTTATTGTTTGTATTGCATGGCGGGTCTGTAAGATCAAGCGTCTTGTTGTTTACATAAATTTGTATGTTGTCTTTGTTTGCTTTGTTGTAGATGCTTTTTCCGTGGATGTAAAGCGTTGCGCTCCTGAAGCCCATATACTCTGGCTTCAGCAGGGGCATTATCGCCCATGCGCAGCTTTCCGGCTGTCCATGAGCCTGGCTTTCTATATTGTCAAAATAAGCTTTTTTTGTTACCTCTTTGCTCACGCTTCCAATGTAATCTGTCTGATATTTCACAATAAGATGTGTTCCGGGATGAAGATGAGTGTGCCATGCTGCCTGCGCATCCAATGTTATTCTTATTTCATTCCATCCGCTTTCAAGGCAGCTTAATGGAATTTCTTTCATGCCGAAAAACATATGCGTATCAGGAGTTGTTCCGGCATCCTGGTAATCAAGCTGAATAAAATCATCCTTGCTGTATTCACAGCCATTAACCTTGACATTGTTTTGGTTTGACTGGCTTGTTCCGTAATGCATTGACCAGTAGAAAGTTGCATTTTTTATATTGGTTGAATTCAGGTAAATCTTTTTTGTTATGAAAACCTTGTCTGTGGAATGCGCGCTTCCCTCTGGCTCAAATGCAAAGACTTCAGTGACGTTCTTTCTCACTTTTGCAGCATTTGCTCTTGCATTATACCCTTTTATTGCAACATTTTTTGCAATCCCGGAAATTATCTTCTTCGCGCTTACCAGGCTGATGCTGTAATTTGCTGTTCTGTCATAGATCTTCTCTCCGCCTATATAAAGCGCATATCCTGTGTTATTCTCAATAAAGCTGTCAATGATGTTTTTTGTCAGGTTTGCGGCTTTGCCGCTCTTGTTTGCAGACCAAAGCTCGCCGATCTGCTCAACAATGCTGCTGTTGAGGTCGCTCACATCATTGCTCGCAATTAAGCTCTTTACATAAGTATTGTTGTCCTTGATTTCGTAAATCTTCAATTCAGACAAAGCGTTCAGCAGGTCATACGGCAGATATTCAGCAGAGCTTTTCGGAATATCGCGGATGTAAAAAGATGATGATATTATTATGCCAAGGATAATTATGCTTGAACATATCACGGCATCTATTGTGAAAAAAATACCTTTCTTTTTTAATTCCATGAATAAACCACCATTTTCAATAAGCTCGAATTGTAAAGCACAATCCTTTCAACCTTTGCAATATTTTTTGCCATTGTATTGCTCATATTTACCAGGCATTTTGCATTTCCAACAACCCACGGCCCGGTTATATTCACAACTTCAATAGTAACTTGCGGGCTGCCGATTCCGCATGTTTCATTAAGCCTCGGCACATTGCCGTACTTGTCCTCAAAAAAAACAAAGTAATCGCTACTTATTCCAAGAAGAAATTTTGACCTGCTGTAATCCAGCGCGGCAAATGAATCTATCTTGCTCTGCTTCAGCCTGTAATTTCCGTCTGTAATCCCTATTCTGTTGACATCGAATGTGCTCCAGTTTGCAGGATATCCTTCCTCTATCAGGGAGGATGAAATTGCCTTGGCATCGAGCAGCAGGTCCTTTATCGCATTTTTATTCTCAACAGATATGCTGCTTGCATACTGATAGTAGATGATCATTGTTATTGCAAAAAGGGCGATAGCTATCATGAAATCCCCATACCATGTTTGCGCTTTTTTATTATTCATCTTTAATTTATTTGTACAATGCCGCCGATTTTTTTTATTGTATTATTCCCTTTGGCCAAAGTTCCGTTTGCATCAGGAAGCTGAAGCACATAGTCATAATTAGCGGATTGCGCAATAAGCGTTCTTCCTGTTATTGAAAGAGTATAGTCTGCTATCTCAAGCCTTTCTGGAATGTTAAATGTTCTCATATAGCCGTCATTGACAATAGAAGCCAGCACAATCTCATTCTGGACCTTATATGCGACATCCTTCAACAAGATAAACTCCTTCTCTGTATTGAATTCCTTCATCTTTTCTATTGAAGAAACAAGGAAAATCAGCAGGATGATAAATCCAATGCCTACAAAAACAATGAACTCCGCTGCCACCTGGGCTTTTATGTTCCAACCCATACATAATCCCCCCTCGCTTCAACAACAATGAATTTTATTCCCTGGCTGTTGTCTATGCTGCCCATCATGTTTGTGGCTGCAACTGATGTTATATCTGTCATGCCATTGGCAGTCGCAACCTTGAATCTTATCTCTCTTCCGCTGAAGCTTATCTCTTTGACATTTTCAGGCATATAGAGCTTCAATGTCATCTTTGACGGTTCGCCCATATAATAAACAGAGTCAGCAGCATCAGTTATCTTTTTTGCGATCTGGTCAGCTTCGCTAGTTGTGATCTGGTCTTTTGTGGAAGCGCCCTGCTTGTAGAAGATTACAATGAGAGGGATCAGAACAAGCGCAACAAAGCCAATGATTATCATATACTCTGTGCTGGCCTGTCCTCTTTTTTTCATAAAACACCTCTGTTAACAATGTCATTACCATTTTTAATAAAGCTTTCGGTTTTGTAAAGTGAAATTTTAGACCTCATAGCCGCACGCCACCACATTGGCTCTGACGGTCAAATCTCGCTTTGCTCGATTTGTCCTACTCGCCACCCCGTAAGGGACAACCCCCGGCTCGTCAGCGCCGACGTGGCGTGCGGCGAGACAGAGAATCTGCTTTCGGTTTTTAATGAGATCGAACATTAAGTCTGGCGGTGTTATTCGCAGAAATGATGTTCCTGAATAATAAATTGCCAACAGCTAAGAGGGAAAAGCACAGGTATATGAGCTTTAAGCTGTGATCCTTAAATAGTAATCTTTAAGCTTTTATCTGTAAGGCATCACATCCCATCATTGTCCATTTTTGTATGGTGTTTGTGTACAGCATTTACCCTATACGCAAATCACAGATTTGGCATAAGACAAATCCTGCACGCCCATGCTTACCCTCAAAACTGCCGGCAATCTTACCTATCTGAGATAGATAAGCTTAATCGCGTAATTGAGTTGTCCAGTTTGTCATCTGTATTTTATTATCAAGCTGTACTTTTTCAATCTCTAATTTCTCCATTTCATCCTCTATTTCAAGCTCATCGAGCTGAGCTGTCATTTCTTTCTCATCTTTGTCTCTGAAGATATAGCTTCTTCTTTTCTCAAATAAAGAGCTTAAATGAGCCAGTTTGCTCCGTATATCATTAACTTTAACTATTGCTTCAGCCAATGTTATCTTTTCTCCATTAACTGCTGTATCCAGGTTGGTTTTTTGCACCTTAATCTTTAGCTTCCTGATTTCTTCAATTTTGTCGTCGATTTCTACAGACAGCTTCTTTGGGTCAAACTTCGTTTTGTCAAAAACCACCATTCATAGGCTGGTGAAGTGTTGCTTCGTTTCACCGCATCAGGTGGTTTTTGAGCATGCTCAGAATTTTCATGATTCATACAAAAGAAGCAAAGCTTGCCACCAATCACAGACTAGATGGAAAATTCCGACATTTTGCCCTCTTCCGCATAGATGTTTTCTTTTCTCAGCAATATTAGTCTTGCTAATTTGCTTTTTTCTTTCTTTAATTTGCTTAATGCTTCTCCAAGTTTCATGTTATCAGCCTCTCTTAATTTACATTTTGTTATAAACAACTTACTTAAATAAATGGTACGTATGTTTTGGTGGGTGTAAAAACATGCCCGCAACATTTAAATATTAGTTATGTTTTATAGTGTATATTAGTGCGGGCGTGTCGGGATTGCCAGCCCCTGATATTAAAAGGGCTTTTGAACCCGAATCTATCCGTGAGTCAGACAGATGCTCTTTCCAAACTAAGCTACACGCCCTTTACACTTCTCTTTTTGGTCTAAATAGATTAATATGGCCGGTCGGTTATCTTTATCTTTAGCCAAATAACAGTACAATGCCTGGCCTTTTTCCAAACCACATCCAATCGCAACTAACTTGTTGATAGAAATACTCAAAGTAGCTCTTTTTTGGGTTATCTTGCTTTTCCAGCCTATGTTTTGGAAAGTTATTTTCATTTTCAATTATGTCAAGAACCACCCGTCAAAGACGGGTGGAATGTTGCTACGATTCACCGCATCAGGTGGTTCTTGATCATGCTCAAAAATTTCCATAAGCGAAAAAAGTTGGCTTTCAGCCACCAGTTAAAAACGGGTGGAAAATTTTTGACATATTTACGGCGCCGAGGGAGGGATTTTCAGCAACCCCTACAGTTAGCATTTGAACCCTCATAGCGTTGTGGGTTAACGCTAACTGGATCATAAGTCCAGCGTCTTAAGCCAGACTCGACCACCTCGGCTTTACCGATAATTTTATATATTAGTTGAACAATACTTTCTTTGTGGGTTAACGCTAATTGTTTTGAGTCTAGTGTCTTTGGCCATTCTCGGCCATTTTACTCTTTGTTTTTTATATGTCGTGCAGTAATTTATTAATTACCATAGTTGGTAACCAATATAGAGAACAATAAATATGTCAAAAACCACCCATCATAGACGGGTGGCATGTTGCTGCCATTTGTAGCATTAGGTGGTTTTTGAGCATGCTCAGAAATATACCATAATCACAAAAGAGATTTGGACTTCGTCTATCAGTCAATCATAGACTGATGGTATATTTCTGACATATAAATCTTTCGGTTCTTAATGATGGTTATGGAAATGCACCCGGCAAAAAGAGAAAAAATAATACACCGTAGGATTATTGAGTTTCTTAAAAATAACCCTAAGGGTTTGACTATGACTCATATAGTTAGGGGTACGAAGTTTTCTAGAAAGGCTATTGAGAAGCATTTGGAGATGCTGATTCTTGAGAACGAGATTTATATGAAGCAATTTGGAGTTACAAAAGTTTATTACCCCAACCACAGAATCCGGCACCTTGATTTTGAAAAGCTGGATTATAACAACAGGACAATATGGTTTGATATTTTAGAGAATGAATTTGGGAGGTATCTTTTGATACAGAAAAATAAAAAAGTTGAAAATGAATGGGTTCATGAGCATTCCATCACCATACCTTTAGAGCAGAGCGAGGAATTCCTGAAAGTTTTGGGCAGGATACTGCATTCGCAGAGAATGGAGAGGCTGATTAATAAATAAAATTATTTTCTATCGAAAACCACCAGTCATATGTTTAAATTGTGTTTTTAACTAATAACTATTGCAGAATAGAAATTTATATAAATTAGGATCGATTTAAGCAGAATATAATGCATATCGGGGTGGTCTGGTGAGAAAAACAATAGTTTCTTTAGCTTTATTAGTGCTGATTATGTTGAATGTTAGTTTTATTTTGGCTGATGACTGGCCCACATTCGGGCATGACAGCGCAAGAAACAGCTGGGCAGTTTCTTTTGCTCCGGATTATGATCTTTACAGCGCAGTTGGGCTGACAGACAGCATTGCGCTTACAGCAGGTGATTATGTTGAGTCAACTCCGGTTATAAAGAACAATGTGATGTATGTTGTTGCAGGGCAGCTTGATGCCAATAATATTTTTACAACAGGAACGCTTTATGCATTCAGCCTTGCAACAAATGCCAAGATATGGTCTGTTGATTTTAATTTGAGCAGCCCTAAAGCCACCCCTACAGTAAGTGATGACGGCCTGACAATATGCCATGGCGGAGGCAATATATTTTATTGCAGAAACACATTAGACGGAACAGTGATTTGGATCCAACCAGACAAATTGGGCGGCTCGTTTGAATTCTCACCTGTTATCAGCAATGGAAGAGTTTGGGCAACAACAAGAGGCAGGCCGAGCATGATTTATGCTTTCGACATCAACAATGGAGATATACTATTAAGCAAGACTGCTTGCACTGTTTGCGGTGATGCGATGTATAGCCCGGCTTTGTCAGGAGGAACGCTTTATTTTAGCGGAGAGAGCATATCTCAGTCATCAAGCGGCGCAGTTGCAGCCTTAGACGAGACTGCAATAACAGGATCTGACTTCAAGTGGGTTTATTCGCTTCCATCAGGAATGAACATAAGAAATACGCCTTCTGTTCACAATGACAAAGTTTTCATAGGAGCTGAAAATCCATATGGCATAAACGGAAAAGGCTATTTGCTTGCTTTGAGCACGAAGGATGGCAGCCTTTTATGGAAGACAGATCTTCCTATTATTGGCCAGCATTTCATCAATAGCATGCCTTCTGTTTACGCCAATAAAGTAATAATTGCATCGAGAGACGAGTCCAATAATAACCACTATGTGTTTGCGTTCAACGAGTCATCGGGAGAAGTATTATGGCAGTCTGAAGGCATAGCATCCGGCATCGGAGGCCCTGTTTCTATTGCCGACAGCAAGGTGTTTGTCAGCGGAGCTGATTCAGGTAAAATCAATGTTTTCAGCACACTGAATGGAAAATTATTATGGAGTGATACGGCATCAGGAGATGTTTATTCCACCCCTTCGATTGTAAATGGCATTGTTTATACAGGCACAACATCAGTTGGAGGCACAAATGTCATTGGGTTGTTAAAATCAGACACAACATACGAAGGCAGCATTACGCTTAATTCAGGCGCTGTAACAACAATAGATGCAAGCGCAAATTCTGATGTTATAGTGGAAATAACTCCGAATTCACAATTGCTGAAAAGCGTATCAGGCAATATCAATATTTCAGAGTTTTTGCAGCAGACAGATCTGGCAGTTGGAGTGTCGCAGCTGAACAAGTACGTTGAAATAAAAGCGGATACTGCAATATTGCTGGCTATGGCCAATGCAACCATAAAAATATATTATACAGATGATGAGCTTGCAGCTGCAAGCATCGATGAGAGCAGCTTAAAGTTATATTCTGTTGCCACTAACGGCAGCTTAACTGAATCAAAGGATACCGGCGTGGATAAAGTGAATAATTTTGTTTATGGCACAACAACGAGCTTCAGCTCATATGGCACAGCAGGAACTGTAAAGGATTATGATAATGACGGAATAGCAGATTCCAATGATAACTGCGTTAGCGCAAGTAATGCTGGTCAATCAGACTCAGACCAGGAGGGTGTAGGAGATGCATGCGACAACTGCCCTGGTGCTGCCAATCTAGACCAAAGAGATACTGATGATGATAAACTGGGAAATGCTTGCGATGATGATGACGATAATGATCGTGTTCCGGATATTGATCGTGTTACAAATATCTCTGATAACTGTAGGATTGTGGCAAATGTAAACCAATCAGATGTTGATGGCGATGGAATTGGTGATGTATGCGACAACTGCATTGCTATTGCTAATGCAGACCAGTCAGATACAGACAAAGATGGACATGGAAACGCCTGCGATATCTGCAAGACAATAATCGGAGGTTATGCTGATGCAAGCAGCAATATCAAGGATATGATAACTGCAATAGATAACGCTATAATGGCCAAAGGAACAAAGAATACGCTTACAGCGAAGCTTGACGGAGCAGTTTCAGCATTAGGTAGAGACCAGATTACTAATGCGATAAGAAAGCTAGACTCATTTAGCGATACGATTTTTAGACTTTCAAATCAGGGAAAACTGGGAAGCGGCTCTGAGTCAAATGAAGGAGCATACACTGATCTGTTCAGATGCACTGATGCCATAAAGGGGCAGCTACTTACATAATAGGATTTTTTTCTTATTTTTTTGTATATTTAACTTACATATTGGGATAGTTTATTTAAATTTAGTGTTTATTTTATGATTATTTACTTACATATTAAGAATAACTACATTATCGTATTGTTTCTTGGCAAGCACTGTGAAAGTAAAATGCAGGAATTTTCCATTGCAGGTTTCAAATTCATCCATTCACAATTTTTATCAGGTCTTCAGTTGAATATACCCTTACTTTATCTTGACATTTTAGCTTCTTGTCATTAGACCAGATTCCGCAGTTTAATTTCAATGCTAAGGCAAGGTACATTATATCTTTTTTATCTGGTGAAATTTTTTCTGCTTCATCCATAAACCCAGAATATTCTTCATTTGGAACAATGGCAATTATATCTTTCAGCATATGCATAATTTGTATGAATTCTTCCTTTGTCCTTGAAGTCTTCTTTGATATCTCTTCTTCATATTTTAGGAATTCTTGCATAATGAATTCAGGGGTAGACAAAACAATCCCCTCTTGGAATAAGAGTTCTGCGGTAATGCTGTCTTTAATCAGGGCAGAGAACAGTATATTTGCATCTATCACAAGAAGAATCATCTTGCCTTGTGCCTTTTCATTGCGTTTTCGCTGACCTTCCTGCCTAGATCTAACGCTTCCTCCTGAGTTAGAGTGCTATCTTTTGTAAATTCTTTGAATTTCTCCAACATAGATAGTTTTCTTTTTATTGCCTGCCGGGCTACTTCGCTCCAATTCATCTCTGGAAAAGCGTCCATCTCGTGTTTTATATCTTCTGGGACAGCTAAAGTTATGCTTACCATTTTTGTACCTCCAACATATTACGTTTGATATGTGTAATGTGTTCATATATTTAAATCTTCCGCTTTGTCAAGAACCACCCATCAGAGATGGGTGGAATGTTGCCATCATTTACAGCATTATGGTGGTTCTTGAGCATGCTCAGAAATTTTCCACAATCTGAATGGAGATTGGCTCTCAGCCACCAGTTTTAAACTGGTGGAAAATTTCCGACATTTTAGAAATTGCTAGCTCTAGCCAAATCAACCTGCTGATGTAGTTTACTTACATATTAAGCCAAAAATAGAAATCTTTATATATAGACTACTTACAAAGTAGTATTGAGTAAATTGAACGCCGCAGAAAAAAAGGAGGTAGAGCAATCTGGAAATAGAGGCAACGCTCTTCATGTTAGAAGGCTTGTAAAATTCTGCAATATTCTTGTCATTTTGATCTTGGTTTCTGTTGCTTTGTTCAGGCTCTTTGTTTTAATAAATCCTTCCATAACAGGATTTGCAGTTGTTCATGGAGAATATTCGCAGGATCTCAACCTTACAATAAGGCAGAGCTCTGAGCAGGCTGTTGCGCTGCAGAATCCAGGGGAGCTTTCTTCTTTGAAGATAAGCGGGAATGTGATCGGAAACGGAGTTGTCCGGGTTTATTTAAAAGTCAATGATGAAAAATACTTAATTTTTGATAATAGCTTGGAAAATAAAAATAATTTAATAACCGGAAATGTTGTTTTAGAAAATTTAACTGATGAGGGCGGGCAATATATTGAAAATACAACGCAGCACTTAAACCAAACTGAAAATATTACAATAAACAATCCGCCAGTATGGATTTCTGAAGCTTCATCATTTTTAGTTGATCAAGGAAGCTTTTTAACCCTTAATCTGAGCAATTATTTCTTTGATGCTGATAACGATACAATATCTCATCTTAGCTCAAGCAACGAGAATTTAGACGTTGTTATTGATAATTTTATTTCTTTGATGACTGTAATGCCAAAGCCTGAATTTTCAGGGAACAGCTCAATCATCTTATTTGCAGGCGACGGAAAAGAGCTTACAACAAAGGAAATTACAATAATCGTAAACCCTTCTGTTATTACGGGCTTTGAATTTGAATGTGCTGAAACATGCTTCTTAAACAATGTAAGCGCAAGCGAAATATCGTTGATCGCCGAATTGGAGAATGCTAGTTTAGTGATTTCTTCAATAAATTACAATGTTTTTGAAGCAGTCTTGAACGAAACAACAGGCAATGTTTCCAATATGACGAATGAAACAATCCCTGCTTTAGAAACAATAAACATCACAATTAAAAAATTCCATAAAACCGAGGTTGAAAATAGTTTCAAGGCCGCTGAAAACGCAGAGTTTGAGCTTGAATTTGTTAATGAGACTGAATTGATTGAAAAAGGCAGATCATTAAACAGGAAAAACTTTGATAAAAAACTCAATAAATGGATTGCTGAAAACGAAACAGTAGAAGCGAGTGTTATTTACAGCTCAAACAATGAAAAAGCCAGCTTTGATGTTGAGATTGAAGAATTAAGAGAAGGCAAATTCTCCTTCAATGTTGTAAAACCAAGGCAGTTCAGGCCAGGGCTTTACAGCTTGGAAGTCAATTTCACAAGAAGCGGGGAAACAACAATATTCAGCCAGGATTTCACATGGGGAGTTCTGGCCATAAACACGCACAAGTCAATTTATCTGCCGGATGAAACAGCAAAGCTTGGAATCGGTGTTTTGGGAGATGCGGGAAATGTTATTTGCAATGCTAAGTTATGGCTTGAGATAACTGACCCTTCCGGAACTAAAACAATGCTTTCAACAGAGAATGGCGGAATAACAGGAACTCCTGACTGCCATAAATACGGCGACAATATTCTGCCGGATTACATTGCGGATTATGCTGTGAATGTTCCTGGCATCTATATTATGAATTTGACAGCAGAGACTTATAATGGCATTAGAAATCTAATGGATAATTTTACAGTTATGCCTTCTGTTGACTTTGACATTGAAAGAATCGGACCGACAAGGATATGGCCGCCTGCTGCGTATAATGTGGGCCTTATAATAAAAGCGAATAAGAATTATAATGGCGCAATTGTTGAAAAGGTTCCTCTATCATTTGATATAAGCAATGTAAGGATCGAGGTTGTGGAAGAAAATGTTACAACAGCAGATATAACTCAATTAAATCTTGAAGCAAAGTCTTTAGATTTAGATAATCTTTCAAGCTCATCTTCTATACGCCTTGTCACAAACTCAGACCAGTTGAATTCTGGAAATCTGTCCATTACATCTTTGACTTCTGGCAAGACCGATATTGTTATGTTTGACATTTTATCGAACAAGAGCGCATATAAAGAAGTATATAAATCTTTTGAGGAAAAAGAAAACGGATCCCTCAATCAAGTAAAGTTATCTGACCAAGACAATAATGAGGTTGATGATAAAGTATATAAATCTTTTGAAAAAAATAAAGAAAACGGATCTCTCAATCAAGTAAAGTTATCTGCCCAAGACAATAATGAGATTGATGATAAAGTATATAAATCTTTCGGATTTTTTCAAGATGGTGTAAAGCCGCGGATGCTCAATCAGGTAGAGCGCTTGCCTGAAAAGCAAGTGTCTGCTCAAGACATGCGGGTTCAAAACTCTTACTCTTTCGGAGATGAGAGTCCCGTCCGCGGCGCACAAAATTCTGAAAACAGCATAACAGGCAGAATAATAGAGCTAATTAAAAATCCCGAAGCGGATATTATCGAAGCCAAAAAAACATCCCTTAACCTTGCTGCTCCTGATTTCGCGGTTGTTGATGCCGGAGACCACAAAGAAATAATCTTTAATGCGAACCTCAAGAAAGGCGGAAAATATAAGCTGAGCTACACCTTTGACGCTCCAGATGAATCTCCTCAGTTCTATTTATTGGGCAAGGCAGAGATTGGCGGCTTTTCAGAAGCAAGGTACTGGCAGATTGCATCTGACCAGATTTTAAGCGATAATGATGGCTCATCCTCAATTAATGACATGACTTTAACAGAAGGAGATCCTGCAGCTGTTACAATAAGCTATTCAACAGACAACTTTGGAGTTGGAAGCTATACTTGGGTTGTTGAGCTGAGATTAGAAGATGTAAACAAGCAAAAAACAACAATAAATGAAACATGCGGCAATGGCAATGACTTCAATGTAACTTCCATGTCCACATCTTGTCCTGGCGGCCAAACTTGCACGCTGAATGCTACAGCAGGAACAGCAACTTTGGGTTGGGCAAAGTCAAAGACAGGAACTGTAACGTGGAATATACTGGCCTGCACTGGCTCATCTGCAGCTTCTCCTTACAACATCACAACAAACGAAACATCAACTGAAACTGACCAGATGACCTGGAATTTAAATACAACTGCTAATCTGATAACAGTTGCAGCTCCGCCTGATTTAACAATTCCTTCAGTATTGCAGCAATACCCAGCCAACAACTCCATTAATAACAATGGAAGTGTTGTGTTTAACTGCTCTGCAACTGACAACTCTAATTTAAAGAACATTTCGCTGTGGGGCAATTTCACTGGAACATGGGCTTTGAATGACTCATGGTGCAATGTAACAGGAACAACTGCAAGCTGCCAGTGGAACAAAACACTGCCTTCCAACACTTACATCTGGGGCTGCCGTGCTTTTGATTTAGCTAACAATTCAAACTGGACATCGCAAAATTGGACTTTAATCGTTGATACCCTTTCGCCAACATTTTCAAATGCCTTAAACAGCTCTGGATGGCAGTATGAAAATGTTACAATGAACATCACAATAAGCAACAATGCTGTTGACGGCTATATATTTTCTACCAATATTACTGGAACTTGGGCAAATGACTCATGGGTCGATATTGCCACTAATCCAACTTCATATAATGCAGTTACAACAAAAAACATTTCTCTTGCTGCTGGCGTAAGCTATGGCTGGAAGTATTATGCAAATGACACTGCTAAAAACATTGGCGAGAGCATTACCTACAATGCGACTGTTAAAACAGATACAATGCCGAATGTTTCATTAGTTTCTCCTGCTGATGGAACAAGCTCAACACTTACAAGCTTTACATTCAATGCTTCCGGAACAGATGACAGGCAGTTAGTGAACGCTACTTTATATTGGAATTATACAGGAGTATGGCTGCCGAATGAAACCATAATCATGGGCGGAACTTCAAATTCAACTAATTTTACAAGAAGCAATATGGCAGTTGGCAACTATATCTGGAATGTGAGGTTCTGCGACAATGCAGGGAATGGCAACTGCAACTTCTCACTGAGCAATTATACGCTGACAGTAAGAGCAATAGTTACATACTGCAATGGCAACTATACAGAAGGCCAGACGATATGGAACGTAACTGGCAACATAACCTGTGCGAATGAAACAATCTACGTTGCAGGCAACATAACAATCTTCAACAATGGCAGTTTAACTTTGTATAATGTTACAATCAACTTCTCTGCATTCGCAGACGGCTCTAACTTCATAAACAAATCTCCAAATGGGGGCTTGTTTATTTATGACTTAGACAGCAATGCTTCAACGCAGGAAGACGCAAGCTGGCTCATGAGCAATGATTCAACTTATGAATATGATTTCTGGGCTTTTGGAAATGGATTGAATGACAATCTGACTATAAGAAACTCAAAATTCACAGATGTAGGGTATGCAACTAAGAGCCAAGGAATACAGCTTTACAATGTAAGCAACGCTGTTGTTTCAGGGAATAATATAAGTGAGGGTGCAAGATATGGTTTGTATCTGCAGTATTCAACGAAAAATAATATATCTGGCAACACAATAAACACAACTGGAACCTCCGCTTATGGCATTTATCTTCTTGTAGGCTCAAACTCAAACACATTGCAAAGCAACACAATAACAACAAATGGAAGCTCTGGATTTGGCATTTCTCTTCGCACAGGCTCAAACTCAAACACATTGCAAAGCAACACAATAACAACAAATGGAAGTTCTGCTTATGGCATTTATCTTGATGGAATTTCTGGAGCCACTGTTAATAATAGTATAACAAACAACACAATAAACACAGCTGGAACCTCCGCTTATGGCATTTATCTTATTGTAGGCTCAACCTCAAACAACATATCAAGCAACACAATAACAACAAACGGAAGCACTAGCTATGGCATTTATTTTGATTCAAGCTCAAGTTCAACATTATCAAGCAACACAATAACAACAAGCGGAAGCACTAGCTATGGCATTTATCTTTCTTCAAGCTCAAACAACAACGCAACAAACAACATAATAACAACAAACGGAACCTCTGGTTATGGAATTTATCTTATCACAAACTCAATAGCAAACAACATAACAGGCAACACAATAACAACAAATGGAAGCAATAGCTATGGCATTTATCTTTTGACAAGCTCAGATGCAAACATAACAGGCAACACAATAACGACAAGCAATACTAACGGATTTGGAGTTTGGATTAACGGGGCTTCTGGAGCAATTCAAAGCAATACAATAACAACAAGCGGAAGCACCGGATATGGCATTTATCTTACTTTAAGCGCAAGCACAAGAGCAAAAATGTTAAGCAATACAATATTAACAAACGGGAGCAATGCTTATGGCATCTATCTTGATGGAAGTTTATCAAATAATTTTGATAGCAACATAACAAACAACATAATAAATGCAACAGGAGCTAGTTCAGATGGAATTTATATTTCTGGTAATTCAGACAATAATATTCTCAGCCTAAACAACATCTCCAAATCAGGCAGAGACGGAATAAGGATTGAAAACTCAGGAACAAACATTCCAGAAAGAAACAACATAACGAACAATATCATTCTGAATTCAACTGGAAGCGGAATATTCCTGAGAAACACTTTAACAGCTTCTCAACTTATTTATAACAACAACATCTCTTATTCCAGCAATGCTTCAATAACATTGAACAATGCTTCAAACATAACAATCATCTCTGGCTCTCTGGAATACAGCAGAGTTGGTGTAAATGCTTCCCAGTCAGTAAATGTAACTGTAACAAATGCAACATTTGTATTAAACACATTGTGGGACTTTTACATAACAAATAATTCATGGATTATCTCATTAAACAACAGCTTCAATTCAACTGCGGTAAACATAACAGGCTCTGCAGGCGATTTCAGCAACTTTACAGTAATGTGGTATGCAAGGGCGAATGTAACTAATTCAAGCGGAATCCACATGAATTCTTCCTCTGTAACCTCAACTGATGTATTTGGAGCATCAGAATGGACAGACACAACAACTAATGGATTAACTGGATGGTTTGCAACAATAGACTATGTGCAGAATGGAACTGTGATATTGGATTACAACCTGCATACTGCATCAGCTTCGGGGGTTAGTGGCCATCTTGCCAATTCTTCAACATACAATGTAAGCGTCAAGAACATTACAGGAACTCAGGTTGATATTGTGCTGAAGAATCCAAGAAGCTTCTGCAACAATAGTTATACAGCAGGACAAGCAACATGGAATATAACATCTAATTTAACTTGCGCGAATCAGACAATATATGTTGATGGAAACATAACTATATTCAACAATGGCAGCTTAACGCTTTACAATGTAACCATCAACTTCTCTGCCTTTGCAGACGGCTCAAACTTCATAAACAAATCTCCGAATGGCGGCCTATATATTTATGATTTAGACAGCAATGCCTCAACACAGGAAGATGGAAGCTGGCTTATGAGCAATAATTCAGATTATGAGTTTGATTTCTGGGCTTTTGGGAATGGAAATAATGATAATCTGACTATAAGAAACTCAAAGTTCACAGATGCTGGCTATTCAACTAAAAGCCAGGGAATACAGCTTTATAATGTGAGTAACGTTAAAGTTACAGGGAATAATATAAGTGGTGGTGCTTACTCTGGATTGTATCTGCAATACTCAGCAAACAATAACATATCAAGCAACACAATAACAACTGTAATTGAGGGATATGGAATTTATCTTTTTTCAGGCTCAAACTCAAATACATTGCAAAACAATACAATAACAACAACTGGAACCGCTGGACATAGTATTTCTATTGCTTCAAGTTCAAATTCAAATAACATAACGAGCAATACAATAACAACAAACAGCGATGGTACTAGTTATGGCATTTACCTTTCTGCAAGCTCAAATTCAAATATACAGAACAATACAATTACAACAAGAACAATTAGTGCAAACAATGGAGTTGGCATTTATCTTGATTCGGGCTCAAATTCCAGCACACTTCAAAGCAACACAATAACAACAAGCGGAATTGCCGCTTATGGCATTTCTCTTTCTTTAAGCTCTAATTCAAACACATTGCAGAGCAACATAATAACAACAAACGGAAGCTCTGGTTATGGCATTTCTCTTTCTTCAAGCTCAAATTCAAACATATTGCAAAGCAATACAATAACAACAAGTAATCTTAATGCTTGGGGCATTTATCTTTCTTCAAGCAATAATTCAAACATATCAAGCAATACTATAACAACAAATGGAACTTTGGGATACGGCATTTATCTTTCTTCAAGTTCAAGCAACAACGCAACAAGCAATAAAATTAATGCAACTGGCACAAACGCAGATGGAATTTATATTTGGTCAAATTCAGACAACAACATCATTAACTTAAACAACATCTCCAAATCAGGCAGGGATGGAATTAGGATTGGAAACTCAGGAGCAAATCTGCCAGAAAGAAACAACATAACAAACAACATCATTCTGAATTCAACTGGAAGCGGAATTTTCCTGAACAACACTTTAACAGCTTCTCAGTTCATTTATAATAACAACATCTCTTATTCGAGCAATTTCTCGATATTACTGAATAATGCTTCAAACATCACAATAATCGGCGGCTCATTGGAATACAGCAGGGTTGGTGTAAATGCTTCTCAATCAGTAAATGTAACAATCGCAAATGCCACATTTGTCTTAAACACATTGTGGGATTTCTACATCACGAACAATTCATGGCTCATTAGCTTAAACAACAGCTTCAATTCAACTGCTGTAAACATAACAGGCTCTCCAGGCGATTTCAGCAATTTTACAGTCATGTGGTATGCAAGGGCAAATGTAACAAATTCAAGCGGAATTCACATGAATTCTTCCTCTGTAACTTCAACAGATGTATTTGGAGCATCAGAATGGACAGACACAACAACTAACGGATTGACAGGATGGTTTGCTGTGATTGATTACATACAGAATGCCAGCTCAATAAACAGCTCTAATCTGCATACAGGAACTGCATCATTGACTGGTTATCTTGCTAATTCATCAACCTACAATGTAAGCGCAAAGAACATTACAGGAACTCAGGTTGATATTGTGCTGAAGAATCCAAACAAATACTGCAATAACAGCTATATACAAGGACAGGCAACGTGGAATATAACTTCTAATCTGACATGTGCGAATGAAACGATTTATGTTGATGGCAACATAACAATATTCAACAACGGCAGTTTAACATTGTACAATGTTACAATAAACTTCTCTGCATTTGCAGACGGCTCAAACTTCATCAACAAAAGCCCGAATGGCGGTCTTTACATTTATGACTTAGATAATAATGCTTCAACACAGTATGATGCTACTAAGATAATGAGCAATAATTCCAACTTCGAGTATGACTTCTGGGTTTTTGGAAATGGGTTGAATGATAACTTTACAATGCAAAACAGCAAAGTCAGTGATGCTGGTTATTTCAATATTTTCTTAAGAAGCCAGGGAATCCAGCTTTATAATGTCAACAATGTTATAATTAGTGGAAATAATATAAGTGATGGAGCAGGATATGGTTTATATCTACAATCCTCACCAAACAACAAGTTATCAAACAATACAATAAACACGACTGTAGATATTGGCATTTATCTTTCTTCAAGCTCAAATTCAAACATAGTTCAAAGCAACACAATTACAACAAGCGGAAGCTTGGGATATGGCATTTTTCTTTCTACAAGTTCAAAAAACAATATAATAAGCAACACAATTACAACAAGCGGAAGCACTGGATATGGCATTTATATTGATACAAGTTCAAACAATATTTCAAGCAACACAATTACAACAAGCGGAAGCACTGGAACTGGCATTTATATTGTTTCAGGCTCAAGCAACAATGCAACAAGCAACATAATAAATGCGACAGGAGCAAATGCAGATGGAATTTACATTTATTCTAATTCAGACAACAACATCATTAACTCAAACAACATCTCAAAATCAGGCAGAGACGGAATAAGATTAGAAAATTTTGCAGCAGGAATGTTCGTTCCAGAGCGAAACAACATAACGAACAACCTTATTTTAAACTCAACTGGAAGCGGAATCTTCATAAACAACACATTAACCGCTTCTCAGTTTATTTACAACAATAATATTTCATACTCAAGCAATAATTCAATATCATTGAACAATGCCTCAAACATAACAATCATCGGCGGCTCATTGGAATACAGCAGAACAGGGATAAACACATCCCAGTCAGTAAATGTAACAATAACAAATGCCACTTTTGTATTAAATTCATTGTGGGATTTCTATATAACGAATAACTCTTGGGTTATAAGCTTGAATAATAGCTTCAATTCAACTGCTGTAAACATAACAGGCTCTCCGGGTGATTTCAGCAATTTCACAGTAATGTGGTATGCAAGGGCAAATGTAACTAATTCAAGTGGAATTCATATGAATTCTTCCTCTGTAACCTCAACTGATGTATTCGGAGCAGCAGAATGGACGGACACAACAACTAATGGATTAACTGGATGGTTTGCTGTGATTGATTACATACAGAACGGAACAGCAGCAGTAAGCTATAATCTGCATACAGGAACTGCTTCCTTGACTGGCTATCTTACTAATTCCTCAACTTATAATGTAAGCGCCAAGAACATTACAGGAACTCAGGTTGATATTGTGCTGAAAAATGCGAATAAATACTGCAATAACAGCTATATACAAGGACAAGCAAGCTGGAACATAACTTCTAATCTGACTTGCGCGAATCAGACAATATATGTTGATGGGAATATAACAATATACAACAATGCAAGCTTAACATTACGCAATGTTACAATTAACTTCTCTGCCTTTGCAGACGGCTCTAATTTCATCAACAAATCTCCGAATGGAGGACTATTTATCTATGACTTAGACAGCAATGCTTCAACTCAGGAAGATGGAAGCTGGCTCATGAGCAATGATTCTAATTATGAATTTGATTTCTGGGCTTATGGGAATGGCGGAAATGATAATTTTACAATGCAGAACTCTAAAGTTACAGATGCCGGATATTTAACTAAATCTCAGGGAATACAGCTTTATAATGTGAGCAATGTTGTTGTTTCAGGGAATAATGTAAGTGATGGTGCCAGACATGGATTATATCTGCTGACATCAGTAAACAATAACATAACGGGCAATGCAATAAATACAACTTTGGTAGGCATTTATCTTCAGACAAACTCGAATTCAAACACAGTTCAGAGCAATACAGTAATAACAACAGGAAGCTCTGCCTACGGCATTTATCTTCAGACAAACTCGAATTCAAACACAGTTCAGAGCAATACGGTAATAACAACAGGTGGCGCTGGATTTGGCATTTATCTTCTTACAAGCTCAAACTCAAACACATTGCAAAGCAATACAATAACAACAACTGGAAGCACTGGCTATGGCATTTATCTTTCTACAGGGTCGAACTCAAACACAATTCAGAGCAATACAGTGACAACGAGCGGAAGTGTTAATGGGTTTGGCATTTTTCTTGTTTCAAGCTCAGGCTCAAACACAGTTCAGAGCAATATAATAAACACAAATGGAAGCAACGGCTACGGCATTGCCCTTGGTGCTGGCTCAAACAAAGTAACAGGCAACAAGATTAACGCAAGCGGCCCTAATGCTGATGGAATCAGAATTGTCGCTGATACCGGCAATAATATAATTAATTTGAACAATATAACATTTGCAGGTGATAATGGAATTGAAGTGATCGGGGCAGTAGAGCGAAACAACATAACAAATAACATGATCTTAAATGCCAGCAAGAATGGGATATTTTTAAATGGAACATTGAATGCTTATCAGTTGCTCTATAACAATAACATAACATACTCTGGCATTAATTATGCGGCTATATCTTTATACAATGTCTCAAACGCCACAATAATCGGCGGTATTTTAGAGAATAATACCGTTGGAATAAATGCTTCCCTATCAATCAATGTAACCATAGCTAATGTAACCTTCATTGGCAATACGTTGTGGGACTTCTACATAACAAATAATTCATGGATTATAAGCTTAAACAACAGCTTCAATTCAACTGCTGTAAACATAACAGGCTCTGCAGGCGATTTCAGCAACTTTACAGTCATGTGGTATGTTGATGTAAATGTAACAGACTCTGATTCCTTTGCTGTATCAGGAGCAACTGTTTTCGCTTATGAAAATACAACAAGCAGCTGGTCTCAGGAATGGACAGAATCAACAGGAGCAAACGGATTCACAGGCAAGTGGGCAACTATTGAATATGTCCAGAATGCAACAACTATTGTGAATTACACATCCAACTTCACTGCAAGCTATGGCACAAAGATAAACTCTACAGCAAGATACATAACCAGCAGCCAGCAGGTTGATATAAGGATACCTGTTGTAATAAAATACTGCGCTGGAAACTACACAGAAGGAACTGACTGGACTGTTGACAGGAATATAACATGCGCCAATGAGACGATTCCGGTTGCTGGCAATATTACGATCCTAAACAACGCCAGTTTATATCTGTATAACGTAACAATCGTATTTCAGGCCTTTGCGAATGGCTCCAATTTCATCAACAAATCGCCGAATGGAGGCTTATTCATCTATGATTTAGACAATAATGCATCAACACAGTATGACGCAACAATAATAAATACCACGAGCATAGTTTATGATTTTGACTTCTGGGTGTTTGGAAATAATTTGAATGATAATTTTACAATGCAGAACAGCAGGGTTACAGATGCAGGTTATTCAACAGCCGGAACAAGCAACGGAATACAGCTTTACAATGTAAGCAATGTTGTTATCACAGGGAACAATATAAGCGATAGCGGACTGCATGGCCTATTCTTGAATAAATCCAGAAACAACAACATATCAAATAATGTGATAAATACAACTGCAGCCAACGGCAACAGCATTACTCTTTGGGCAAGCTCAAACTCCACAATACAAAACAACACAATAAACACAAAATCAGGACATGGCATTTACCTTTATTCAAGCTCAGGCTCGAACATATCAAACAATTTCATAAATATAACGGCAACAAGCAGTAAACATGGGCTCTATCTTGATACAAGCTCGAATTCAAACACATTGCAAAGCAATATAATAACAACAAGTGGAATAGGAGATATGGGCATTTATCTTCTTTCAAGCACAAACAACAATATAACTGCCAATACAATAACAACAACTGGAAGTCTTGGTCATGGCATCGAGCTTATCGCAAACTCAAATACATTAACGAGCAACGTAATAAGAACAACTGGAAGCAGTGGTTATGGCATTTATTTTGATTATGCTTCAAACACCGTTGCAACAAGCAACAAAATAAACGCAACAGGCACTAATGCAGATGGAATTTATATCGGGGATTCTGATAACAATATTATTAACTTAAACAACATCACAAAATCAGGCAGGGATGGAATTAGGCTTGAAAAGGAATTAACAGGACTTCCAGAGCGGAACAACATAACAAATAACATAATTCTGAATGCAACTGGAAGCGGAATATTCCTGAACAATACATTAACAGCATCTCAATTCATTTATAATAACAACATCTCTTATTCGAGCAATTTCTCGATATTGTTGAACAATGCATCAAACATCACAATAATAGGCGGCTCTCTGGAATACAGTAGAGTGGGAATAAATGCTTCACAATCAGTGAATGTAACAATAGCAAATGCAACATTTGTTTTAAACACATTGTGGGACTTTTACATAGCAAACAATTCATGGCTCATAAGCTTGAACAACAGCTTCAATTCAACTGCCGTAAACATAACAGGCTCTCCTGGCGATTTCAGCAATTTCACAGTAATGTGGTATGCAAGGGCGAATGTAACTAATTCAAGCGGAATCCACATGAATTCTTCCTCTGTAACCTCAACTGATGTATATGGAGCATCGGAATGGACAGACACAACAACTAATGGCTTAACTGGATGGTTTGCTGTGATTGATTACATACAGAATGCCAGCTCAATAAACAGCTCTAATCTTCATACAGGAACTGCATCATTGACTGGATACTTGTCAAATTCATCAACCTATAATGTAAGCGTAAAGAACATTACAGGGACTCAGGTTGATATTGTGCTGAAGAATCCGAATAAATACTGCAATAACAGCTACACTCAAGGACAGGCAACGTGGAACATAACTTCTAATCTGACCTGTGCAAATCAGACAATCTATGTTGATGGGAACATAACAATATTCAACAATGGTTCTTTAACGCTTTACAATGTAACCATTAACTTCTCAATGTTTGCAGACGGCTCTAACTTCATAAACAAATCTCCTAATGGGGGCTTATTCATCTATGATTTAGACAGCAATGCTTCAACGCAGGAAGATGGAAGCTGGCTAATGTCAAATGACAGCAATTATGAATTTGATTTCTGGGCTTTTGGCAATGGAGCAAATGATAACTTTACTTTGAGGAACAGCAAGGTTACAGATGCTGGCTATGGCTCTAATAGCCAAGGAATACAGCTTTACAATGTAAGCAATGTTAAAGTTATAGGGAACAACATAAGTGATGGAGCAAGTTATGGATTGTATCTGCAATATTCAACAAATAATAATTTATCAAACAATCAAATAAATACAACTGCAATTTCTGGATATAGCATTTATCTTCTTACAAGCTCAAATTCAAATACTTTGCAAAGCAATACAATAACAACGAGCAACATTAATGGATATGGCATTTATCTTGATACAAGCTCAAACTCAAACATAACAAGCAATACAATAACAACAGACGGAGGCGCCGGATATGGAATTTATCTTATTTTTAGCTCAAACTCAAACATAACAAGCAATACAATAACAACAGGCGGGGGTGGTGGTTTTGGCATTTTTCTTTCTTCAAGCTCAAACACATTGCAAAGCAACACAATAACGACAAGCAACGTTAATGGATATGGCATTTATCTTTCTTCAAGCTCAAACTCAAACATAACAAGCAATACAATTACAACAAGCGGAAGCACTGCTTATGGCATTTGGCTTTCTTCAGGCTCAAGCAACAATGCAACAAGCAACATAATAAATGCAACAGGAGTAAATTCAGATGGTGTTTACATCTTTTCAAATTCAGATAACAACATAATTAACTTAAACAACATCTCCAAATCAGGCAGAGATGGAATAAGAATTGGAAATTCAGGAACAAGCCTTCCAGAGCGAAACAACATCACAAACAACATCATTCTAAATTCAACTGGCAGCGGAATCTTAATAAACAATACAAAGACAGCTTCACAATTTATTTACAACAACAACATCTCTTATTCCAGCAATAATTCCATATTCCTGAATAATGCCTCAAACATAACGATAATCGGTGGAAGTTTAGAATACAGCAAAATAGGAATAAATGCAACCAACTCAAGAAATATAACTGTTGCAAATGCCACTTTTGTCGGCAGCACATTGTGGGACTTTTATCTTGAAAATAATTCATATATCACATCGCTTAACAACAGCTTCAACAAAGCCCTGGTGAATGTGACTAATCTGGGCAATGATTACAGCAATTTCACAAATAAGTATTACGTTGACGTCAATGTAACTTGGGCTAATGATTCTGCTGTATCTGGCGCAACTGTATTCGCTTATGAAAACAGCACCGGATCATGGACACAAGAATGGACAGAATCAACAGGAACAAACGGATTCACAGGTAAATGGGCAACTATTGAATACGTGCAGAATGGGACAACAATTGTAAATTACACATCCAACTTCACAGCAAGCTATGGCGCACAGGCAAATTCAACAATAAGGTACATAACCTCATCACAGCAGGTTGATGTGAGGATAAATATGACCCCTCCTCCAGCCACATACTGCGCTGGAAATTACACACAGGGAACTGACTGGACTGTTGACAGGAACATAACATGCGCCAATGAAACGATTTATGTTGATGGGAACATAACAATCCTGAACAATGCCAGTTTGTATCTTTACAATGTTACAATAAACTTCTCTGCCTTTGCAGATGGCTCTAATTTCATAAATAAATCCCCTAATGGTGGTCTTTATATTTATGATTTAGACAGCAATGCTTCAACTCAGGAAGATGCAACTGAGATAATATCAAACAACAGCAATTTTGAGTATGACTTCTGGGTTTGGGGCAATGGATTGAATGACAACTTTACAATGCAGAATTCTTTTGTAAGGGATGCGGGATATTACAATGCTCAATGCGGCGGGGGTTCTGAAAAAATTAGTTGCGGTATTAAGTTATATAATGTGAGTGGTGTTGTTGCTACTGGAAACAACATAAGCGGAGGAAATCAATTTGGAGTATATCTGCGATATTCAACAAACAACAATTTAACAAGCAATGCAATAAATACAACGGGAGCGGATGGTGACGGCATTTATCTTTATACAAGCGCAAACTCAAACATAATACGGGGTAATACAATTACAACAAGCGGGACCATTATTGTTTATGGCAGCAATGGCATTATTCTTGATACAAGCGCAAACTCAAATAATATAACGAGCAATACAATCACAACAAGCGGAAGCTCTGGTTACGGCATTTATTTTGTTGGGAGTTCAACTTCAAATACCTTGCAGAACAACACAATCATAGCAACTAATGGTGGCGGCATCCGTCTTACTTCAAGCCCAAATACAATACAAAGCAATGCAATAACAACAAGCGGAAGCTCGGGCTATGGCATTACAGCAGGCTCAAATAACAACATAACAGGAAACACAATAACAACAAACGGAAGCACTGCTTATGGCATTTATCTTTCTGCAAGCTCAAACAACAACGCAACGAATAATATAATCAATGCAACAGGCTCAAGTACAGACGGGATTTATGTTTTTGGTAATTCAGACAACAACATATTTAACTTAAACAACATCACAAAATCTGGGAGAGATGGAATAAGAATAGCAAACTCTGGAGCAAGCCTTCCAGAGCAGAACAATATAACAAACAACATAATACTCAACTCAACAGAGCATGGAATCTTTTTCACAAACACATTTACAGCTTCTGCATTGCTGCTGAACAACAACATCTCCTACTCAGGCAATGCTTCAATAGCATTGAGCAACGCCTCCAACATCACAATCATCGGAGGCTCTCTGGAATACAGCAGAGTGGGGATTAATGCTTCACAATCAACAAATATAACAATCACAAATACTACATTTGTCTTAAACACATTGTGGGATTTCTACATAACAAACAATTCATGGCTCATAAGCTTGAACAACAGCTTCAACAAGTCTGGAGTCAATATAACTGGCGGCAGTTCCAACACAACCACTTACAATTATTCCAATTTCCAGCAGTATTGGAACGATTCCAATTCAACAGGAACTGCCTTATATTCTGCTGGAATAGCTAATCTTGATAATGGCACTGCTGATAACGATGTTGTATGGGGAGGCACAGGCTCTGTTTCTGCCTTTAAAGGCAATAGCATGTACTGGAAATACAACATTAACTCTTATTCAAACTACATCAATAATACTTTTGTGCAGTTCTGGAACAGCTCAAATACAACAACTGCCTTGTATTCAGCAGGAATGTTTGACACCAAAGGAAACGGCAAGGAAGATTCCATTGTGTTTGGCGGTGTTGGAAAGGTTTATGCTTATAACAGCAGAGGGTATAATATTTGGAACCATACATTCAGCTCTAATTCTGGAGCTATTGTTTATGATATTGAAGTGTTTAACAGAGGAACTGGCTTTAATGACACTATTGCTTTTATTGATAGTGAAGGCTCTGCAAATGGCTCTTTGATTATTTTGGATAAGGATGGGAATAAGTTATGCAATACTGCTGATTTGGGAACTGCTTATTCTATTGCTGTTGGTGATTTTAATGAGGATGGGAATAGGAGTGAGGTTGTGGTTGGTGGTTCTGGAGCTGCTATTTGGACATTTTATTCAAATTGTACACAAATTTGGAATAATTCGTTGCTTAGTGGTGATACTGTTACTGAGGTTGAAACAGGAGATTTGGATAATGATGGCTATTATGATGATATTGCAGTAGTAGATGGAAGTGTAGTTGTAAATGGTTATCTCCAGATTTTTAATGGTTCTGGAGCATCAATATGGAATTCTTCTAATTTTGGGACTCTTCCATTTTCAATTGAAATAGGTGATATAGATAATGTAGCAGGAGAAGATATTTTAATTGACGCTACTTCGTCTGGTAAAATTAATGCCTACAACGGCTCTGGTTTTAATTTATGGAATTTCACAAACCCAACCAATATTATTTATGAAATAAGATTTGGTAATTTCTCTAATAATGGAATAATTGCTTTTGTTGATATTGGACAAGATGCTTTATTTGTTCTAAACGCTTCTGGAAACCAAAGCTGGAATGCTTCTTTAGCTACAAGATATGATACTTATTACTCTTTAGCAATTGGAGATTTGGATAATGATAATTTGGATGATATTGTTATTTCTGCGCAAGATAGTGCTGGAACAGATGAAGTTTTAATGTTCAACAACTCAGGAACTAATTTATGGAACTATACAGTTGGAAATGATATAGGCTCTTTTTATGCAGACGGAGCCCTAGAAATAGCAGACATAGACGGAGATGGAAAGAATGATGTTATAGTTGGCTCTTTAGATAATTACGGCTATGTATTAAGAGCCAACAGAACAACAACCAGAAGCACTGGCTTGGTTTATGACATTGAAGTGTTTAACAGGGGCAATGGCTATAATAATACTATTGCTGTTATTGACAGCGTTGGAAGCGCAGAAGGCTCTTTATTATTATTAGACAGGTATGGGAATAAGATTTGCAACAGCAGTGATTTGGGAACTGCTTATGCTGCTGCTGTTGGTGATTTTAATGAGGATGGGAATAAGAGCGAGATTGTAATCTCGGGGGGATTAGATATTAATACTGGATTTATATATTCATTTTATGGTAATTGTAGTGAAATATGGAACAATACAATAGAGACAAATGCTATTACAGATACGAGAAGTGATGAGATTGAGGCAGGAGATTTAGATAATGATGGGTATACTGATGATATTGTAGTTAGCATAACGGGGATAGCAGGTAATAGTTATTTCTTGGTTTATAATGGCTCTGGAAACCATCAATGGAATAAAAGTAGAATAACATATTCAATAGAAATAAAAGATATTGATGGTGTAGTAGGAGAAGATATTGTAGTTGGTACTTATACCAATAATTATGATATAGAAGCTTATAATGGTTCTGGCTCTTTGTTATGGAACTTCACAGACCCAACCAATACCATTTATGAAATAAGATTCGGCAATTTCTCAAATAATGGAATAATTGCTTTTGTTGATAGTAGTCAAGATGTTTTATTTGTCTTAAACGCCTCTGGAAACCAGAGCTGGAATGCTTCTGTTGGTAGTGATACAACTGATTCTTTAGCAGTTGGAGATTTAGACAATGATGGTTTAGATGATTTGGTTGTTTCAAATACTTCTAATATTATGGCGTTTAACTATTCTGGAAGTGGTTTGTGGAACTATACAGTTGGAGGTGCAATAGGCTCTGATTACGCAGACGGAGCTTTAGAAATAGCAGACATAGATGGAGATGGAAAGAATGATGTGATTATAGCAAGTCAGGATAAGTATGGGTATGTGCTGTATGCCAACAGAACAACAACAGCAATAATATCAAATGATTATTCTAATTTCACAAATCAATATTATGTTGATGTCAATGTAACATGGTCAAATGATTCTGCTGTATCAGGAGCAACTGTATTTGCTTATGAAAACTCTACAGGACCATGGGCTCAGCAATGGACAGATACAACAGCAGACAGCGGATTCACAGGCAAATGGGCTACAATTGAATATGTGCAGAATGGCACTTCAATTGTAAATTACACTTCCAACTTCACAGCAAACTACACAACAAGCGCAAATTCAACAATAAAATACATCACAAGCTCTCAACAGGCAGATGTAAGGCTGCAATCTCAGACAGGAGTTACAACATACTGCGCTGGAAATTATACAGCAGGGCAGGCAACATGGAACATAACATCAAATGTAACATGCGCAAATCAGACAATCTATGTAGCCGGAAACATTACAATCTTCAACAATGGCAGCTTAACCCTTTACAATGTTACAATTAACTTCTCAATGTTCGGAGACGGCTCTAATTTCATCAATAAATCTCCGAATGGCGGCCTTTACATCTATGATTTAGATAATAACGCCTCAACTCAGGAAGATGCAACTGAAATAATATCAAACAACTCTAATTTTGAATATGACTTCTGGGTGTTTGGCAACGGAAACAATGACAACTTTACAATGCAAAACTCAATTACAAGAGGTGCCGGATATACGCCAATAAGGAGCCAAGGCATTCAGCTTTTCAATATCAGCAATGTTAAAGTTACAGGAAATAACATAAGTGATGGAGCAAAATATGGGCTTTATCTGCGGATTGCTTCAGCAAACAACAATATATCGGGAAATTCAATAAATACAACAGGAAGCTCTGGGCACGGTATTTTTCTCGATAAAAGGTCAAATTCAAACATCATTACAAACAACACCATAACAACAAACGGAGATTTAAGCAACAATATCAAAAGCTCAGGAAGCTCAAATACAATCCAAAATAATATACTGGCTACAGGAGACGTTCTTACAACAAGCTCAACTGCAATCCGCCTGGATTCTGGCTCTAATTCCAGCACTATTTTGAACAATACTATTTCAACTCTTGGAAATGAAAGTCATGGGATTTTTATAACTCAAGGCTCAGTTTCTAACAACATTTCAGGCAATACAATCACAACTTATGGAAATTACAGTTATGGGGTATTTATGGGAACGGCTTCAAACTCAAATATTGTAGAAAGAAATTCAATAACAACAGGCGGATATCAGGGAGATGGCATTAGGATTTCAAACAGCGCCAATACAACAAGCCAATACAACACAATAACAACGAACAACAGCAATGGCTTCGGGGTTCATTTGTTGGGAGCTGGCGACAACTTCATTTTAAACAACACAATAAAAACAAGCGGAAGTGATGGTATGGGCATGAGGCTTTCGTCTGAAGCGAAATCAAACAGGATAGAAAACAACACAATAACAACAAATGGAAGCGCAGGCTTTGGGATTTTTTCATCTAATCATTATAACTTGACAATAAAAGGAAACAAAATAACCACTGGGTATACAAATGCTTCTGGAATATGGCTGCAATCAAGCTCGAATGACAGCCTGATAAATAACAGCATTACAACGAACAACAATTCAACTGGAATTTTCTTAGAAAATGTCTTTAATATCAGCATAATTGGAGGGGTTTTTGAAAATAATTCAGTAGGAATTAATTCAAGTGATGGAGCAAATGTCACAGTTTCAAATGCAACCTTCATTAGAAGCTCATTGTGGGACTTTTACATAACCAATAATTCTTGGGTTACGAGTTTAAACAACAGCTTCAACAAGAGCAAAGTCAATGTAACTGGCTCTGCAAGTGATTTTAGCAATTTTACAGTACAATGGTATGTCGATGTAAATGTAACTTGGTCAAATGATTCAGTTGTATCAGGCGCAACTGTATTCGCTTATGAAAACAGCACAGGAAGCTGGATTCGGCAATGGAACGACACAACAGCAGCAACTGGATTCACAGGAAAATGGGCAACAATAGAATATGTGCAGAATGCAACAGTCATTGTGAATTACACATCCAACTTCACTGCAAATTACAGCGATCAAGCCAACTCAACAATAAAATACATAACAAGCAGCCAGCAGGCTGATGTCAGACTGAATTCAACTGCAGCAGCACCTCCTGCAAATGTAACCTTCAACATAACCTTCCTGATCACAAAAACATTATCGCCAGATATGGTAATGGCAGCTTCAACTGAAACAATTAATGTAACAACAACTGTAAAAGTCAACAGGACAACAAACGATATTTCCTTCATAAACATCACAGATGAAATTCCATATGACTTCGTATATGAAAACGAATCAAGAATCTCTGTTCTTTTCATCAATTGGAGCGATGCCGGATCAAACACAATTGACATAACTGCAAATGTAACAAAAACAATAGTTGACTATGCAGGAACAGTAAACACCTGGTTAATCATAAACATCTCAAACATGTCAACTTCTTTGGGATATTACATGACTGAAAACGACAGCATACAGATCAATTACCTGATGAACAGCTCTATGATGAACCCAAACGATACAAGAATTGTCTACACAAATGTTACAGTCAAGGATATTGCGTCAAACGAAGCAGCAGACTTCAAATTGACAAACATAACATCATCTCAAATCGTATTAAGAGGCTACAAAAAAATATCAGTTGATCCAGCTAACCCTCAAAACGTGACAGTTGGCATAGAGATGCAGTCATTAGGTGGAAAATTAACAAGCATCTTATTAGTTGATTATCTGCCAAGTTCAATAACAGCAAAATCAAATTTAGTCGGATTAAACATAACTTATTACAACAAAACTTCAAACAGCTACAAGACATTGACAGAGCCAGAAGATTACAAATTAGGCAATCCTTACAATTCAACGCTGCCAGACGGCCAGCCCGCATCAGTTTTCGCATACAACTTCAGCTACAATTTCACAAATTGGGACGGAACAATATACGAAAATGATTCTATACTGATCAATTACAGCATTGCAATAGCAGGAGGCGGCTCATGGGTATTGCCTGCAATCATAGGCGGCTGGGATCCTCAATATCAGAAGCACATCAAGACAGAGATGTACACCCAGGCAGATGTGCCGAGCTTTGATGTAATCACAAAAGTCCTGACTCCAAAAATAAAAGCAGGAGAAGATGTAAAGGCACTCTTACAAATGCTCAATGTCGGCGGACCAAAAGCAAAAGTTGATGTCTTTGTGACTTACAGCATGAAAACAATGGCTGGAGAATTGATAACAGAAAGGTCGGAAACACTGGCAGTTGTCGAGCAGAAAGAAAAAGAGCTGGTGCTCCCGACTCCTTCAACCATAAAGCCGGGAATGTATACGTTTGAAACTTTTGTCACATACACTGGAAGAGAAGCAGTCTCAACAGATGTGTTTGAAGTTCTCGGGGAAAAAGGATCTGCAGGATTTAATGCACAGTGGCTCATGTTCGGGATATTCGGATTAGTCATGGTTTTAATAGTGATTTTTGTCATAATAAGGACGAGGAAAAAGTAAATGGATAAAATCAAGGCAGCAGAAACAATGAAAATGGGCGCAGATTTAGCCAGCCCTGGCTCTCGTAATTTCCTGCAGCAAAAAACAAAAGACGAGCTTATTGACCTCATCCTTATGCAAAAAGAAGAAAAAGTGCCGATCTCCATTTTCAAAAATGAACTTGGCCCCTTGGAAGCTGTTGTCAAATTTCTGAAAGAAAACAAATCACTCACAATAACGCAGATTGCAGCAAAGCTTAACAGAAGCAGCAAGACAATATGGACAACTTACAACAATGTGAAGGATAAAAAAATAAAGATCAGAGCATCCCAATACTTCATTCCTGTCTCTTTTTTATCCAAGAAAAAATTGTCAATTCTTGAATCAATTGCATCTTATCTCAAGAATGTTGAATCCCTCACATTCCACCAGATTGCTGAGCTGACAAACAGGGATGACAGGACAATATGGACATGCCATCACAGAGCTGTGCTGAAAACAGGGGATAAAAATGAAAAGGCGCATATATGAGTCAGTTTACTATTAAGTAAACATATGTTTACTATAACACAAACAAGGTGAAAACATGGCAAAAAGAGCCGTTTTGAGTTCAATTGCCGATAATGTCGGGAACAGGGCAGTTATCAAGTGATTCGCAGGAAAACCGAGACCCCAATGCGCAGCGGCTTATGTTCGGAATATTCGGGTTAGTTATCGTTTTAATTTTGCAAGAGACTCGGAAACCTCTTTTCTTGCTTGTTCGTAGGAAGGAAACTTGCTTACCAGATTTTTCAAATCTCTTTCATACTCCTCTTTTGAGGGAAATTTTAAGTTGGAAAGTTTTGCATTTTCTTCTTTAAGCTTTTCGTAAATAAGCTTCTTGTCCGCTTCAATATTTTTATTCAAAAGAACCCAAACATCATATAAATCTCTTGCATCTGCCCTGTTTACTAGAGTTCTTATTTTTTCTGCAAGAAGCTCTTTCTCATCCATTGCAGCAATTGTAAAAAGAGGAACATCTGAAAATAGCTTCTGAATAACTTTAACTGCCTTATGCTTGGCTTTTCCTTTATTGAAATCTATTTTTAATGTATTTGTTGAGGCTTGCCTGCCTATAAAAAGAGGGCCCTTAAATCTTGCTTCAATCCTAAAATTTCCTTCAAACTCTTTTTCTGAATAAATTTCATACCCTATATTCAAAAGCTCAAAGTCCTTTAGGCATTTATAAATTATATCCTTAACCCCGTTTATTGAAAGATTTGTGTTAAAATCCAAATCTTCTGATGCCCTTTCCAAGCCAAAACAAATTCTCAGGCATGTGCCGCCCTTAAAAACAAAATTTTCAGGATAGTTTGAGATAGCATTTAAAAAAATATACTGCAGATATTCTTTCTCCTCATAATAAAGGTTTGTTTTTCTTTTTTCTTTTATTGAACTAAGCTCTTCTATTGATATCATTCTGCCCTAGGTATTTACATCTAAAAGCCAGCTTTCATTTAAATTGTTTTTCCTTTTTAAGGTGGGATCAAGAGCTTCATAGCCCTTTCCAATTTTTTTCCTCAGTTTATTAATAAACCTGCTTTTCACATTTAAGGCTTCAAGAATGAAGCCCAATCTTCTTAAAACTGCCTTGTTCCCTGCTTTAAATGCATAATCTATGAGTTTTTTAATATCGATCTCATTTAAGGCAGCTTTCATGCATTTAATTATCTCTTTAATTCCTCCAGAATATTTTGGAAATAATAGAGAGTCTATTATTGCTTTTTCTTTTTCTGCGATAACTACGCCATTCAAGCCCCTGTAGCCGAAAAATCTTTTTTTCGAAATGGTCGCATATTTAAAATTTCCAACATCCCTCGTATATTTCGTTGTTGCTATGAATATTTTTTTTGGTGTTTGGTCGCTAAATCCGTAATAGTTTAAAGCTGTCCAGAAAGAGATATAAGATGGAAAATTAAGATTGGATGCTATAACGAGCTCGTTAACATCCCTGAATGAAAAAAGCCTTTTCCCTATTTTAATTATTATTTTCTTTTTCTTCAGGGATTTTACGAGGTTATATGCCTTTATCTTGTTTATTTTTAACAATAAGCGTAAATCCTTAATCCCGAATAAGAAAAGATTGTTCTTTATTAACTCTTCATACGCTGAACTTTCCATTTTGCTCATTTGCATTTTTCTTCACTTTTAGTAGTATTATTACTAATATATAAGAAATTTACTATATAAAGCTTTCGGTTTTGAGCAGAGCGAGAAACTGAAAGCTAGGAACGAAAACCAAAGGCGTTGACTCTGCTTTCGGTTTCTCAGCCGCCAAAAATCAACTTCTCGGGTTTTCCTTTAGAAAACGCACCCAAATATAAGTAAAAAAGTAAGTAAATAAATAAGTATATTTATATATGAGTTCTTTCAATAAGCAGCATATGGAGCTGAAGCGCAAGCTTTACACAAGGGGAAGCAGCTATGAAACAACTATCCCTATGCCTCTTCTTTTTTCAGTTGATCTTCAAAAAAAGCACAATGTTGTTTTCAAGTTTGACAGCAAGGCAAAGAAATGGTATGTTGAGTTTGAAGAAAGTAAGAAGGAAAATAAAAAATGAAAAAAATCCTGATTTTAAAAATGGTTTTCATTTTCTGTTTAATTATAGTTCTCTCCCATATGGCGCTTGCAGCTCCAACGCCTTATCTGACAGAAACATCAACAACAATATACAATATTACGGGCAATATTTTAAACACAACAGGAACCGGCTATGTTGAGGTTGATGCAGGCAACACAGTCGATGTTCTGCAGTATCTCAGGATCAATTTTTCAACAGCAAACAATACAAACATCAACTCAACCCAGTCTTACAGGGCAACAGCAGCATCTGTGAATGCAGGCGACAGGACAAGGATCTTTGTTGATACAAACAGCAGCCAGCAGGCCAGCTCTTATTCAATAAGCAATGTCTCAAACAGAACATCATTAAGTATGGCTTATGCCAATCTTGCAGGAGGCAATGATCTTATTCCTTTAGTCCAGAATAACTTTACATTCAACATCACAGCAGCAACAACAGCTTCAGTTCAAATAACTCTTTTCATGCAGTCAGCAAAAAATATATTGGGTGGAAATGATTCTATGAACATAACATCAGCATCAGCAACCTCAGGAACAGCAACAGTTCAGGACACTGACTCTGATTCATACAATGACATGATCAACTGGAGCGGAACATTGAATGGAAACTTAACAATATCCTTTAATGCCACTATAACGCCGGGCATAAATTATAATGAAACAGACCTTACTGTTGCGCTCAATTCAGATTACAGCGCCAATGCATCATCCAATGTAAACACAACTATCAGCGGAGTTTTGCTCAATGACACATTCTCCCGCGGCCCGATAAGAGAAGGAGTTGAGCTGCTTTATGATACTTTATGGCGCGTCCGCGGCTATATTGTCAATGTTGCCCAGGCCCTGAATTACACACTGCATTCATGGGCGCTGTACAGAGTGGATGATCTTCAGGCTGCTATTTCATCTTCAAGCCCGGAAACAGCATTAACGCCAAACCAGACTTATTATACGAGCATACAGGCGACAAACAGCACAAAGCCGTATTATACAGCAGCATTCAACTGGGAAGTTGTGTGGAACAGCCCAATCTACATCGGCTCAACAATAAGCAGGATGAGGCTTCCAGCATTGTATGAAATGGATGATTCTTTAAGCAAGGCAGTTACAACAGTAACAAACACAGAGACAAGCAGAACTGTGAATGTTACAGACTCTGTACGAAACCTTGGCCAGGCATCAATAAGCATAAATGATGTTTTGATGAACTCAACAATTCCAAGGCAGACAACAACAGGCACAGCTGCATTATGGTCTGGAAGCACAAGCTCAGCCAATGTCTTTTATGTAAATTCAACTGGAACTTATATAATGACAGGCTATGCAAACATAACAATAGTTAATGCAACCGCATCAAATGACGGCTATATCTACATGAATCTTACAAACATGAGTGCTCTTCTGAACTTCAGCCTTGGCCAGAATGAAGACATAGTGCTGCAGTATATACTGACTGGAACTCCATCAACATCAGACCAGGTATTTGATTTCCTCTCAAACATAACAGTAAAAACAATCTCTGGAACTCCGCTGACTAGAAACAGCTCAGCTGCAAAAACAATAACAGGCTACACAGTCACGCCAACTCCCACTCCAACGCCAACTCCAACTCCCTCCCCAGGTGGCGGCGGTGGCGCAGGTGGCGGCGGTGGAGGAAGCGGAGGCATTGTTTCAGGCATTACGCCGATGCTCGACATAGTTAATGAGTATGTATCTTCAAAAGTTGTTAAAAAGAATCTTATAAATGTCGAAGTCGTAGACAGGATCCAGGATTATTCAACAAAAGGCGCAAGCGAAATGAATATCTTGGTTTATCTGCCTGCTGGAAGTATATTTAATTACTCTGCCCTTAGCGTAAAGACCTTCAAGTCAAAAATCTCTAAATGGTATGAATTTAAAGAAGGCGATCTTATAATAACCGAAGGAAGCTCTATAATTGGCGCAGCAGAATACAAGACACTCAGCATACAGAGAAAAGGAGAAGCGTGGCATCTATACGACAGCGACAAGCTCTCAGTAACTTATGATGCAGAAGTCCCATACGGAACTCTTTCTTTTCCAGTAAGGGTATCTGGCTATAATCCTTACAGGGGGAGCAGGATCTTTGAAGATTCCTATATCAATATAAGAGTTGAAAAATTCATAACTCTGCCATTGCAGATAACAGAATCAAACTTCCAGCAGGAAGAGGCGCCAAAAGCCAATAAGCCGGTAAGCTGGTTCAATATAATAGAAGTTTACAACCCGAATGAAGTTGCAGTTGAACAGGGATTCAGCACGCATGTATTCAAAGATATCCTTAATGCTTATATGATTAAAGGCGAAGAAAGGTCTGCTTTAGAGCTGAAAAAGGACAACGAGCTGTTTGCATTATGGCATGACCGCTTCGAGCCGTCAATAAATCAAAAATACACGCTTCAGATATTGACCCCGCCGGTAATGGAATCAAAAAGGGAAACAACAATTTTATCAATAAACAATACATTTGTCAAATTTTTATTCAATGCAACGCTTGAAAACACTGCTCTTGAGGATTATAAGAATGTAATGTACTTCATCCCGATAGAGCTGGAGAAAATATTAAGCGTAGAAATGGGAAATGGATCTGAAAATGAATTGAATGCTGCTGACTTCGTTCTTTTTGAAGAGATAAAGAGCAATCAGACAAAAAATATCCGGATAATATATCAGGAGCATGTTCCTGTTCTGAAGGCAATAGTTGAAAAGCCATCATATATATGCAAATCAAAAGTAAATCTCACAACACTGATAATAATGGCTGCAAAGGCATACGGCTTCAATCTTGAAACAGAAGTTGTGTCAGAAAACTCTGAAAATGTCTTTTCAAGCATATACGCATTGACAAATATATCGCCTGGAAAAGAAGCAATAGTGCCTCAATTATTTGGCCTGCAGCCCCTTCCATCAGGCAGATATACTGTAATCTCAAGGCTTAGGAAAGATTTCTCAACAATATTGACAGATACAGCTTATTTTGATGTTTCCTGCCCGATAACAAGGAAATTATCTGCAATATGGACAATTGCAATTATAGCATCATTCGCATTGTTCTTCACAAGGACATATTGGTCAGGCAGGATATCAAATATAGGCCCGGCCATAACAGGGTTTGCTTCAAAAAGATACAGCGCAGTCAAAAGCCAGGCAAAAGAGCTTGAATCAAGGATGAAAAAATATGAAAGCAGGGAATATGTGCACGATCAGCAGCAGAAATTCGCGCTCAAGGAAAAGCTGGAAAAAGAGCTTGGAGTTTTGGAAGAAGCCCATAACTCAAAATTAATATCTGATGAGGCATTCGGGAAAAGCAGGATCAAGTTAATTGAATTGCTAAAGGGGTTAAGATCTAAAAGATAAGCTAACATCATTTATTGAGTGCATCATATGGTAACAACACCATACAAATATGGTAATTTTATAGAAAGATTTAAATATATGGCATTACTACCATATTAATATGGTAAGAAAAGGTATGTCGAAAACCACCCATCATAGACGAGTGGCATACAGCTGCGTTCCATCGCATCAGGTGGTTAATTGGAAATGTTCACATTTCCAATTTGCTCAAAAATGCAAACATTTTTGACATTTGAGCATGCTCAGAATTTTCCAAATACAAAAAAGGTTGGCTTTCTGCCACCAGTCAAAAACTAGATGAAAAATTCTGACATTTTTAGACCCAGCATATTGAATCTTAAGATAGTCCGTAATCTCTCTATAAATAAAGAAGGTCTTACTATTAAAAATTTGTCTAATAACCTGCAAAAAGATTACAAGAATATCCATGATGCCGTAAACCAGCTTTTTAAAATTGGAATAATCAAAAAAGAAAAAATAGGAAATTACAATATCTGCAAACTTAATTACTCTAACGACGAACTAATTGAATACTTAAAGGAGTATAATTACTATATTGCATTAGGAGAATTTAGGAAAAAGCACTCCATAGAACACAACATTATAATGGAGGCTATTAGGCAGATAATAGCAGAAAATTATATTAATCATATCTTTGTTTGCCTTGTTTTTGGTTCTTATTCGAAAGGTGAGGAGAAGAAGGATTCTGATTTAGACATATTATTTATTACGACTCATAAAAGAATTACGAGTATAAGCTGTAAAGAATTCTTAGATGAAAAAAATGCGCCATACCAGAGGAGGTTTCATGTTATTGAACAAAGTGTAACTGATTTCATGAAAGATTTGAAAAACAAAACAAAACTTAGCATAGCAATAGAATTATTTAATGAGCCGCCAGTAGTTCTTTATGGAGATGATATTTTTTTTAGATTAATTGTGGAGTTTAGTAAATTATGGTGATCTTTAATAAGAATCAAGTGGAAATTGAACTTAAGAAATACAAAATAGATGATAAAATCAAGGTTGTTTACCCGGATGATGTTTGGGCTAAATATCATTTTGGTAAAGCAGAATATAACCTGAGAATGGCAAGAATTAACTTTAATTTAAATGCGCATCCGGATTTTATGGAAGAACTAGAAAAAACAAAAAAACATGATGCCAAATTTAATACTCATGAATGGGTCATAATAATGAGTTATTACGCTATGTTCCATTCGGTTAATGCCCTATTAAGAAAGATCGGGATTAAAATCGGCAAACAATATGCCCACGAGGTTACAACTAATTTACTGCTACATTATTTTTATTATACTAAGATAATTGAAGATGAATTGCTGAAGATATATGAAAATGCCGAAGAAAAGGCAAGAGGATTAGTAGTCAGCTATATCTTTGCTAAAGAGGAAAGAACAAAGAATCAATATGAAGTAAATTTGGAATCTCAAAGAAAGAATGCAGAAAAGATATTAGATGATGCGGTGAACTTTGTTAGCAGATTAAAAGACATTAGCAAAACTTTGAGCAAAGAATCAGTAATGATCAAATTAGGTAAAAAGTCTTTGTGAGATGTAATTATGTGAAGAGAGTTTTTAAATAAAACAGGCAAAACAAAAATGCCATAGGAAAAATTTAAATATTAGATAAGGGAAGGAATAAAGGAATAGGCGATAAGAATGGTTTTAAAAGACTTGAAATATTTTTTGAGCAGCAGGTTTGCGCTGACATACCTCGGCGCTGTGTCTTCAGTATTCATAGTGATAGCCATTCTCTCGTCTTTCGGGTTTATAACTGACAATGGAAAAGAGAAGTATGCCTGCCTGTTTTCTGAAAATCTTGGCTGCCTTGATTACAAAATCACATCAACTGCAACAACTATTTTTGTTGAAAACAAGGGAAGCGATATTGTAATAAGCAATGTTCAGGTAGAAGGCTGCGAAAAAAAAGATGAGAATCTTATTTTAAAGGGCGGCGAAAGGCTCCTGCTCAGCTTGGATAACTGCAAAACTGAAGAAAGCGGAAAAAACGTAGAGAGGGGCATTGAAATAAAGTATGTTGACGCAAGCGGGAATGGCGGCACAATAACAGGCAACGTTATCGCTGTAGTTGAGTAAGATTTATATACTGGTTAAACAAATTTAAATGAAAATCGAGGTGATATTTATGTTTAAGAAAGGACAAGCTGCAATGGAATTCTTGACAACATATGGTTGGGCTATTTTGGTTGTTTTGGCTGCAATAGCTGCATTGGCATATTTCGGAGTTTTAAGCCCGGACAAGTTTTTGCCTAGCAAATGCATCATTTCGCCAGGGATTGCCTGCACAGGATATAAGGTTGAAAGCGCGCAGACAACATTAGTTTTGACAAATGCCATTGGCAAAGATTTAACAGTAACAAATATAGCAGTCGGAGCATGCACCAAGGCATTCAGCCAGAGTTTTGATAATGGGGATAAAGCAAATTTTGTTTTGACAGGCTGCTCTAATGGCGATGTCAAGGCAAAATTCAGCGGCGACATAACAATAAACTATGAGGAAAAGGACACTTTGCTTAACAAGACAACTTATGGCAGCATGGTTACAAGGGTCGAGTAAAAAGAAAACAATATAGAAAAGTTTATAAGTAAGGTTTAACAAAAACAGCATATTCATATAAATCAATAAGTCAATATAAAAAGAGGTGAAATGTATGTTTAAGAAAGGACAAGCTGCAATGGAATTCTTGATGACCTATGGATGGGCCATCTTAGTTGTTCTTGTTGCAATCGGAGCATTGGCATATTTCGGAGTTTTAAGCCCGGACAAGTTTTTGCCTAGCAAATGTGTTATGCCTAGCGGAGTAGCCTGCTTGGATCATAGGGCAACAACATCCCAAGTAACATTGGTGCTGCAAAACAGCCTTGGTTATGGCATGAGCTCAGTTGGTGTGAGCGTCAGCGGATGCGGAAGTACAAGTTCGCCTTCAACTTTGGCTAATGGCGCAAAAGGAACATACACTATAACCTGCGGCTCAACTTTGACATCAGGCGCAAAATTCAGCGGCGACATAACATTCAACTACACAAATGATGAAACTAGCCTAAGCAGGTCATTGAAAGGCGACATAACCACAAAAGTTGAGTAAATGTCCGAATAAATAGTTAGCTTTTTATATTCTTTCTTTTATATTTTTAATATGAACGAAAAAGAGGTATGCGGTTTTCGGGTTTTATTGCTTATTTTATTTCTCCTATTCTTTTTAACATCGATTGAAAATGCATCTGCCCGGGAAAAAACAATTTATGATGGCTGGCTTTACACAGGAAACAGCAGCAAAACAACAGCCGGGGAAAGTTTTACGCTTTTTCTTGATGACAGCAGGACATTGGCATCTGTAAAATTTGGCGATGGCCAGGTTTTCTTAGTCAGGCAGAACCAGAGCGAAACAAAAAGCGGCATGACTGTAAGCTTTTTAGGAACGCGTTTAGGCTATTATGATTCGCACAGGCCGAGCAGCTACGGCACTTATACGCAATACGATGAAGCACATATTGTAATTTCTGTTGAAGTTGCGAATATTGATTTTAAATTAGAGTTGAACAAAAACGAGATTGAAGTTGGCAGCACAGCCATTGTTAATACAACCTTCCTGAACAACGGAACAAAAACAGCAGAAAACATAGTTTACATTGCCTCTTTTCCTTCTTCAGTAAAAATAATGAACATCCAGGGCTGTGATTTTAAAGGTGATTATGCAGAGTGGAAGGGAAGCTTGCTGAGCTATCAAAAAGCAGGCTGCTCTCTCGCGCTATTGGCATTGCAGCCTGCTACAATCTCTGCCATTGCTGTTTTGAATTATAGTGACGGGGTAAGCAATATCAGCATTGCCAAAAATATCAACTTAAAGGTAAAAGATTATTCTCTCGATATAAAAAATCAGCTTAATAAATATAATAAAAGTATGAATGCCGGCGACATAGTGAATCTAAGCATAAACTTGACAAACATAGATCCTGAAAGGGATATGGAAGTTGATTTTTCACTGAGCATAGCTGGCGGCCTTCAGATCATAGACAAATCTGCCACGTTGTCTGGAAATGGCTGGAAAGGCACTTTAAAATCAGGCACTGCACCGGTTCAACTTTACATTATGCTCCGCGCAGTAAAAAGCGGCATACAAGAGGTTAAGGAAAAAGGCATCTTCAAGGTCGGCTTTACGCAGACAATCAATGAAAAAATCATACAGTTAAATGTTTCTTCAAAGAAGCTAAAGACAATCTACAGAATAAAGAACCAGACTAATGAAACTTATGTTGAGGTCGGCCTTGTAAACAACGAGTCAAAGCTGTCATTTAAAAATATAAATGCATCTGTCATTTTCAGCAACAATAGTTATAATTTCAGCATTGATATGATCGAGCCTGGCTATTATTTCAGCATATTCAGGAAAAATTTCAGCCTTGAAGATCTGAATATTTCAAATTTCATAAGTGTAAAAGCATATTATTCCGGGTTTTATGGAGAAAGTTTTACAATAAATGAGATTAAAAATATAACTGCGCCATTAAGTGCAAAGAGCGAAAACAAGACAACAGAATTAAACACAACGCTGAATGCAGCATCTATAAATTTAACAAACGTAACAAATATCAATGCCACAGCCAATATTTCAAATACAACATCCAATTCAAATAATACAATAAACACCGCATCAAACAAGACAAAAGCCCTGGCGCTTGGCATAGCGCCTAAAGAAGGGGATTTTACAAAAAAATTAATCGCCTGGTTCCTTGTATTTCTGTTCCTGCTGTTTTTTATTTTCCTGATAATGTCTTTTGTCAAAAGAAAAAGTATAAATACCAAAGAGCTATAACTAATGACATGACCAGAAAAGCTGTTTTTGCAGGGCAATTTTATGAATCAAATAGTTTTGCATTGGAAAGGCAGCTGAATGACTGCTTTTTGTCAAAATTCGGGCCAGGAACACTGCCAATAAGCAAAAGAAGCGGCTTTGTAAAGGCAATCATAGCGCCGCATGCAGGCTATGCGTATTCCGGCGCCTGCGCTGCATGGGCTTACAAGGAAATTGGAGAAGCAGAAATCCCAGATCTTTACATTCTGATCGGCCCAAGCCATTCAGGCTATGGCTCCGGCATATCTCTTGAAAGCATAGAAACTCCGCTCGGCTTAGTAAGGATCGACCAGAATTTTGCTAAAAGCCTGCTAAGTAAAAGCGATCTTGCAGTTAATGAAGCTGCGCATGAAAGCGAGCACTGCCTTGAAGTCCAGCTTCCCTTTCTGCAGTTTGTCAACAAAAAATTTGAAGAGAAGCTTAAAATAGTTCCAATTGTCATAAGCAATGATATTGACCTTAAAAAACTGGCTCTGGACATCAAAGAAGCCGTCATGGATTCCAATAAAAAGGTTACAGTGATAATTTCCTCTGACTTCACGCATTACGGCCCGGATTACGGCTTTGTTCCGTTCACAAACGATGTTGCGGAAAAACAGAAAAAGCTTGATCTTGGCGCCTTTGAATTTATTAAAGCTCTTGACGCAAAAGGCTTTACTGATTATGTCAGTACAACAGGCGCAACAATATGCGGCGCAATGCCTATTGCTGTTCTGCTTGGCTGCCTCAGGCAGGCCAAGGCTGAATTATTGAGGTATTACACTTCAGGTGATGTGATCGGCGACTATAGGAATTCTGTCGGATATATGAGTGTGCTGTTTAAGTGATTTAAAATAACGGGGGCCATCAAGAACAAGTATCAAGGGGACAATTTTAGTCCGTCGTTTCGTGGGGGAGGGGACGTGTGTTTTTATATATGTTCTAAATCAAAAAATTTCTTCTTGTTATTAACATATTTTAACACATCAAAAATCATTGCTAAAGATAAGGATATTGCAACTGCAATTAATAGTCCATCAATTTTTAATGGAACTGTTTCAAATACATTATTTAGGGGAGAGTAGATTATAGTAAATGTTGCAATTAGAGAGATTACAGAGGCATAAAAAAGATAAGGGTTAACCATTACTCCTCTATTAAAAATTCCTTTCTTAAATGATCTAAAATTAAATGCAGAAACTATCTCTAGACCAATGAGTGAGAACAATGCCACTGTTCGCGCATATTCATGAGTTGCCCCTAAGACATTAAAAACTAAAAAGTAGGAAGATAAAACCAAAACTGCAATCAAACTTCCTGTAAAAAATAGCAGGATGAACAATTTTTTATTGAGTATTTCCGAATTTTTTCTTGGAGGTTCCATCATAGACTCATTTGACGAGGGGTTAAAGCCCAAAGTAATTGCAGGCAGGTTATCTGTTACAAGATTCATAAAAAGAATCTGCAAAGCCAGTAAAATGGGGATTTGCCACCCAAGAAATGGCGACAATAAAACACCAACAAATAAGATTAACAATTCTGCAAAGTTACAAGAAAGCTGATATGTTGAAAATTTTCTAATATTTTTAAAAATAGTCCTTCCTTCACTAATAGCGGATACTATTGTGCTAAAGTTATCGTCTTTCAATGTTAAATCGGCAACTGAACGGGAAACATCTGTACCGTTCTTTCCCATAGCAATCCCTATATGCGCCTCTTTTAAGGCAGGTGCATCATTAACCCCGTCTCCTGTCATTGTGACAATCTCTCCATTGGATTTTAATGCTTTTACTATTCTTAGCTTGTGTTCTGGCTTAACTCTTGCAAAAATCGAAATTACACTTATTACTTTTTTCAGCTCATCATCAGTAAGATTATCCAATTCACTGCCTTCCATTATTTTTCCATGCAATCCTATCTCTTTAGCAATTGATAATGCAGTTTCTTTGTTGTCACCAGTTATCATCTTCACTTTGATTCCTGCACTATGACATTGGCTGATGGCATCTTTTACCCCTTCACGAGCAGGGTCTTCCATTCCTGCGAAACCCGAGAATACCAAATCTTCTTCAAACTGATCTTTTGCAAATGTATTTACTTTTTTATAGGCAAAGGCTATAGTTCTCAGCGAATTAGAAGTCATCTTCTTATCAAACCACAGTATTTTCTTTTTTTCAGCTTCAGATAATTTGGAAATTGTCCTGTTTTTTTGAATGAATTTGCATTTTTTAATTAAATATTCCAATGCACCCTTGGAATAAACAACTTTCTCCTTGTTTATTTCGCACAATACTGACATCATTTTTCTTTCAGAATTAAAGGGAATTTCTTGAATCCTGTTGAATTTTATGTCCTCTTTAAATAATCCCGCCTTTACTCCCATAATTGAAAGTGCAGATTCGGTAGGAGAGCCAATTGTTCTGAACTCCATGTCATTTCCAGTTCTTTCTATTATTGAATCATTGCATAAGACTGCATTATATACCAAATCTCTTAAAGCAGTTTCATCATTGGCATCAATCCTTTTATGATTATGCAAAAAGTCTCCTTTTCCTTCATAACCTACTCCTGTAACCTCATAAATAGTGTTATTTGCAAAAACTTTTCTGACAGTCATTTCTCCTTTGGTGATAGTCCCAGTTTTGTCAGAACAAATAATTGTTGTTTCTCCTAGTGTTTCTATTATGGACATCCTATTTACTATGGCATTTTTTTTGGCCATATGATGCGCTCCTGTAGCCAAGGTTGTTATTAGAACTACAGGAAACCCTTCTGGAAATGCTGACACTGCCAATGCAATGACTAAAATCAAAACACTCAAGATTGCTTCTTCATTCAATACTGCGCTTCTTGAAAGCATAATTAAGCCTGTCAAAACTGAGATTACTATTGCTAAAACAACCATATACTTTGCAATCTTATTAACTTTTTTTTGAAGAGGCAATTCTTTTTCAATAGAAGAGATTAAACCAGCAATTTTTCCAAATTGTGTATTCATTCCAGTATGCATAACTTTGGCTACACATCTGCCATTGACAATATATGTTCCCATAAAAACCAAGTTTTCATCAATATACTTTTTCTCAGAACCTATTTTTTTGCTTACTTCTTTTGACTCCCCTGTTAGAACAGATTCATTTACGCGCAATTCTTTTTCTTCAAGCAATAAGCAATCAGCAGGAATCTTTTCGCCATTTCTTAGAAGTATCATATCCCCTGGGACAAGATTCATAGATTGAATCTCCTGCTCTTTTCCATCTCGGATTACTATTGAAACAGGAACAATCATGTCTTTCAATGCACTAATCGTCCTCTCTGACCTATACTCTTGGATAAATCCAGTAAATATAACCATAAGAATTATCACAAGAATAGTATACGCTATGACAGATTTGCCTACGAAAAAAGAGATAAGCATTGCAACAGTAAGCAGATATACCATAAAATTACTTTTAATCTGCCTCAATAGAATTTTTAAAGGGGTGGTTTTAGAAATATTTCTAAGTTCATTCACACCATATTTCTCAAGCCTTTTTTCAGCCTCTTTTTTAGTTAAACCTTTTTTCATCAGCATAATGCACGTATAAAAATAGGAGAATTATAAACCTTTCTTTTTCCGCAGAAAGGGCCCCCTCTTTTTCGTTTTAGTTCGTTATTGTTAAAATTGTCTCCTATCAGTTCGTGCCACTAAAATTTAATTGTGTAAAACGCGAGTTATTCCACCGATCTCAGAATCAAACAATGATTAGTTACCTAATAGTAGTTAGCAAACAGAAAGCTTTATATAGTAGTGCAAATGCATTAAACACAGAGCATTGACTATTCACGAGAAAGCACTTGATCATTTTCATGAACATTTCGCTTTTTCTAGTAAGTGCTGAATAAACATATAAAAATAAACATACGAATATACATGAGGTAAAAAATGAACTTATTTGAAGATTTTGGACTAAGCAGCCAGCTAATCGCAACAATTAAAAAATTAGGATTTACTGAGCCAACTCAGATCCAAATGCAATCCATACCCCACATTATGGCGGGAAAGGATGTAATAGGCGAATCAGCAACTGGTTCTGGAAAGACATTAGCTTTTGGCTGCGGAATTGCAGAGCATATAAGCCCTGAAGCAGGCTTGCAGGCATTAATACTCACTCCGACAAGAGAGCTTGCAGAGCAGGTAAAAGAATCATTAAAGCAGATCTCATACCATAAAAAACTTAATATTATTTCTGTTTATGGAGGGGTTTCCATTAGCCCGCAGATCAGCGAGCTGCACAGAGCAAATGTGGTGGTTGCAACTCCTGGAAGGATCTTAGACCATCTTGAGAGAAGAACAATCAATCTGTCAAAGGTTAAATTACTGGTGCTAGATGAAGCAGACCGCATGTTTGACATGGGATTCATAGAAGATGTAGAGCAGATTATCAGGGCATGCCCTGCTAAAAGGCAGACTCTATTTTTTTCTGCTACAATTTCAACGCGCGTAAAAGAGCTGGCCAATAAATATATGATCAAGCCAGTAGATGTTTCAGCTGAAAATATGGTTGATCCCAGCAAGCTTAAGCAGGTTTATTATGATGTTTCAAGAAATATTAAGCTGTCATTGCTCGTGCACTTATTGAAGAACGAGGATTCCAAGCTGGTCATGGTTTTTTGCAATACAAGGAGAACAACTGATTTTGTTGTAAAAAATCTTAAGGCAAACAATATTGATGCGATTGCCATTCATGGCGGCTTATCGCAGAACAACCGTACAAGAACTATTGGACTGTTCAATGACGCCAGAGTTAGTGTATTGGTATGCACTGATGTTGCTTCAAGAGGCCTGCATATTGACAATGTTTCCCACATTTATAACTATGACATTCCAAAAGACTCGAAAGACTATGTTCACAGAATAGGCAGGACTGCCAGGGCAGGAGAGTCAGGAAAAGCTATCAGTCTTTTGAGCGAGTATGATTATGACAACTTTTCCAGGGTTATGAACGATTATCATATATTCTCAATTGAGAAATTAGAAAAGCCGTATCTGGAAAGAATAATTTCCATCCGGACAGACAATTTCAGAAGGCCGCAAAGAAGAGAGCAAGGGTCTTACGGACGCAGAAGATAATGTCAGAAAATTAATTAGAAAATAAAAGAAAGAATTTATTGAAATATAACTTCTTAAACAAAACAAAAGAAAAAATTAATTAAAAAAGAAATAAAAATCTATTTCTTCTTCTTGCCCATCATCACAACGCCGATTATGATTGCAATCACAATTATTATCACTATCGTCCACACAATCCATGCATTGCTTGGCCCTGCTTCTGCTGCAGGTGTTGTCGCTTCTGGCGCTGCTGGCGGTGTTGTTGGTGTAGTTGGCGTTACTGGTGTTGTAGGCGTTACTGGTGTTGTTGTTGGTGTAGTTGGCGCTGCTACAGCGGTCTTTGCAACAACGGCAAAGTAGCTGAAGCCAGGCGATGCTGCTTCATAATAAACATATTTGTCGCTCTCTGTTGTCTTCTTCGTTGATAAGTCATTCCATTTATTGTCAGCATATCTTGCCAATACAATATCGGAGTCTTTTGCGCCCTTTTCAGTAAGCCATGTTTTCTCAACCCTGAACTGCATCTTTACTGCACCTATTGCTGCATCTGCAAGATTTGTCTTTGTGACCTGCAAGTTCTGGTATACAGTTCCTGCTGGAGCGCCTATTGCTGCTGGCGCTTCTGTAACTTTCTCAACTTTGATATTCACATTGTCAGCATTTGCTGTTACTGCAACCTGCACATTTGTGAATGCTATGGTCTCAGTTGTAATCGATATTGTCTTTGTTGCTCCAGATGATATGGTGAAGACAAATGATTGAGCTGTTGCTGTCGATGTTGATGGTGTGGTTGTTCCAGTGCTACTGCTGCTCGATGTCGTTGTTGTTGTAGTTGTTGCTGGAGCCGTATAGTTCAATGTAATTGTTACATTGTTCCCTGGCCCTACAGTTTCGTTTTCATTTCCATTATCGTCAATTGATGTTACAGCATAGAAGTATCCTGCTGTGGCTGTTACAGTATCAGTGGTTGTGTTTGTTGTTGTAGTTGTTATATTAGCTATATTTATCCAGCACGTTGTGTTGGTTGCGTTTCTGCATGTTGGTTCAGCTGTTCCTCTGTAAATCTTGTATTTTAATCCTGCAGTGTCATTTGTGCCAGTTATATCCGCTGTCACAACGCTCCATGTGAGGGTTGCTATTGCACCAGATCCGCTTACATTCAGATTCGTAACCTGCGCGGGCTTTACAGTGTCATTGACTGTTGCATTCTGAACTGCGCTGTCATTGTAATTTCTAGCTTCATCATAGCACCTTACTTTGTAATAATAGTTTGTTCCGTTTACAGCGCTGGTATCGTTATAATATGATACGCCCGTTAAAGATGATGCCAGTGTAGAGAACGATGAATTTGTAAGTGCGCTATTGGTGCTTCTTAATATGTCGATCCTTGTTGAATTAAACACGAGATCATTGCAATTACTCCAATTTATCACCACATGGCCGTATAGTGTAGCATTCGGCAGGAATGTAGCATTTGCTGGGTTTATCGTGTCAATGAAAATCCATGCTCCTTGTGATGCGTTTTGGTTTCCTGTCAAGTCCCGTGCTGTTACGTTTACTGAGTAATTTGTTGCTGTTGCAAGCTCATATGTTGTTAAGTTGCACATTGTTAGTGTTGTTCCGGTTGAGCCTGAGCAGAACACTCCTCCTGCCCCAATAAGGCTGGTATTTGTTGTATAATTATATGTAAATCCCTTTATTGTCACATTTATGTACGACAAATTAAGCCCGCCTGCATCATAGATGCTGAAGTTCAATGCTGTTGTGTTGTCATTTGTGAAGTTTCCGAATGGATATGTAGGATAACCATATGTTACTGATGGTCCTATTGAATCATTGACTTGTACAGTGAAGTTTGCCGTATTCACACAATAGCCTACTGCATCGCACAATTGCGCCCATAAAACATTTGTTCCGTTCCATGTGCTGTTTGTTGTTATGGAAAAGTTGATGGATATCATGCCCATTGTCAAGTTGCTTGTTGTGTTGTACAAATATGTTTTGTTGTAGATTGCACCATTGAGAAGCAAGGTTATGTTGTCTGGGTTTGCTTCTGTGAAATTAATGCTCATGTTAATGTAATCTCCTACAAGAGCCGATGATGGTGTGAAGTTCCAAGTAATTACTGGTACTATTGTATCAAGCACGAAGTATGTTGTGTTGCTTCCATTCCAATAGAATGTGTCATTCGCAAACACAGTAAGGTTATTCATACCCTCTGCCATAGTAAATATTGTGAGAGATGCCTCGTAATTCTTGGTTGTTATTGCTGTTGTGTTTGCTCCTTCATCAAGCCTCCACCATATTTTATTGATGCGGTTGTCTGTTACTGTCCAGTTCAAGGTAATTGTTGTTGAATTCGTGTAAGAGCTGTTCTTTGGCTTGTTAATCTGTACAAGCGGTGCGATACTATCTAGTGTAAAGTTAAATGTCAGGCTCGTGTTTGTATTTGTCGCGTTATCCCAGCAAGTTATGCTCCATGTATGGTTTCCCTGGCCAATACTTGCACGGGTGTAATTCGGAGTGATAGTTGTGCCGTTTGGAGCCGCTATATTGCTTATATTAACAAAGCTGTCAATCGTAAGGTTGCATGTCAGATTCGATGCCATATTGTCGATTATAGTCCAGTTAAAGTTAACTGCTGCAACTGTCAAGTTTGCTGTCTGGTTTGGCGCATTCAAAATTATTTCCTGTGACTTCGTATCCACAAGGTAGAAGGACGTATAATTCTGTATATTGCCCATCCAGTCTTTTGCTGTTATATTAACAGTATAGTTTCCATCTACCGATGAATTGGTTGTAAACCAGCATATCCTTGACATGTTGTTGCCTGTTGCTCCATTTGCACACGTGATATTTGCAATTGCGCTTGATGCATTGAACGGATAGCTGTAATTATACTGAGCCCCAACTATTCTTGTTATTGTTACATTTATCGAAGAGTCATTTATACCGAAGTCGCCTGCATCTCCAAGATCTGCTACTGTGAAGTTGATTGTTGTTGTGTTGTCATTTGTCCATGTTCCATTTGATGTCGGAGCATTCATAGTTATGTTTGGCGGTGTTGTATCATTTACTCCACCTACACCAGAGAAGTGGTCTAGGAAAATAAGCGTTCTTCCTGCGGTGTCATTGACAAAGCATCCCTTGTCTGTCGGTATTATGCCCGATTTATTTGCTATATTTGAAGTTGTATCTCCGCAAGGAGCTAGTCTTGTGTATATTGGCGCAGCCAGATTGACGCCGCTTGTTGAGTAATTGATGTAATATATTCTCTGGCCCTGATATGTCATATTAATTATGCCATATTCGTACATGCTGTCTTGAAGGAAGCCTAACATATTGAGCGTAGCATAGCTTTCGTTGCTCATACTTCCTCCTGGTGGCGGAATAGATGGCTGTGAAGCATTAGATGACATGTTCTGCATGTTGCTCATGTTTGCATTTGAAAGTGTAAAGTTCCATATCATTATTTGAATGACATCAGCTGTTCCAGCTACAGACCTATTGAACTTCCATACATATTGGTTCGAAGCTGGGTTCATTGTTCCAGTTGCCCTGGTAAGCGTTCCATTTGTTGCCAATGTAGATACAGTAAGCTCCATAAGTCCGCTTGCAGTTCCTCCTGCTGCGCCTCCAGTCAACATTAATGGCAACGCTGTCTCCATCTGCGTAATGTTTGCTGCAGTTAAGAATACTGCATAGCTCTTAGATGCTGTGTTATTTGCTGCATCCTTCAAGACAAAAGTAACGTTGTGAGCCCCGTTATAAAATTGGAATTCTGGTCCTAATAAAGCTCCAGTTGGTCCAGGTATTAAGACAGGTGGAGCTCCTCCCGGGCCTCCGCCAGTAAGGTTTTGGTCTAGAGGGGGGTTTGTTATGGATGTCCCATTAGATATGGAGCCGTTAACTTGGAGCATGGTGTTTAAATTATTTATTGAAAAGTTCTTTGTCAGCATAAAGCCTGCTGCCTGGTCAAGAACAATTGTTCCATTGAGGATTGATGAATTATCAACAATTGTATAGTTGAACATCATGTTTGCATTTGATGAATTGATTATATTGGTGATAGCAGTTCCATTCCATGCTAAATCCGCAAGGCCTCCAAGAGCACCGCTACTAATAGCGCCACCAATAGCAATACCTGTCCAGTTTACATAAATTGTTGGCGGAGTGGTATCAATTGTGAACGTCATGTTGACTCCGGAAACATTTGTTTCAACCGGGTCATTTGTTAAATAGTGCGTGCAGTTCAATGTCCAATTATAAATTCCATCTGCACCTACATTAAATCTGATAGTTGTAAGAGTTTGATTTAAAGCAACCGTCCTGTTGTCTCCGGTTGTATTGCTTCCAACCACGCCCCATGCAGCCCATGAAGCTGTATTGGCGCCCTGCAACAAAACTGAACAATTAAATTTTGTATCGTTTCCTGTAACGCTGAATGTCACATTTATACTTGAATTATAGTTAAAAAGAGAGCCATTCCCAGGCGCAAAAGAACTGGTATTTATGACAATATTTGCGCTTGCATAGCTCACGCTAAGTAAACTGATTAAGACGGCAACGAGAATGAACATTGAAAACTTAACTGTATACCGCCCGACTATGTCAGAAACTAACTCTTTACCCATTTTATCACCTTTTTTAACAGCTATCAACCCACTTAACCTCTTAAAAATGATTTATTTAATGTTTAGAGAAAGCGTTCATATTTAAATATTTCGGTTTTTAGGCCTTTTTCGACCCTTTATATGCTTTGTGAAGCAAAAGTCTATACGCAAATAACGAAAACCGCACTAATCCTCAGGCTAAAGCCAGAGGTATTTGTCGTGCGGTTTTCGGGATTGAAAATTGTCGGGCTGAAGCCCGAGGTATTAAACCGGCAATTTTCAATAAAAATTGAAAGAGAAAAAATGAATAAAATATAAACTCGCAATTTAACTTTACAAAAAGCGAAAGTTTAAAAACAATTGATTTTTCTTTATCGTGGGGTGTATAAGTTTGTTAAAATCGCTAACGGAAAATATAAAAAACTTTTACGATAAAAAATACAAAGTTCTGCTATTTATAATGCTCGCTGTGCTATTGGCTGCGATCATCCAGGTGGTTTATCAGGCAGCAACAACAGGAGATTTCATCAACAAAGGCATATCCTTAAAGGGCGGCCTGTCATTGACTATATTTTCTGAAAAACAGATGGGCGCAGCAGAGATTGAAAATTACTTAAGACAATCATTCACCAAAGCCGAGATTAGTGTAAGAGTCCTGGGAAGCGGCGGAAAGCAGACAGGCATAATAATAGAGGCATCCGGCGTTGATGAAAATGAACTGCTCTCATCCTTGCAGGATAAAATCGGCCCGCTGTCAAAAGACCAGTACACTGCTGAAGAAATGGGCTCTTCCCTTGGCCAGAGCTTTTTCAGGGAAACTATAACAACCATGATTTTTGCTTTTGTGTTGATGGGCATAGTTGTATTCATTTACTTCAGAAACCTTGTTCCATCATCATTCGTAATATTGTGCGCTTTTGCAGATATTGTCATGCCTTTGGCAGTAATAAATCTTCTCGGAGTTAAAGTTTCAACAGCAGGCATTGCAGCATTTTTAATGCTGATAGGTTATAGCGTTGATACTGATATACTATTAACAACAAGGGTCCTAAAAAGGAAAGAAGGAAGTATTTTAGTCAGGACTTTGGATGCAATGAAAACCGGCATGACAATGTCCTTAACTTCTTTTGCTGCAGTTGTTGTCGCATTCATATTCACAAATTCAGAAACAATAAAGCAGATAATGCTCATATTGGCAATAGGGCTTTTGTTTGATATAGTAAATACATGGATCACAAACGCAGGAATATTAAGATGGTATTTAGAATGGAAAGAAAAGAAGAGAGCAGGAAATGAATCTCAACAAGCCTAAGAAATTAATAAAGAACATCAGGGTAATAATATTATTGATCGCCATATTGGCAGCCCTATTCGCCATCAGCTTTAACCCGTGGAATGAAGGTGCTGCAATAAGAAACGTCATTCCAAACAGCTCTGCAAGCATGGCTGGAATAAAAAGCCCCTCTCCGAATCTCGCTCCAATGGCCAGAGAAAGGGTAATATCAATAAACAATATCCCTGTCAAAACTGTTGATGATTATTATAATATAACTAATGCGTTCGGCTACAACATAACATTTGCATTAAAGACTAACAAAGATTTTTACACACTAATAACAAAGCCGAAATTAAGCATAACGATTCTTAATGAGACTGAAATAAAAACAATAACAGAGGAATATTTTAATGCAACACTAAACAAGACAGTAAACAGGACTTATACAATTGAAGCTCCAAAAACAATTACAAAAATTATCGGCGTAGAAGACATCGGATTGGGAGTTTACCCTGCTCCTAAAACAAACATAAGAAAAGGGCTTGATCTGCAGGGCGGTGTTCGCGTCCTTCTAACTCCGGAGGAAAAGCTTTCTGCAGACAATATGGCTATATTGCTGGACAACATGAAAGAAAGGCTTAATGTTTATGGATTGAGTGACATAGTTGTTAGGGAAGCCGGAGATTTGTCAGGCAACCAGTTCATCTTGGTTGAGATTGCCGGCGCTAATGAAGAAGAAGCAAAAAATCTTATAGCGCAGCAGGGAAAGTTCGAGGCAAGGATAGGCAACGACACTGTTTTTAAGGGAGAGAAAAAAGATATCACCTATGTATGCAGAAGCGCAGACTGCGCAGGAATCGATCCAAATGCCGGCTGCAGCCAGTTTTCCGGAGGATGGTCATGCAGGTTCTGGTTCAGGATATCATTGAGCCCGGATGCGTCGCAGCGCCAGGCAGATCTTACAAGAAATCTTACAGTAAAAGTTACAGATGCCAGCGCATCATCCAGAGAGCAGTATCTTGATAAGCCATTGGACTTGTTCCTTGATGGAACGCTTGTTGACAGCCTGAATATAGCGCTTGGCCTGAAAGGCAAAGCAGAAACAGATATTGCAATATCCGGATCAGGAGTCGGCGCAACGCAGCAGGAAGCAATTAACAATGCATTGCAGAATATGAAAAGATTGCAGACAATATTAGTGACAGGAAGCCTTCCGGCAAAGCTTGAGATTGTAAAAACAGACAATATATCGCCTGCCTTGGGCGAAGAATTCCTGAAAAATGCCATCTTCATGGGCTTAATTGCTGTTTTGGCAGTTGTTGCTGTGCTCGTAATTGTTTACAGAAAATTATTAATTGCATTGCCGATAATGTTCACCTGCCTTGTTGAAATTTTCCTTGTGCTTGGCCTTGCAGCAGTGATTGGGTGGAATGTTGACCTGGCCGCTATTGCCGCCATTATTGTTTCTGTCGGAACCGGTGTTGATGATCAGATTGTCATAACAGACGAGATACTTAAAGGAGAAAAGTCAGAGGCTGCTTATGACTGGAAGAAGAGAATCAAAAATGCGTTTTTCATAATATTCGGAGCTTATCTGACATTGATCGCTGCAATGACTCCCTTATATTTTGCAGGAGCAGGGTTATTGAGAGGCTTTGCTTTGACAACAATACTTGCAATTTCAATCGGCGTGTTTATAACAAGGCCGGCATATGCAGTAATAGTCGAAGCATTGCTAAAGGATTAAATGAATGTTTATCCAATAAATTAAATGAAAATTACACCTATGGTGCCGACGAGGCAGGGGTTGCTCCCTGCGGGATGCCGAGTAGGGCATTTTCGAGCTTTGCGAGAAAATGACCGTAGGCACCACAGATGGGTGGAATTTTCTAAGAATAAAATTAAAACTTTTAAAGGTGCTTGATGGCAACAAAAGCATGGGCAATCATACTGATATTCATCGTTACAATTCTTACATCAGTTGCCCAGATTCTCTATAAATTGGGCGTCAATAAAATTGATTCTTTCAGCTTTTATTCAGTAATAACCAACTATATATTAATAGGCGGCCTACTGGTATACGGCATTGCAGCCATTCTTATGCTCATTGCCTTTAAAGGCGGCGATGTTTCTGTCCTTTATCCCATAATTGCAGCAAGCTACATCTTTGTCGGTTTGTTGTCGATCTATTTTTTCGGTGATGCCATGAATATGCTTAAATGGCTCGGTGTTTTATCAATTTTATTCGGAGTTATTTTCATAAACCTTAAGCCAGCAGGAGGGAAAAAATAAAATGGGTACGCAGTTATGGGCAATCGGCCTTGTGATATTGGGCACAGTCATTGCAGCATTAGCTCCAATACTCTGGAAAAAGGCTTCAAATGAATTTTCAGGCATAAAAGTATACATGAATTGGAAATTTATTGGCGGAGTTGTATTATACGGCCTCGGCACAGTTGCATTCATTCCTGCATTGAAAGGCGGCGAATTATCTGTGCTCTATCCTTTTGTATCGCTGAGCTATGTTTGGGTCAGCTTGCTGTCAATAAAATTTTTAAAGGAAAAAATGACTTTGCTCAGGTGGATCGGCATAGGATTGATTATTTTAGGTGTTAGCTTTATCGGGATTGGGAGCTGAAATGAAAACAACTGTTGTTTCATTAGGCGGTTCATTGATCGTTCCAGACAGCATAGATGTTGGTTTTTTAAAAAATTTCAGAGCTCTTGTTTTAGGCTTTATTAAAAAAAACAATAAAATAATAATTGTATGCGGAGGCGGAAACGTAAATAAGAAGTACAACACTGCAGCAAAACAGATAACCGATATTGATGATGATGATCTCGACTGGCTCGGCATAGCCTGCACAAAATTAAATGCAGAGCTTGTAAGATGCATCTTCTCTGATCATGCTTATGAAAAAGTTGTCAATAACCCGACTGAAAAAATAAAAACAAATAAAAGAATAATTGTTGCATCAGGCTGGGAGCCAGGACATAGCTCTGATTATGACAGCGTATTGCTTGCAAAAAATTTTGGATCAAAAACAATAATTAATCTGACAAATATAGACTATGTTTATGACAAGGATCCAACAAAATTCCCGGATGCAAAGCCAATAAAGGAAATGACGTGGAAAGACTACAGAAAGATTGTCGGCGATAAATGGACTCCAAGGCTGAACGCCCCATTTGATCCCATTGCATCAAAAGAAGCTGAAAGATTGGGGATAAAAGTTATGATTGCTAATGGAAAAAATCTTGATAATTTAAAGAATATATTGGATGAAAAAGAATTCATCGGAACATTAATCTGTTAATGGATATGGCACACATCAATATTGAAATCAAGGCAAAATGATTTGATCATGGCCGTATTAAAAAAATCTTAAAATGAAGCAAACAATAGTCTATTTTGTCAGGCATGGAACAATTGAAAATCCCGGAACAATACCGGGGGATTATGATTTTAACTTGAATTCAAAAGGAAAAGCTGAAATTCAAAAAGCGGCTAATTGGCTAAGCAATAAAGATATATCTGCAATATATTCAAGCCCGATAAAAAGAACTCTTGAGAGCGCGGAAATAATCCAAAAGAAGTTTTTGAGTCTTAGAATAAATAAATCTTTTGAGATCAGGGAATGGATTAGGCCCTGGAGAGGAAAAGCCTATGAAAAAGTCATTAAAACAAGAGAATGGCAGGTATACCTTAACAATCCTACAAAATTAACTGGCTACCAAGATCTTAAGGGGCTATCAAAGAGGATGTTAAATTTTTTAAAAAAGCTATTAAAGAAACATTCAGCAAAAGAAATTGTTTGTGTTACACATCGAGACCCAATCGTGGCATTAAGATTAAAGCTTGAGAGAAAACCTCTAGATTTACTAAACAAGATTAGTTGTGAAAGAGGTTCCATTAATATTCTTTATTTTAATGGCGGTAAATTAAACAAAATAAGATACGTAGAACCAGAATGATTTCACCTAAAGAATAGAAATTTGTTTTTATACGCAATCTGGAATGAATATCTAAGCCATCAATCTATGCTCTATTGTCTTATTCACTTTATGCCCATTGCCAATTATTGTACTGCTTATCTTGCCGTTGTTCCATGAATCATGGCCTGATCCCTTGAACTTCATCTTTATATGCACTTTTCTTCCGCAGCCGCAGATTAAAGTTTTATAATGCAGATAACCTTTAAATTCAGAATCCCAGATTTTGTCTTTTAAGCTAGAGCCGCAGTACAGGCATGTGTCCTGCTGAGCTTCTGATCTTGCGATATGATGCGGCATATCTTGCGGAAAAGGCAGTGTTTTATAAAGTTTGTGAAATTGAAATCGTCAGGTCTTTTACTCTCTTATAAAATCATAAATCTCTTGTTGCTTTTCTGAATTCAGTGAAATATGAACTTCGCCCGTGGATTGCTTTGTTTTAATAAAACCTTTCTCGATCAGATCTTTTATAGCATCGTCAGTTTCTTTTGCACCTCTTAAATGTGTTGGAATGCACTTTTTGAGGTTAGTTAGCTCAGTATGCCTGCCGCCCCAAATGCCCAAGTTGACTAATTTTCTTAAGAATCGTTTCATTATGAAAATTTTGTCCATTTAAAAAATAAGGAGATAAAACATTTATAAAGTTTTGTTCTTTATTTGAAACGTATATGTTCCAAAATAGAAACATTTAAATATGAGCTCTTCTACCTAAGTATAATGGAAGAAACAATATTCACAAAAGCAATTGGAAACACGCCTAAAATAAAGGTATTGGAATTTTTGATAGAAGGCAGAGAATTAGATTACTCCATTTCCGATATTGCAGAAGGTGCTGGCATAGGAAGAACCACCTTATTCAGAATATGGGACGACCTAATAAAATCAAATGTAATAAAACATACAAGATACATTGGAAATGCCAAGCTCTACAAATTAAACATTGCAAATCCTTTTGTAAAGAAATTAATTGATTTGTTTGACACATTAGTCATCGCGCCATTGAACAAAAAGAAAATCGAAGTGATGCATTAAATAAATTTTTATTGTTTTGTTTCCTTTTCAACCCATTTTCCATATTCTTCATTTACATCAACATTCATCTTCATAATGCACGGCACTTCATAAGAATGGATCTTCTTGACTTCTTTCTTTATTTTCTCATAATTTTCATCTATTGTTTTAGCCAATACAACATATTCATCTGTTTCTTCTATCTTGTCTTTCCACCAGTAAAAGCTTCTGATCGGAAACATATTAGTGCATGCTGCAAGCCTATTCTTAACCAGATGCATAGAGATCTTTCTTGCTTCTTCTTCATCTTTGCAGGTTATGTAAATCAGCATCATGGCTGTAAAGTTATTTCCATTGTTTTTATAGTTTTTGATTTTGTCCGAAAAATACAACAATATTTAAAAACAAGCCTCTATTCTAAAGGGAATATGGAAACCATCATTTACACAAGCTGCATCGGGGCATTTGCATTTGACCAGAACTTCAATCTAGTTGATAAGCTGGAGTTTGAGGATATAAAAAATATTGACTTCAGTGAATGGCTGAATGAAGAAAAAAACTTAATAAAGAAATATTCAAAAAACAAAGTGTTCTTCCTTGGTTTAAAAAAAGAGAAAATGCCCAATGTTATTCTGACGCAGGACATCAGAAAATTAGAGGCAGTATCGGAATTTTTAATGAAAAATAATTATTCCGGCAGGATAAGGGAGATCTGCATAAATAGGACAAAAGAAAAGGTCAAGGACTCTGTAACAAGCGATCTTCTCATAATCCAGGCAGTGAGCAGCATATCTGAAATTGAAAAAACAACAAGCACTTTAGTGAAAAGATTAAGGGAATGGTACGAGCTGCATAATCCTGAATTCTCGCGCTCAGTTGAGGATCACCAGAAATTCATCGAAGCTATCTTAAAGAAAAATAAAAAAGAGCTGCTGGGCGAAATAAAAGTCAAAATAACAATGGGGGCTGATTTTGAGAAAGAGGATCTGGATGCCATGTTTAATTTGGCAAAAGAGCTTGAAAATATTTATGCCTTAAAAAACAAGCAGGAAGAATACCTTGAAAAGATAATGAAGAAAGCAATGCCTAATGTCACAGAAATAGCAGGCTCATTTATCGGAGCGCAGTTAGTTGGGCATGCAGGCTCTCTGCAGAGGCTTGCTGAGATGCCTTCCTCTACATTGCAGCTGTTGGGAGCTGAAAAGGCATTGTTCAGGCATTTGAGAAACAAGAAAGCATTGCCTCCAAAATACGGAGTGCTGCACGAGCATCCTTTAATAGCAAAAAGCAAGAGATCAATGCACGGCAAAATAGCAAGGGCATTGGCTGATAAGATCTCATTGGCTGCAAAGCTTGATTACTTCAAAGGAGAGTTTATGGGAGATAAATTAAGGAAAGCGTTGGAGGAGAAGTTTAAATGAAGCCAACAAAATTCCCTGGAATATTTTTTGAAGAAACAGACGGAAGAAAAACATTCTACACTAAAAATCTCACTCCGGGAAAGCAGGTTTATGGTGAAAAGCTTGTTGCAGAAAGCGATATTGAATACAGGGAATGGGATATAAGAAGGAGCAAGCTTGCTGCTGCATTGATCAAGGGCATTGACCAGCTCGGCTTCAAGGAAGACTCTAAAGTTCTCTACCTTGGAAGCGCAACCGGAACAACTGTTTCGCATGTTTCCGATATTTGCGATAAAGGAATGATCTTTGCAATAGATTTTGCTCCCAGGGTAATGCGGGATCTGATGTTTTTGGCTGAGCGGAGAAAAAACATAATTCCGCTATTGGCAGATGCAAATAAGCCAGAAGAATATTACTCGTTTATTCCGGCAGCCGACATCATTTACCAGGATGTTGCCCAGAAAAACCAGGTTGAGATATTCCTGAAAAACATTAATTTGTTTCTGAAAAGCGCAGGCTATGCAATAATCGCTGTGAAATCAAGGTCAATTGACGTGACAAGAAGCCCGAAAGAAATATTCTCCATTGTCAGAAGAGAGCTTGAAAACAGCCTCATTGTTGTTGATTACAGAGTTCTCGATCCATTTGAGAGGGATCACTGCATGTTTGTCTGCAAGAAAAAAAATGCTGCCTAAAAAGATAATTGGAAAACGGATTTATTTAAGGCAATTAAAAAAATCAGATGCAAAACAGCTGGTTAAGATATGCCATGATAGGTCAATCCACAGATCCACCCGCGTGCCCTACCCTTACAGATTAAAAGATGCTCTGGCATTCCTGAAAAGAACAAGCGCAAGAAGAAAACATAGGAGTGAAATTGTTTTCGGGATAATCAGCAAGGAAACAAAAGAGTTGATGGGCACTGTTTCTTTTGTAAGAACGAATAATAGAGACAACAAAACAGAGATAGGCTATTTGATCGGAAAAAATTACAGAAATAAGGGCTATGTGAGTGAAGCTGTAAGATTGTTGCTTGATTTTGGCTTCAGAAAAATGAAATTCCACAAAATCTATATAAATTGCGCAAAAGAAAACAAGGCATCGAAGCGGGTTATTGAAAAAGTTGGCTGCAAAGAGGAAGCTTTATTAAAAGAAGATATTTTTGTAGGAGGAAAGTACCATGATTGTTATATCCACAGCATATTAAGGAAGGACTGGTTAAAATGCCATTAAAGCTTTTCAACACATCGATAAGGAAAAAAGAATTATTCAAGCCAATAAATAAAAATGAAGTAAAAATGTATTCATGCGGACCAACGGTATATAATTACCCGCACATCGGCAATTACCGGGCTTATTTGGCTTCTGATCTATTAAGGCGTTATCTGGAATATAAAGGATTTAAAGTAAAGCAGGTCATGAATCTTACAGATGTCGATGACAAAACAATAAGGGACTCGCAGAAAGAAGGCATAACGCTTGATGAATTCACAATAAAATACAAAAAAATCTTCTTTGATGATCTTGAAACATTAAACATTGAAAAGGCAGAATACTATCCTGAAGCCACAAAGCATATCAGGGAAATGGTTGAACTAGTCAAGGCATTGCTAAAAAAAGGCCATGCTTACAAAGGCGAAGATGGGTCAATCTATTATGATATCTCAACATTCAAGGAGTATGGAAAATTGGCCCATATCAAAGTTGATGAATTAAAAGCCGGAGCAAGGGTAAAGCATGATGAATATGCAAAAGAAGAAGCATCTGATTTTGTTTTGTGGAAAGCATGGGACGAGCATGACGGAAATATTTACTGGCAGAATGAGCTTGGAAAAGGAAGACCAGGCTGGCATTTGGAATGCTCTGCAATGTCAATGAAATATTTGGGAAAAACATTTGACATCCACACAGGCGGCATTGATCTTATTTTTCCGCATCACCAGAATGAGATTGCGCAAAGCGAAGGAGCAACTGGAAAGAAATTCGTGAATTACTGGCTCCATAATGAATGGCTTCTTGTCGAAGGCAAAAAGATGTCAAAGTCATTGGGAAATTTCTACACTTTGAGGGATGTCATAAACAAGGGCTACAAGCCGAAGGCAATAAGATATTTGTTGATCTCAAATCACTACAGGCAGCAGCTTAACTTTACTTTCGATGAATTGAAATCTGCAGAATCAACAGTTGAAAAGTTCAGGGATTTTATTTTAAGCTTAAGAGATTACAAAGAGGTAAAAAAGGAAAATAGTAAAAAAATAAAATTATTGATAAAAAAATCAAAAACAGGGTTTGAATCTGCAATGGACGATGACTTAAACATTTCAGTTGCATTATCGCATATTTTTGATTTCATGAGAGAAATAAATATTTTGTTAACAAACAAGGAAATGAGTGAAAAAGATGCAAAAGTGATCCTTGATTTCATTTTTTCAATTGACAAAGTGCTTGGCATAATGGAAGAGAAAGAAGAAGTGCTGCCTTCTGCAATTAAAAAATTAATAGAAGAAAGGGAAACTGCAAGAAAAAATAAGAATTGGGCAGAAGCAGACAGAATAAGGTCAGATCTTGCCAAAAAAGGAATTCAATTAATGGATACTCCAGAAGGCGCAAGGTGGAAGAAGATATGATCAACTGCATCAACAAAACAAAAAACGAGAAAGAATGCACATGCCCTGACACAGACTGCGAAAGGCACGGGATCTGCTGCGAATGCATAAGCTATCACAGAAAACACGGTGATGGGCCTAATTGCTTGTTATGAAAATGAAAACTTCAATCAGGAAAGGCTTTGGTTTCGGATTGACATCGGGCATTATAACCACTCTCGGCTTGATTGTTGGCCTTAATTCCAGCACTCATTCTTCATTCGTCATTATCGGCGGCATTCTTGTGATAGCAGTAGCAGATGCCTTTTCAGATGCATTAGGAATGCATATGTCTGAGGAATCTGAAAACAGGCACACAACAAAGCAAATCTGGGAATCCACAATCTCAACCTTATTCTCTAAGTTCATTTTTGCATCAACGTTCATAATCCCGGTTTTATTATTTCCACTATCCACTGCAATAATTGCCAGCATACTTTGGGGCCTGTCATTGATAGCAATATTCAGCCACTACATAGCCAGAAAGGAAAAAACACAGCCTTACAAAGTGATCATAGAGCATCTTGCTATTGCTATCATGGTCATAATTATAACACATTATGTCGGAGATTTTGTGAAAATTGTTTTTGGCGGATTATAAATCAATAACATTCTCAAAATCAATCTTAGAATCCTTCTTCAATTCTTCATAAATCATTTCCTGAACTTTTGCCGTAGCAATTATATCTTTCTCAACCTTTTTGAAATCTTCTTTTGAAATCTTCCCTCTTAAGATCATCTTCTTAACCGGCTCTTTCAAGGAAATCTTCTTCTCGGATTTTGCCTGCCTTGCAGCTTCAACAGCATAACACACTAATTCGCCTATTTTTTCAGCATTTTCATCAATCAGTTTTTTATCGCATTCAGGCCACTCTGAAATGTGTATGCTTTTTGCTTTCTCTTTGTCCGCAAAATATGTCTGAAAGATTTCTTCTGTAATGAAAGGCATTATTGGCGCCATGAGTTTTAATATTGTCAATAATGACATGTATAACGTATACTTGGCAGATTCAACAGCATCTTTTGAATAAGTCCCTACATTATACAACCTGTCTTTTATAATTTCAAGATAATAGTCGCAGAAAACATGCCAGAAGAAGTTTTCTGTTTCAGCTTTTGTTTTTGAATATTCATATTCATTAAATGATTCAGTGGCATTTTTAATGATCTTGTTCAATTTAGACAGCAGCCACCTGTCAATCATCTCCAATTTTATATTTTTGCCTTTTTCATATTTTTCCAGATGAATAAAGCAGAATTTTGATGCATTCCATAGTTTTATTGTGAATTTCTGGCCTGTAACCAAATCTTTCTCCTGGTAAGGCAGATCCTCTCCTAATTTAGAGCCAGCTGCCCAGAATCTAAGGCAGTCAGCGCCATACTTGTCAACCAAAGACTGCGGCTCAACAACATTTCCCTTGCTTTTTGACATCTTTTTGCCATGCGGATCCTGCGCATGCCCTGCAATCATGACATCTTTCCAGGGGTTTATTTTGTAATGCAATTGCGATTTAACAACAGTATTGAAAAGCCAGAATGTTATTATATCATGCGCCTGCGGCCTTAATGACATCGGATAAAGCCTTTTCTGTATTTTTTCAGGCATCAGCTCAATTGCGAGCCTTGGCGTCAGTGATGATGTTGCCCATGTATCCAAAACATCTTTTTCTGGAATAAATTCATCACAGCCGCATTTAGGGCATTTTTTTACAGGCGGATTGTCTTTCAGAGGATCAACCGGCAATTGCTTCTCCTCAGCTAAAATTACTTCATTGCATTTCCTGCAGTACCATAATGGAAACGGAACTCCAAAGAACCTCTGCCTTGAAATACACCAGTCATACTTAAGGCCATGAACCCAGTTTTCATATCTTACTTTCATATATTCCGGGTGCCAATTAAGCGCATTTCCCCATTTTATCATCTCGTCCTTCAGGTCAAGATATTTGATAAACCATTGGTCTGTTGTCAGTATCTCAATATCTGTGCCGCATCTTTCATGAACATTAACCACGTGCCTTATAGGCTCTATTTTTTCAATCCTTTCTTCTTTTTTCAGGTCATCTGTAACAGCGCTCCTTGCCCGCTTTATAGCCATTCCTTTGTATTTTCCTGCTTTTTCATTTAATGTCCCGTCTTTATTTTCAATCTCAATAGCAGGGATTTTTTCTCTCTCAAGCCATACTACATCATCCATATCGCCAAAGGTGCAATGATAAACAGCTCCTGAGCCAAAATCCATTGCAACATCCCTGTTTGCTTTTATCGGAACCTTTCTGTTGTAGAATGGGATAATTGCTTCTGCTCCTATGAACTCCTTGTATCTTTCGTCATCAGGGTGCACATGAACCATTACGCATGCCCCCATCAGCTCTGGCCTTGTTGTTGCTATTATTATCTGCTTTTTTATTGTCGTATCGAATTTCATGTATATTAATTGAGAATCCTGTTCGCTGTCTTTCATTTCTACCTGGGCTATTGCCGTCTGGCATTCAGGGCACCAAAAGAACGGCGTCCTCTTTCTGTATTCTCTGCCTTTTTTGTATAGGTCTATAAAGCTTTTTTGAGATATTTTCTGGCAATGCTTGTCTATCGTAGTATAAAATATAGACCAGTCGCAGCTTATGCCTATTCTTTTCCAGTCTTGCAGATATGAAGGCCTAAGCTCCTTTTCTAATGTTTCAAGAACCAGATTTATGAATCCCTCCCTGCCTAAAGCAACATCCTTTACTTTCTTTTCTTGTTCTATTAGCCTTATTGTTGCCAGCCCGTTATCATCTGTTCCGAAAGGATAGAAAACATTCTTGCCGAGCATTCTATGGAATCTTACAACAAAATCCTGCTGAGAATAGCTGAATGCATGCCCAAGATGCATTTTCCCGCTGACTGTTGGCGGCGGAGTGTCAATTGAATAGATCTCCCTCTTTTCATCATTTGGATCAAACTTGTAAATTCCTTCCTTCTCCCAGTATTCATTCCATTTCTTTTCAGCTTCTTTGAAGCTGTAGTTCTGCGGTAGTTCCATAGCAATAGAATTTAATCTGTTGTTTTTAAAGATTTTGAAAAATTTATGGTTTATTTTAGAAATTTATCAATTATTTTCTTAGCTTCATCAATATCACGATATTCAGCAAGTGTAATTTTTGGACAACCTGCAATCATAGCAGACACCATTTTTACAGCTTGCGGGTGGTACAGGCACAGAACGCGCTTGTTGTTTTCCACAGCCCTGCCTATTTCATACCCCACTCCCAAGCTCGGAGTTGACACTTCTGCGATTAAAATATCTGAAGAAAGAATCCATTTTAAATCCCTGTCATGAATATGGCCGTCTGTTATTCCGTCTTCATCAAAAACTTTAAGGTTTTTATCCCCTACATGCTCGGTAAGGACCTCTCCATGCTGTTTAAGATGATCTATCATCTGAAGATACAGGTCAACATCATGCCTTCCGCCGCGGATTGATCCTGCAAAGTAGATTTTCATAAGACATTATGAAAAAGAACATCTATATAAAATTAATCAAAAATTCATCGCCATTCCGTTTATCATCTTAGGCACAGAATTGTTATACTGCATAACCAAAAATGATTTTTTTAGCTTTTTTGTTTTACAATATAACAAAGCTCAGCAATCTAAAAATTCATCGCCATTCCGTTTATCTTCTCAGCCATCCTGAAATAAGTTATTGTCTTGTCTCTCTGTATGTTGTTTATCCTGTCCTTTACGCTTGATAAGAACTTGGTCATCTTGTCTATGATCTCTTCATCATTCAACCTTACAACAACTATTCCGCCAAGAGGCCCTTCCTCATCGTCAAAGCTCTTCTCCTTGATCGACTTCTTCATCTTTGACAGGATGTAAAGCGCCAGATCCCCTGGATTTCCTATCTTGTCCTTTTTAAGAAATTGTTTTTCCTGCCCGTTATTGTCTATTGTTATTTTAATGTCCATAATGGTCTCCCTTGGAGAATAATTGCAGATCTCAATTTTCTTGAATTTAACATCTATTGTTTTCATCTTGCCCTATGTTTGTTTTTATTTCATTGTTTATATGCTTTATTATTCTGCATTTCACATATTCCAGTATAAAAACCTTAATAAACAAACAGTCATTACTTCCCTTATGGAAGAGTTGTGGGCCAATAAATATCTGCCGAAGACAATTTCTGATGTTCACGGCCAGGATGCAGCTTTAAAGCAGCTGAAGGACTTTGTCTTTAATTTCAAAAACAAGAAAAAAAGGGCTGCCATCGCTTACGGCCCGGCAGGAAGCGGAAAAACAGCTGCTGTCTATGCAATTGCAAATGAAATTAATTTGGAGATTGTTGAAACAAGCGCTGCTGACTTCAGAAACGAAGAGCAGATCAACCTTAAAGTCGGCAATGCAGTGCATCAGATGAGCTTATTCTCAAAAGGAAAAGTTATTTTGATTGATGAAATTGACGGATTAAGCGGCAATGAAGACAGGGGCGGAATACAGGCAATAATAAAATTGATTGAAAAAACAACCTTTCCCATAATCCTGATTTCAAATGATCCATGGGGCAACAAATTCAGCTCGTTAAGGAGCAAATCAGAGCTTATTCAGTTTAAATCTCTGGATGTTTCAGATGTTTTTAATGTTCTCAAAAAAATAGCTTCAAAAGAAGGCATAAAGTATGAAGAGCCTGTTTTGAAGAGCCTTGCAAGAAGAGCTGCTGGCGACTTAAGGGCAGCAATAACTGATCTTCAAATGCTGGCAGATGAAAAGAAAGAATTGGTTAAGAAAGATGTGGAAGATGTTGCAGAAAGAAACAAGCAGGAATCCATACTTAATGCGCTTGTAAAGGTGTTCAAGATCAAAGATGCTAATATCGCTGTAACAGCATTTGAAAATGTTGACGAGGATATTGATAAATGCTTTCTATGGGTTGATGAAAACCTGCCGAAAGAATACACTGATCCTGAAGACCTGGCAAATGCTTATGACATGCTCAGCAAAGCAGATGTTTTAAGAGGCAGAATCTCAAGATGGCAGCATTGGCGCTTCCTCGATTATATAAACACTTTATTAACAGCAGGTGTTGCTGTTTCAAAGAAGCAGAAAAACAGCGAATTCATAAAATACTGCCAGACAACAAGGATCCTCAAATTATGGCACGCTAAAATGAAATACATGAAAAGGAAGGACATAGCGAAAAAGATCGCATTGAAAACACATTCTTCGCAAAAAGAAATAATCAAGGATACGCTGCCTTATATGCAGGTCATATTCAGGAAAAACAAAAAAGAAGCAGAGAGGATTGCAGATTATCTCGATCTAAATGAAGAAGAAAAAGATTGGTTGGGAAAATAAAGCGAACTATAGACATTCTGTCAAAAACCACCCATCATAGATGGGTTGCATGTAGCTACGTTACATCGTATCAGGTGGTTTTTGAGCATGCTCAGAATTTTCCACATACAAAAAAGTTGGCTTTCTGCCACCAGTCAAAGACTGGATGGAAAATTCTGACATTTATACTTCACCTAGCATTATCTATCACTTCAATAATGTCTCTTTCTACCTCTTCGGCTTCCTGTCTACTTATTTCTGGGAAGAATTGTGAGATTATAGTCGGCTTCATCCCCATTATTTTCACTTTTCCTTCATCCTCCAAAACATTGATTTTACAAGGCATACAAAGAGAGGATAGTTTGTTCTTGTTCAAGAATTGATTGGCATATTTTCCAGAACAGATTTCAATGATCTTTAACGGTTTCTGTTTAAATCCCTTTACCGCCAATATTTCTTTGTAGTCATATACTTGGAATATTGCCCAACCTTTATTTTCTACAGCCTTTCTTACTGAAACAACTGCTTCATCAAAACTCTTTTCTGTTTCAACTATATGTGCAAAATCTTCTATTTTCATTTTTCACCTGCCTAATTCTCTCTTCATTTCTTCATACTGCTTTTTTGTAATTTCTCCAGAAGCATATCTTCTCTTCAGGATTGTTAATGAATCTGACCAATTCTCCTTGGATTGACTTGCATTGATTAAGGTAACTATGAGCCAAATGATAAGCCCCCAGAAGAGCAACATAAACAAAAATCCAAAACCCATCATGCCATAGCCGCCCATTCCAAATCCTGAGAAAAGAAACAACAGAATAACTGCAGCAATTACAACCCATAACAATGTATTTTTATCTTTTTCCATCACTATCGCCCCATTAGCTCTTTTTTCATTCTAACATCTTACAAATTCTTGACAATTCTTCCATTTTCCTTTAATTTTTCAGTCAAAACTTCCCTTATGATATCAAACGCCTTAATGATTTTTGGATTTGTGAGTTTGTAATAGATATTTTTGCCTCGTCTATTTGATGTAACAATGCCTTTAGACTTCATAATAGACAAATGCTGAGAAATATTTGATTGACTTAATTTTGTTTTCTCTATCAATTCAGTGACTGAAAATTCTTTATCTCTCAATAGGTTCAATATCTCCAGCCTAATTGAATTTGAAAACACCTTGCACATTTCAGCATGAATTTCGTATAACTCTTTCATAATAGCATATTAGAATATTCTTATATTTAAATATCTTTCGGTTAAGAACGATGGAGGGGGCATATAAAATTTTGAATCAGCATTTAAAGAAAACTGGCGATTTTACCTTAAATGGATCAGTATAGGCATTATTTTTGCTTCTATTGTGGCTTTGACAAGATATTACAAATAATTAAATCATATCCAGCAGACTTGACAGCTCAAATAAAAGCAAATTTTAAATACCCCTTCTGTTTTCAAACGTGCTATGGCATTGACAATCGCTGACATGGCAACATTCTGCAAGAGGAAAGGCTTTGTTTATCCTGATGCGGAGATCTATGGCGGAATGGCTGGATTCTGGGATTACGGCCCATTGGGAGTTGAATTAAAAGGCAATATAAAAAAAGAATGGTGGAAAACATTTGTCCAGCAGAGGGAAGATGTCTTCGGAATTGACGGAGCAATAATAACAAGCGCAAAAGTATGGCAGGCATCCGGCCATGCTGACTGCTTTACAGACATCTTGGTTGAATGTAAAAAATGCCATGCAAGAATCAGAGGCGATTCATTGGTTGCAGATCTTCTCAATATCGCTGCAGAAGGATTGTCAGCTACAGACATTGACAAATTAATAAAAGACAACAACATAGACTGCCCAAACTGCCATGATGATTTTGAGAATGCAAAGCAGTTCAATTTGATGTTCAGGACAAACATCGGTCCAATTGAAAACACAAATTCTCTTACTTATCTAAGGCCGGAAACAGCGCAGCTCATCTTTACAAATTTCAAATTAGTCCAGGAAAACTCAAGGGCAAAGCTGCCTTTCGGAATAGCGCAGATGGGAAAGGCATTCAGGAATGAAATAAGCCCAAGAGACTTCTTATTTAGGTCCAGGGAATTCGAGCAGATGGAGATTGAATTCTTCACTCATCCGGATAAAACAGACGAATGTATTTTCTTCAGCGAAGTCCAGGGCATGAAAGTGAATGTTTTAACAGCAGATGCCCAGAAAAAAGGCGGGCAGCACAAGGAAACAACAATAAGCGAGCTGGCTGAAAATAAGCTTGCAAACAAATGGCACGCTTACTGGTTAGCATCATTCTACAAATGGTTTACCGATTTGGGCATCAAAAAAGAAAACTTAAGATTAAGGGAGCATAAAGAAGAAGAATTAGCTCATTATGCCGGAGCATGCTTTGATATCGAATACAAATTCCCATTCGGCTGGAAAGAGATACACGGAAACGCTGACAGAAAGCAGTTTGACCTGAAGCAGCACATGAAATTCTCGAAAAAGGATCTGGGTGTTTTCGATGAAGCTACAAAGCAGAAGGTTATTCCGTCTGTTGCATCTGAGCCCTCGCAGGGAGTTGACCGTGCCTTATTGGCATTCATGTTTGACGCATACGAATACGATAAAAAGAGAGAGAATATTGTTTTAAAGCTGCATCCAAAATTGGCCCCAGTAAAAGCAGGCATCTTCCCATTAATCAAAAAAGAAGGCCTTGACAAAAAAGCAAAAGAAATCCTGAATGATTTAAACAAAGAATTCAACTGCTTTTATGATGAATCAGGCAGCATAGGAAGAAGGTATGCGAGGCAGGACGAAAACGGAACTCCGTATTGCATCACAGTTGATTTTGACAGCCTGAAAAACCACGATGTCACGCTAAGAAACAGGGATGATACAAAGCAAATAAGAGTAAAAATCAAGGATTTAAAAGAAACACTAAGACGGCTGGTTAATTCTGAGCTTGAATTTGAATATGCAGGCCACCCATTGAAATAGATTCAGCTCCTATATGCTTTATATAGGGAGACATTTTACCATTCTTTATGCAGGGCTTGGCTATTGTGAACAAAGGCATTGAAAATACTGCCGCTTTGGAAATTAAGGAATTGATTAAATCAAGCCCTGAAATAAGGGAAAGCTGTGTTATTTTCGGCATTAAAGATTTTGATGATCTGGCCAAATTATGCTATACAGCCCAGAGCGTCAACAGGATTCTCTTTTTATTGGATTCTTTTAAAATAAATTCTGTTGAAGATATCAAAGAAAGGATTGAAAAAATAAACTTTGATAAATTTTTAAATAAAAACAGGACCTTTGTTGTAAGATCTGAAAGAATCGGCGAGCATAGCTTTACAAGCTCCGAGATTGAAGCAGAAACAGGCGAATTCATCATTGAAAAAATAAAGAAAGACAAAAAATACACTCAAAAAGTCGATCTGAACAATCCAGGTATTATTGTTTTCGTCTACATCTATAATGATGACTGCTACATGGGCATAGATTTTGCAGGAAGAGAGCTTGATAAAAGGGATTATAAAATATTTTCAGCACCTAATTCATTAAAGGGAACAGTTGCATATGCTCTTGTAAGAATCGCCGAATATAATAAAAAAGAAATAATTTTAGACCCATTCTGCCTGAGCGGCGAGATTCCAATAGAAGCAGCGATGTTTGCCAATAACTTTCCGGTCAATCATTTCTCAAGAGACAAGTTTGCATTCAATAAGTTTTTGAAATTTAATTTTGAGAAGATCGATAAAAAAATAAAAAAGGCCAGATTAAAAATAATGGGCTTTGCTTCGCTTACAAATCTCAAATCCTGCCAGAAGAATGCGAAGATTGCTGGAATTGAAAAATCAATCGGCATTACAAAGATAGATGTTGACTGGCTCGACATAAAACTGAAGAAAAACTCAATAGATAAGATAATAAGCTATCCCCCCCAGATAAGCATTGCAAGAAACAATGAAAAAGACATTGAGAAAATATACAAAGAACTATTCTACCAGGCAGAATATATCCTGAAGAAAAAAGGCATGGCTGTTTTATTGACAAGGAAAGATGAACTGCTGAAAAAATATGCCGAAGAGTATAAATTCAAGCTGATCAATGAAAAGACCATTATGCAGGGCAAAGAGGAAATGAAAGTTTTGATATGGGAGAAATGAATCAGAATGTATAAAATTCTCAAAGAAGACCCAAAAACAAAAGCCAGAATAGGTAAATTAAAAACAAGGCACGCTGCAGCTGAAACTCCATTTTTCATGCCGGTTGCGACAAAGGCAAGTGTAAAATTAATAACATCTGACGAACTTAAGGAGATGGGTGCAAAAGCGATAATCTGCAATTCTCTTGTCTTGTTTTTAAGGCCTGGCCTTGAAATAATAAAAAAAGCTCATGGCCTGCACAAGTTCATGAATTTCAATGATGTGATTTTTACAGATTCTGGAGGGTTTCAGACAGCAGATAAGTCATTTGCACCAGTTATAACAAACAATGGAGTTTTGTTTAAAAGCCCTTTTGATGGGGTGCCTCATCTTATAACTCCTGAAAAAGCAGCCAATATACAGGAAGAGCTTGGCTCAGATGTTGCAATGGTATTAGATGATATGCCTCCTTACGGGAAAAGCAAGGACTATGTTATTGAATCGCTAAAGAGAACTCATGACTGGGCATCAAGGTTTAAGAACTTTCACAAAGATTCAAAACAATTGGTTTTTGGCATAACGCAGGGAGGAACTTTCAAGGATCTGAGAAAAATAAGCTGCGAATTGATTTCAAAGCTCGATTTTGATGGAATTGCATTAGGCGGATTGTCAATTGGAGAGCCAAAAAAATTAATGTACGGAATGATTGATTACTCTGAAAGATTTCTGCCAAAAGACACGCCCCGCTATCTGATGGGAGTTGGATCGCCAGAAGACATCATTGATTGCGTCAGCCACGGCATTGATGTTTTTGACAGCTGTATGCCGACAAGGAATGCAAGGCACGGAACATTGTTTACGTCGAATGGCAAAGTCCTGATTGAGAATAGGGAATATAAGGAGGATTTTCGCCCATTAGATAAAAACTGCGATTGCTATGTCTGCAAAAATCATACAAGAGCATATCTAAATTATCTGATTAGGATGAAAGAGCCGACAGGATTAAGATTGGTAAGTTATCATAATGTCTATTTCGTACAAAATTTAATGAAAGAGATCAGGACAGCAATAAAAGAGAACGGGTTTGAAAAGTTCAGGAAAGAATTTTTGAAAGGGTATTTGAAAAAGAAATAGATATGATCATTTTTCTCCAAAAACCAAAAGGTTTATATAGGGGTATACCATACCATATGGTGTGTCAGAACTCATATTCAGCCACAAGCACAGGGATAAGAATTACATAGTTGAAATCGACATTTACAAGGTTGAAAAAGATGAGTTTCACCCAGAGGGATTCCAGTATTCGCTTGCTTTGATTAAAGACGGAAAAAGAATATTGGGCTATGACAATCATGAAAGAAAAGGCCACCACATTCACAGAGGCAATATGGAGCTGCCTTACGATTTTGTTGACGAATGGAAATTAGTTGAAGATTTCCAAAAGGAAGTTGAAAAAATAACAAAAGGCGAGGTAAAATGAAAATCAAAAACATAACAGTCGAGGTAAAGCCGCTTAAGGATGTTCTGAAGGAAGCGGCTGAAGCTATGAGTGAAGTTAGAAAAGGAAAAAGTATAAAGGCCAGAAAAGGGCTTAGTTTTGGCAGCGTGGAATCCTTCAGGGAATTTTTTACTCCGAGAAGAATCGAGCTGCTGCAGGTTATAAGGCATAAACATCCGAAATCGATCTATGAATTGGCTAAATTAACAAACAGGGATATAAAGAGCACAGCAGTTGATATTAAGATTCTTGAAAAATATGGCTTAATAGATACGAAAAAGGTGCATGTTGAAGGCGGTGTAGGTTACAAGGTGATGCCTGTCTTTGATTACGACAAGCTGACAGTTGACATTGCTGTGTGATATGTATTAAATTCTGTAAACATCGGAATCTGTTAAACGCCCCGAGCGAAGCGACGAAGAAGTGCGAACGCAGGGGTTCAGTAAAGTTTTTATAGAAGGTCATCTATTGACGTATTATGACATCGTTTTTAGCAAGAGGAAAAAGAACAAAAACTAAGCGACCTATTAGTTTTAGAACTTCAAGTGGTCAGAGAGTTAGTTTTGGAGCCAGAAGAAGACCAAAAAGAAGAACAAGAGTTAGTTTCTAAAACCTAAATTGGGGCATTTTATTTGATTGTTGTATTCCAAAAGGATTTGCAGGTTTTCTTGGACTTTTTCTAGTTTTGGATTTCTTTGTACTTTCACTTTCAGATTTAGGGAAATATTTTTTGTATCTTTCGGGATAGATGTTTTTCATATAAACTTTCATGTTAGTTTTCGACATCCCTAGATTACATTCAGTACAAACAAGTCTGGAATTTTCAGGGGTATAAGTCCCGCCAGATGCTCCAGCCTTAATTCTCCCAACGTGGACAGCAGGAGACCAACTAAGGCTTTCCCCACAACAAAAACATTTTCCCTTATATTTATCAGCTCCCCACCAACGTTTTCTTATCTTATTTCTCGTTGTTGAAGGACACTTCTTTTTACTTTTAGAATTAGGTTCCCAAACATTCATAGGTCTTGTTCCAAAATCAAATAGGTTTCTTGGCATAATAGTTCACCTCTATCTTCAACATAAACTAACTGGTATTTAAATATTTCTTCAAAATTTTTACAAAATCCTCACATCTCCTTTATACAGCTGCCTGAATTTCTCAGCATCATTTGCAGATCCGACAATTGCTCCGTAATGCATCGGCACTGCTATCTTCGGATTTATGATCTCAGCAGCCTTTGCCGCTTCCTCTGCGGTCATCACATAAGTTCCAGAAACCGGCAATAATGCGACATCGATATTTGTGATGTTTTTCATTTCAGGGATCAGATCAGTATCTCCAGCGTGATAGATCCTCTTCCCTTTGATTGTTACAATGAAGCCGACCCATTCGTTTTGATTCTGGTGAAACGGCAGCCCTGGTGCCCTGAACTTGTTTACATTATAAGCGGGAACTGTCTCTATAGAAACATTGCCGATTGTCAGCTTTGCTCCGGGCCTTACAATTTTCACTCCCTTAATTCCAGAAACAACAGTGGACAGCTTTGACTGGCAGTCTGCAACTGTAACTATTGTTGTATCCTGCTTAACAAGCTTCTGTATGTCTTTTATAGAGCAATGATCATAATGCTCATGCGTTATCAGAATAATGTCTGCTTTTTCATCTGTATTCACATTAAATGGATCAATATAAATTGTATCGCCATCAGTTATCTTAAAGCCAGCATGGCCAAGATGCTCAATTTTGACACCATCTATGTTCAGTACATTCGACATATTGCTCACCACATGATTTTCTATTTTATTTTTAGCACAGCCAATGAAAAATATAAAAAGTATCAAAACAAAAATTAAAAATACATTGTTATATAAGTAATTTGCCATTTTTCATTATGACTTTTCCATCAACTTCTATTGTTGGCCTCTTAAAAACCCCATCCAAGTGTACAGGCACATTTACTTTGCCGCCATATGACGCATTGTTGCCCAATGCAATATGCGCAGTCCCAAAAACTTTTTCATCCTCTAAAACATTGCCTATGATCTTCGCCTTGTCGTTCATTCCAATGCCGAGTTCAGCGATATTATATGCATTTTTATTTTTAATCTTTTCCAGTTCTTTTTTCAGCTTTAATGTAGTTTTTCCGCCTTCAATCTTCACAGCAAATCCATTCTTAACAGTTATTCTTACAGGCTTGTCAACTTTTCCCAAAATAGAAGCGTCAACAATAAAAACGCCATTTGATTTTCCTTCATTCGGAGACAAAGAAACCTCACCTGCAGGAATATTTCCCCATGTCCCTTTTTTAATGTAAAGCCCAGCAACATCCCCGTGCAGTTGCCTGTTTTTTATATTCAATGCAATGTTTGTTCCCAATTTTGTTTTTATTTTCACAATTTTCTTGTTTTTTAAAAAAGAAATCAGCTTTTTGCTTCTTTCAGAAATCTTTGAATAATTAACAGAAGCTGCTCTTAGAAACATATCATCATTTATACCGGGCATTGAAGCAAGCCTTGCTCCTTTTTTAGTTGCATTTCTTCTTGCTTTTGTATGAGACAGGGATTTTGTTGTTGCAATCATTATTATACTGTGCTTCAGCATCTCTTTTGCAGCATGCAAAGGCGGCTCTTCTCCATGCTGCTTTCCAACCGGGATCTGCAGCAATTTTGCCTTAGAAATTCCTGATGCAGCCTTGAACAAGGCATCTGCGATGCTTTTCTTATTTTCATCAAAAACAATCAGGCAGGAATCCTTTTTAGCCAGGCCCATGCATTTTTTAAGTATTTTCAACGCTGCTTTTTGCAAATCATTTTCTTGCAACATCATACTCCATTTCTTCCAGCTTTTTAAGGTTCCACTTTATTTGGTCTGCCTTTTTCCTTAAATCACCGTTTCTTAAATCAAACTTCAAGAATTCGCCATAAATTTCATCAACAAGATCCTTTATTTTCTTAGCTTCGCTATACCTTTTATTTATCACGTCCTTCACAGCTTTTCTGACCAATTCGCCAGTCAGATCGCAAAGCCCCATCAGATAAGCTGTAGTTTCAGCTCCGAGCTCTTTTCGTGAAGGCATCTTATTATTCTTAACAAACTCATAAAATACAACAGCTTCAACAAGCTCCTGCATTGCAACAGCATCCATCTCAGTATCATAAAACTTCAAGGGCAGTTTCTTTGCTTTTTCCTTTATCTCTTTTACCAGCGCATCAGCAGAACTTATATCGTCCCTTTGCACAGCATAAATTATCTGCTTGGAAAGCTGTATTATATCTCTGGATTGCCTTATTGTCTTCTCTCTTTCTTCATCAAATTTCTTCAGTTCTTTAATTATGTCTTCAAATTCTTTTTTATTCAGCATTTTATATCAAAATGCATAAAATCTCCCCTCTTTATAAACCTTTTTAAAAACGAAAAGTTTATATACGAACTATAATAGTAAGACACTTAAATATGGCAACCTCTACATTTCGCGGAATAATAGAGTTTTTTGACAAAATAGGCATTTACGATGTAGTTCTGCCTTTCCTGCTTGTATTTACAGTTGTCTTCGCAATTCTTGAAAAAACAAAGCTTTTCGGAACAGAAGATGTTGGAGGAACAAAATACACGAAGAAAAACCTCAATGCAATGATGTCTTTTGTTGTTGCTTTCCTTGTTATTGCTTCAACAAAGCTTGTAGCAATAATAAACCAGGCATTGGGCAATGTTGTAATATTCCTCATCATCATCCTGTCATTCCTGCTTTTGATAGGCTCGTTCTTCAGCGAAGATGAAAAAGTATTTCTTGAGAAAGGCCCCTGGAGAACAACATTCATGATTGCGACTTTAGTGGGCATAATACTGATTTTTCTGGCAGCAATACCTATGGACTCGGGAGGAAGCTGGCTCGAATGGTTCTGGGATTGGATGAATGATCACTGGCAGAATGACTGGGTTGCAGCGATAATTTTCATAATTGTAATAATTATCTTCATCGCCCTGATAACAAGAGGGGGCGGCGGGAAGAAAAAAGAGGAAAAGAAGGAATAAAGGAGGTTAAAATGGTAAGTGGCGTTTTGGCAGATGTTATAATGAGGCTTGAAGATTTGGGCTTAACTGATGTTTTGCTGCCTTTCTTGCTGATCTTCACAATAATATTTGCGATATTTCAGAAATCAAAGATACTTGGAACTGACAAGCAGAATTTTAATGTGATCATAGCATTGATAATTTCCTTGCTTGTTGTTATACCGCACGTTACTGATAGCTATCCTGTAAATGCAGATCCTATCCAGATAATAAACCAGTCAATCCCGAATGTTGCTGTTGTTATAGTGGCAATATTGATGGTGCTTATGCTGATGGGTGTGTTTGGGGTTGAGTTTACATGGGCAGGCAGGGTCACAGGCGGAATAGTGATCATAGCATTGATAATTGTAATTGCGATTTTTGGAAAAGCAGCAGCATGGTGGGGGGAAGGAGTTTCGCTTCCGTGGTGGCTCAACTGGCTGGAAGATCCAAATACCCAAACACTGGTTGTGGTCCTTATTGTGTTCGGCATCATAATCTGGTTCATCACAAGAAGCGGAGAGCGAAGTCAAGGAACTGGATTACTTGAAGAATTCGGTAAATTGTTCAGTAGAAAGTAAACATGGCAGATATTTTATCCGGATTTAACCTGCTGGCGAATTTTTCCAGCATTTTTTCTTTTATTTTCATCCTGATTATTGTTTATGCTGTCGCAGAGTACACAAAATTCTTCGGAGACAACAAAGGCATACATGCAATATTGGCATTGTGCATTGCGGTAATAACTTTGATGCTATCGGGCGTTATTGCAGTCATAAATTTAATTGTTCCCTGGTTTGCCCTGATGTTTATTTTCGCAGCGCTCGTAATAATGGCTTTCAAATTCTTTGGCGTAAGCGATGAGAATCTTCTTAGCACAATAGTCGGAAAAGATAAGGTTGTTTTATGGTGGATAGTAACTATTGCTGCCATAATAATCCTTGGAGCACTCGGCAGGGTGTATTTCACAAGCGGCGGCTTGATTGAGCCAAGAACAAACGAATCAATGATAGTAGGCACAAACGCAACAAGTGTCAGCACAATCGGTCAGGGAGCATTCTGGGCAACGCTGTTTCACCCAAAGATCTTAGGCTTGATACTTATACTGCTGATAGCATCATTCACAATAAGGCTTCTAAGCGGGTATGAGAATAGATAAATTATTTCTTAGTGCTCTTTTCTTTTGCCTTGTCAGTTAATCTGGAAAGCTCTCCAATGCTTTCAGTCAGCTGAGGCAGCACTTTCTGGAACACTTTGTCCATTGCCTTCACTTCAGCCCCGACATTCTGGATATTTTTATCGTATTCCTCAACCTTTCCTATTATAGTCTGGTGGATTGTATTAAGGTTGTTTCTCAGGTCATCAATCGCCTGCTCTGATTTGTTGATTCTCGCTTCAGTCTTTGTTTTCCATTCAATGACTTTGTTTATGTTCTTTACAAGCTCGTTCCATTTTTCATCAATTATTGCCTCTGCGAGTTCCTCTATTCTTTCAACATCAGTTGCAGCCTGCATTTGAGGCTGCTGCATGAATTCCTGCTGCGGCATCTGCATTTCTTGCGACATGGGATTTTCCAGAGGAGGCATCTGATAAGGCCGGGCAGCTTCTACGCTCCCCTTTATATCTGCCTGCGACATTGCGTCAAATATCTGGTCAGAAGCATAGCCGTCTCGCTGCAATGCCTGTATTGTCTGGTCATTTGAAAGCCCTTGCGCCCTCATATTGAGAACTTGGTCAACAGGTATTAGTGGCGGTGCTTGGGAAGCTGGTTTTTTGCCGAAAAGAGGCATTGTCTATCACCTTTTTTTGAATATATTTTAAATATAAATACCATTACTAATATTTGTTTAAATAACTTTCTATTCTTTGCTTTGTTCTAGATTTGCATCTAAAATCTCTTTTACAATTTTTTTAACTTCATTTCTCGTAACAAAATTAAGCGGCTGCCAAAGCTCTATATATTTCTCAAGCACTCTGACATCTTCATCTTTTGCGCTGGACCGCAGCTCTTTTATTACCTCAAGCATCTTTTCTTTTACGTCTGCTATTTCGTGCTTTATATCGAGTATATCTGCATTTATTGCTTTAATCTCATCTGCAAATTTCCTGTTTGAAGACAGCATGTTTTGGTCGCTGACCTGGACTTTTTTTCTTAAATTGATGTAGCTCTCCTCCAAACTTCTTAATCTGCTGCTCATTCCCGTAAGCTGCATTATCATATCAGAAGGCGCGCTAGGCGCAGCTTTTCCTTTTTTTTGATCCATCCCGGGCGGAGGAGCCATTCCAGTTACAGGCCCCATTCCAGGAGGAATCATGTTTCCATTCGGCATAGTAAAGTTATGATGGCTGTTGGTATTTATATTTTGCGATTATATGATGTCAGTTGGCCTCGCACGTCTTCCCAGTCCAGCATCTGTCTGCTCCGCAGTCGCAGCCGTCTGTCATTGCAGTTGTGCAAAACAATGGTTCCTTGCTTCTCTCCAGAGAGCATGAATCAATGCAGCCATTGCTGAATATTTTCCATTCGCCGCTGACTCTTGCGCATTCAGCTCTAGGATCATCTAAAACGGTTGAGCCATCTATTTCGGTTTTTTGCTGGCATCCGCTGATCATACTAACTGCAAAAACCAGGCCCAGCAACCAAACCGAAATTGATTTTTTCATGTTCTCTTTTTTTTGATTTCTGCTCTTGCCTTATCCACAAATATCCACTCATCAGGCCATTCTTTCTTCATTACTCCATCACTCATATTGATTGAAGGCAGGTAATTATGGTGCCTTCTTATGGTGTCTGTTACCCTTGTTGTTATCACTTCTTTCACTGCATCTTCTCCGATTTTTTCTCTGATGTGGTGTATTATTCTGTTGCTGAATTCATCTACTAATTCGCTCTCAGTCTCAGCATCTAAAATCAGAATTAAAGCCAAATGTCCGTCTTTCTCACCCAGATAAGACAGCGAGATATAATCTGCATTAAAACTCATCCATTTTTTGTCATACTCAACGCTTTCCAGATATTGCTGCCTTGTTACACCCAACTTAAACTTGACAATATAGAGCTGTTTTGCCTTGAACATTCCAGTTCCATGCTCGCCTGTATCAAAACTTGTGAAATAGTTTAGCAACCCCTCTTTTTCTATTTTTTTTCTTTTCCTGTTCACAGTCATTACAGGCACATTTGTTTTCTTTGCAATCTGGTTATCACTTATTCTCGTATTTTTTATGAGTTCTCTCACAATTTTTACTTCGCTTTGGTCTAATTCTCTCATTTTAGCTAGTTTTTTGTTATGTTTGTAACAAAATAAGAAGAGCAGATATATAAATGTTATTGTCATAGACTATATGTACAAATGCACATTGATTACAATAAATGGGGACAGCATACGCTAGCAGAGGCCCGTTATAATGGAAGAGAATCTGCAATACATATCAGGATCCCTGCTAAAACTGTGATGGAAGCAAGAAGCTCCTTCAAAAGCAAAGATATTATTCAATTTGAGCCCCATATCGATTTAAAAAAACAGCCTTATCAATTCCACATTTTCAACGGAACAAACGGAGACTCGTATATCGCCAATGTTCCTTTTGAATATATCAAGCATCTGCTCTGGTACCTTCACAAAAATCAGCCAGAAAGGGATATGATGCTTAAAACTAACAAGGTTATTCAATTTAATGATTTTAAGAAAGAGCACGAATTTGTATTTTCAAAAAATCCGGGAAAGGTTTGGCTGCATGTCGGCCATGAAAAATATGGCTTGTTTGATCTTACAACTAAAGATAGATTTTTCATATTGCAGCTCCACAGGGCAACTCTTTATGGAACTTTCTTAAGGGATTTGGATTACATCTTCAAAGAGAAAGATATCAGCGATGCTCTGCCTAATGATGTTAAATGTGATGTAGAAAAAGGGGTTTCATTGAGGAATGCTGTTGAGCGGTCACTTGATCTTCGCGCTGACGGCGAATACACAGTCCATTCTGTACTCGAATCCCTGAGCTTAATTGTCGACGAAGAAGATCCAAGATTGAAAAAAAGCAGATTACAGGTCTGCAAAGAGCACAACCCCGAAATATACTGGACTGATTACAAAGGGAGGAGAATATACAGACTAATTGATCCTGGGCACCCTGAAAAAGACAGGATTAAAAAAGAACTTGAAAACATTGTTGAAAAAGAATGCCCGATTTGTGAAGAAGCTAAGCTATTAGTTTGACTTTCTCCCCGCCGTTGATTGCGTTTATTATGATCTGCCCTATCTTGTTGTCTTTCTTTATCTTTATGATCCCTGTTTTCCCCACCTTTGCCGTCAATAGAAAATCATCGCCGACATAAACATCCACATCCTTGTTCTGCATCGTGATGTCAAGGTAGAAAATAACCATGTTCTTTTTTATTCTTACATCATACTGCAATTGGCGCTTCTCTGTGTTCTCCGCTGCATTGCCTGTTTCTTTTTTAGCTCCTAATTCCTGCACATCAATGCTGATCCCAAGCCTTTTCTCAATCTCCGAAATAGTTTTTCCTTCCTTGCCGATTATCCGTGCAATATTATTCTCAGGAACTCTGACAATGCACTTTCCCTCGCTGACAATATCCACTTCAACATCATCTGCATATCTCCTTAATTCCTGCATTATTGTTCTTGCAGCAAGCTCATGCGTTGCTGATCTTGACTGCACGCGCACAGGAACAACAACAGTTTCCTCTCCATAGCTGTAAAGCTCGTATTCCAGCTTTTTAGTTTCAAAATCTGTCACAACAACAACCGGCCTTGCCAAATCAGCTTCTGTCATTCCTGAAGGAACTTTGACAACCATCTGCAGGCCTAAAACTTTGTTTATGAAGCCGTTTTTAATGAAAATAACAGTATCAATGATCTGCGGAATGACTCCGAGCTCAATTCTTCCGACAAATCTCTGTATTGCATCTATGGGATTTGTTGCATGCACAACACCTGCCATTCCAACTCCCGCTAATCTTAAATCAGCGAACAATTTAAAATCACTCGTATTTCTCATTTCATCAAATATGGTATAATCCGGCCTTGACAGCAAAAGAACATCATGTATTTCCTGGGCATCTCCGTGCGAGATCGAATACTGCGTTATATTGTCCGGCAGAATCAAGTCGCGCGGAGCTTCAACAGTTTTTATTATCTTGTTTTGGGATGCGTAATATTCTGCAAGCGCCATTGCAAATGTTGATTTCCCCATTCCTGGGGCGCCGGCAATCAAAATGCCTTCTGCCTGCTCTGCAACCCTCTGCTTCAGCTTGTCGCTCATTTTATAATCATCAAGATTCAGTTTTTTAACCGGCTTTACAGCAGTTATCTCCCACCCATCTGAGAATGGCGGCTTTGTGACAACTACCCTGAACAATCCGAGCTGCACAATTGTGCTTCCAGGCCTTTCAATCTCAATAAAGCCGTCTTTCCTTATTCCTGCTTCCTCGATTATCTCCCTGCTTATATCCTGGATATCATCCCTTGTCAAAAGTTTCTCGCCTATTGCAATAAACTGCCAGTTTCCAGGCATTCCCTTTTTCGCAAAAGGCAGCACATTCTCCCTCAGATGGACAGACATTGTTGTTTCATCAAAATAACCTTCGAGCCTTATTTTCTTGATCTGCTGCTCAAGTTTTACATAAATTGTTTTTATGCTCTTTGTTTCAGCAATCCTTGACTGTATCTTATCTGATGTGAACAAAGTGCCGTCAGCTTCATAGGCAAGATCGCGTATCATCGCATCTATCTCTCCCAAAGAAGCGTATTTTATCTCTGCTGCGCTTGGCTTCTTTCCGGAGAACTCTAATTTAAATCCGAGCTTTAAGGACAGCTCCTTTATCTTCTGAAGCTCTTCAATTCCAAGGAAACCCATTGCCTTGTTCTGGTTTGCCTGATGCTCAAGCTCTGCAATAACCGCTTCATGAATTATGATCGTTTCAGGGCTTATTTCGCCTTTGTTTATTTTTTGGGAAACTAAGCCTTCAATTATCACAGATGTGTCTGGAATTAGTTTTTCGATTATGTTATTGCCTTCAGTTTTTTCTTTTTGAATTGATTTTGTTTTTTCTTTGGCCATATTATCTGGTTTTATTGTTTTGTTTATTAATGTTTTTATTATTTAAAAAAATTTAAAATAAATCTCTGAAAAACATCCTTATCTTCTGCCACAATGTAAGATTCACAAGCCTTATCTTGAACTCCTTTTCTTCCCTGTAGCTGCTGCCTTCTTTGTCCTCATAAGTTATTATTATTTTGATCGTATTTTCCTTTGAAAGCTCTGCTCCCTTAACTCCGATCTTGATCTTCTGGTCATTTGCAAGCTCTCCTAATTGCCATTTCTGCAGATCCTTATTTCTCCAGTAATCTACTGCAGCATTTTTTGGATTTGAGAGCGAATTTTTCTTTATCAAAAATGAAATATTGGCAATATCATTGAATTTCATCTCTGCAGGATATTCCAGATCATCTATCGATAAAGAAGGCTTGTCCAAGCCCATAATCTCCAGATAAGCTGCTTTTGAAACATCGTCATTGTTTGCTTCCACAGTTATTGTATTTTTTCCAACTCTATCAACAACAACTTCAAAAAGTATTTCTTTTTCCTCGCTTATTCCCAGATTCAGGGTTCTGCAGTCATCTTTGACACATACATTAAGATCAGCAAGTATTATATTGCCTGTATTCTTTATTCTGCAGTCAACATCAGCTGCTCCAAGATAAACTTCTTTTTCAGAGCTGCAGTTCAAAGCAACAATTTTTGAATAAACCTTTTTTTCCTCTTCTGTTTTTTGCTTTAATATGCTGTTTACTTCATCATAAGAATAAGCATACTCATTCGGATAGGCATTAAATTTTGTTTCCGTGCTTATGTTCTGCGAAGAATAAACCAGCATGGGAAATTCAAAATAAACATTGCCCTGCTGCAAGTCTTCATCAACTTTTATTGGCCAGTAAAGCGCCTTTTTTTCAAATGGCTTCAGCAATATTTTCTGCTCCCTTGCAGTTATATTTTGGATATTTGAAGTTCTTGCAAGCAAAAAAGCCTCTGTTACATAATAGCTCATTAAATTTTCAACTTCTGCCTCAACAAGATTGTAAGAGCCATAGCCGACTTTGTCATAAAGCATTTTTGCAGAAATACTTACATAATTCGGATTCTTGCTTCTGTAATCAATTATTGAAGCCTCAACATTTAATTTGCCAGCTTCGAGCTGTATATTGCGGCCGCTTGACTCGTATTTTGTAGATACATCTTCAGGATCAACTGCAGCATTCAGCTTCATATGGCCTGCATCTATGTAGCCATACTGCCCGTATGTCGGATCAAAAGGAACCCACCCGTATTCCGGGAAATAAACTTCAGTCCAGCCGTGAAATCCCCATCTTTCTTTGAACAACGGCGAATTGGTGTAAGAAATGCCGGAAACAAATCTTGCAGGGATTCCTAATGAGCGGAGCATTGCAATAAGCAAGACGGACAGTTCATCGCATACTCCTTCCCTGTTCTTCAGCACCCAGGAAGCATTCTGGCTGACATCTGCAGTCAATGTGCTTAAATCATACTTTATGTTTTTTGTAACCCATGATGCAGTCTTATAGACAACAACATACAGGTCAGTTTCCCCTTCTGCAAGGCCTGATGCCAGGCTTATTATATCAGGATCACCTGAGTCTATTTTTGTTGATGGCTTTGTATAAACAAGGACATCTTCAGGCAGGGCTTTAATTGGGAAATCTGCCTTTTTCCTTATTTCAAGATAATTGCTGCTTGTTTCTATCTGCGAATTAAACGCAAAGCTCAAATTAGTTTTTTCAGGATTTTTCCACAAAAATTTTAATGAATCATTTTCTTCTGTTGCAGCTGGAATTGTTATCAGGCTAAGAGTTTTCTGCCTATAATCATCTCCGGGTATGAAAGGCAGCAGAACAGAAACATGGTCAACGTAATATGAAAGTGATGTAGGCATTATAGTAACAGTGGAGCTTAGCTGAAGGGTTATGGTCAGGTATCTGCTTTCCTGGACTATCCTGTCTTCAGATAAAGCTGAAACTATGAATATGTTTGCCAAGAATAAGAACATTAAAATAAACGAAAGGTTTTTCACAATAAGGTGTGCCCTTATTTGATATTTAAACATTGTGGAAAATAATGAAAATTGGAATAAGCTGGAACGAAACTGAAAATAGATTCTATCTGACTGTCGGCAATAGTGGAATGAGGCCAGTTAGGAAAAAAGAAGACATTATGCCTTATTGTCTGAATATTTTAAAAAATCTTCCTTATGAAAAAATAGAAACATCTTTAGCTGTATCTGCTTGTGAAAAATCAGATATAGAAAAAATTATAACTGATATTGATGAAGTGTGGAAAAAAGAAGGGCAAAAATGATCGAAAAAATAGCTGCTGCATATCTTTTATCATTGTTATTAACAACAAATGTTAATGCAAACATACCGAAAGAAGACTTAAAGCCGGATTTGGAAAAAACATTAGATAGCGCTTTAACAAGCGAGGGGCATTCAGATATTGCTTTTTATTATCATGAAAAGGGAGATTATGACCTGGGATTAGAAGAAGCAAAAAAAGCAGTTAAAGAAGCTCCAACACACTATAATTATCTTCTTCTTAGTTCAATGTACTTTGCAAAAGAGGATATGATCAATGCTCTGAACTCGCTTATTGCCGCATATTACTATGACCAAGATGATAAACATGTAAAAAGAGCTTTATTGAAGTTAAAAGAGATAATGGGGCTTGATGACAGCCTGTTTAACCGGGCAATAAAAGTGAAATTCTTGGAGCTCGATCGTGAAAACGACATTTTTTTGCAATATGACAAATTCAAAGATAAATTTAAATAAAATGGCGTTTTTTCCTTATCCATGTCTAACGAAGTCATCAAAGCGATCAAGGAAAGAAGGGCTGTAAGAAGGTACAAAAATAAAGAAATCCCTGAAAACATAATAAATGAAATAATTGAGGCAGGCCGCTATGCCCCTTCTGCAATGAACAGGCAGCCATGGAAGTTTATTGCGATTACAAATAAAGCCCTTATTAAGGACTTATCTAATGTTTTAACAAAAAAAATCTTACCTACATCACCGCTTACAAGGGAAAGGATGAAAACTATGGAAGATCCTTTATTTTACTCTGCCCCAGTTCTTATATTCCTTCTTGCTACAGAACATAGCGGATGGTCCTATGCAGACTGCGGGATATGCAGCCAGAACATGATGCTTGCTGCTTATTCTCTTGGAATCGCAAGCTGCTTCATTGGAATGGCAAAGCACATTGAAGGCGAAAAGATCCTAAAGAAATTGAACATTCCAGAGGGTTATAAGGTGATCAACGCAGTTGTATTCGGCTATGCAGATGAGAAGCCCGAGCTGAAGGAAAGGAAAAAGGATAATGTGTATTGGATTAGATGATTATTTTGCGATATTATTCTGAACCAAATACTCTGTCATCAAGAGACCACTCGTCAGTTTTAGTTATGTTTTTTAATCTTTCTTTTATTTTTTCAATACCCGCAACCGATATTTTTTTGATATTATGGGGATTCCACCCTAAAGAATCAATAATGCCCTCTGGCTTCGTAATTTCATCTGTGTGTTTCGCATAGATGAATGGCCACAGATACTTTTGTATGCACAAACCTTTTTCATCAATAAGGGTTAGAATTTCAAGATCACTACCATTAAACTTCCACACATCAAATTTTCCTCCTCCTTTTTTTAAATAACTTCTAAAATTGGGTGAATTAAAATATTCCATACAAACGTCATATATTTTCTTTGTGTGCTCTGGTGCATATCCAAAATTTTTGAAATTCTTCAATTCGTATTTTACAAATTTAAGCATTTCAATAACATCTTGGGGCCATCTTGGCCAATTTGAAAATAATAAAAAAATATCATCTGGTTTTTTGATCTTATGTTGCATCAGATTACCTCCAACTTTACCGTCAAAGTAAAGACCGTCTTTTTTGAGATTAAAGCTCCAAAATTCTCTAAATATGGGTCTTTCTACACACCAAAATTTTAATTTTCCATCATAATATTCATTTTCCATAGTTTTGTGAAAATATTGACTATCGAGACAACCGATACACAACCCATATATTTCTTCTGCCACTTTAAGTGATTTAGCAATTACTGTTGGTTCGAGATCAGACCATATTTGATATATGTTTTCAAGATTTTTTTTCATTTTCAACGCCTGTTGATTAGCCTAATAAATCATCCAATATTCTTTCAAGCAGTTTGTCTTTTCCAAGCTTGCTTATTTCACATAAGGAACCTAAAAGACCATATCTATCTGGTCCAGCGTACATTGTGGACCACGCACTTATTACCTCTTTCGCATTATTCTCATCCAATACTTTTGAAAATAAAGGGAGCATATCTGAATCATTTGAATAGTATATTTTTGCTTCATCTATATATATCACATACTCTGATAGCACGCCACAATCACGGTCTATTGTGATCTTGTCAAACATAGAATAAGTTGCTATTTGAGGCATTTGTACGACTTCCATTAAAATATTAAATCCCCTTAATGCTTCATTTAAACATTTTTTTCTTCCACTATCTCCTCTCTTATATTCTTCTGCTAATTCTTTGTTCTTTTTTCCAAGTTCCAATAACTTTTCTTGAGTAGGCGACTTCTTCTTCTTTTCTTGTTCTTTCATTTTAAATCACTTTGAAGTAGTATTACTGGTTCCTTCATATATATTGTGGGTAAACTTCTTTACCACAAATAGAAAGCTTTAAAAACATAAAAGGATCTTCAGGCATCATGATCGAAACAGAAGCATTGGAAAGCTTAGGCTTGACAAGAAACGAGGCAATAGTTTACATTACGCTATTGGATCTTGGCAAAGCCCATATTGGCAGGATTGCAGAAAAGACAAGGATGCATAGAAGAACAATCTATGACTGCCTGGAAAGGCTTATAGACCGCGGTCTTGTAAGCTTTATAATGGAGGGAAAGGCCAGATTTTTTATTGCTGCAAACCCGCAAAAATTAAAAGAGATCATCAAGGAAAAAGAAGCAAACATTGAGGGTATTCTGCCCAAGCTATTTGAAATAGCGCAGCAGTCAAAAGCAATAACTGATGTAACTGTTCATAAAGGCAAGGAAGGCTTAAAAAATATAATGGAAGATATAATCAAGAGCAAGCCAAAAATATGGTATTCCTTAACATCTGCTGGAAAAGCAACTGAAGTTCTTCCATTTTACCTTCCGCAATTCCATGAGAGAAGAATAAAGGAAAACATTAAGCTGGAGATAATCTTCGGCAGAAATGAGCAGGCAATTAAAAGGTCAAGAGAGCTTAAAAAACTTAAATTAACAGAAGCCAAGCTCATTGGCACAAAATATGTTATTCCGATATCAATTTGGCTCTACAATAATAAAGTTGCCTTTATGCTTTGGGAGTCTGAAACAGGAATTTTGATCGAAAATAAAGGAACAGCAGATACGTTCAAAAATTACTTTAAAGTTCTCTGGAACGCATCAAAATAAAAACGCCGAGGGGATGAGAAAATTAAGCGAGTCAGCGAAGGATGTAAAAACGTGAAAATCACAATATTTTTAAGGTAGCATAATTAAAAGATATTTATGTACCGCATATTTAGAACTGATTGGTATGAAACCAAGTTTAAGAGGTTAAGCAAGCCTGAACAAGATAGGGTAGTTAAGTTCGAGCAAGAATTAAAACTTCAGCCATATGACGGTAAACCATTAGGTTACAAGTTTTTCAGAGAGAAAAAATTTAATGGTAAGAGGCTCATATTTCTGGTGTATGAATCGCATGAGGTTGTTTTCCTGATTACAATCGCCGATAAAAAAGTTCAACAGCAAGAGATAGAAGTTATAAAAGCAAATTTGGATGTATATAACGACATGGTAGAAAATACATTGAAAAACATCAAATCTCCTTAATATTCCCTCTTAGAACGTCTTTTATGCCCCTAGCTATGTCTTGAAGCAAGTCTATATCGAGTTTTTCCATTTTCTTAAGTTTTTTATATTCTTGTTTGGGTATGGTTATGGTTTGCATAATCTAAGGATAAAATCATTTATATATAAATCTTTTTGTTTTCTAATTAAAGAAACGCCGAGGGGGAGATTTGAACTCCCGAGCCCTTGCGGGCACTGAATCTTTACGGTACTTGTGGCGATCATAAGCACTGTTGTACTTAGCAATCTTCCGCCATGCTTCAGATTGAAGGCATGTCAGCGCAGTACCAGGTTGTGCCACCTCGGCATAAGAGTCAGATATTCCCCATTGTTTATAAATATTTTTGTTATGTGTTGCGCTTGATTATTTTTACAACGCCTTTATAAGCATCAACTTCAATTTCATCGCCTGTCTTCAGGGCCAAGGTTATATGCTTAATTCCAACAATGCAGGGTATTTTCATCTCTCTGCTGATTATTGCTGCATGGCTGGTTATGCCTCCTTTTTCTGTAATTACTGCTTTTGCTTTTTTTAGGAATGGAACATAATCTGGCGTTGTATTTGATGTTACAAGTATTTCTTTATCTTTTAGTTTGTGTAGCTCTTTTACGCTCAAGATAACATTTACTGCGCCTCTTAGTTTACCCCTATAAGCGGGCCTGCCAAAGAAAGTTGTTTGGCCAGATATGCTGAAAGGTGCAATTTCCTGTTCAAACTTACATCCATCATCTCCTGTGCGCATTTCGTAATTGCCATCGTGGTAATAGCATACAATTTTTTTCTTTCTTTTGATCAGCTCTTTCCCTGAGATTGTAATTGTATCTAACTGGATTAGCTCTTGGCCAGTCAACAGAGATATTTCTTCTTTACTCAGCCCCTTCTTCGCGCGCATCTCATCAAGAAGTTCATTTATGTAATAGCTGGCTTCTATAGCTGTTCTTTTCCTCGTATCCTGCACAAAGGTTATGAATTCTACCATGTTGGCCAGGGTTTTAAGCCGTTTATATTTACCGCCTTCTAATGAATTTAAAAATTTTTTCTTGTCATTCATATTGTGCTCTTCAGTTAGTTTTAATGACTTGAGCTTGTCAAGGAAAAATCCCTCGCCCAAGTATTTTGTATCCACATAATTGTTGTTTAACCAAAAATAATTCTTTACATGCTCTTTGATAAGTTGCCTGAAATTTGGCTTTTTTGATATTGCTAGCAATTCTTTTTCTTCCCTCAGCAAAAAAGAGTCTCTGGGAATTGAAAGCAGGTCTATCACCTTGTTAGCTTCTTTCCCAAATAGACTTTTTACCTCTTCATCAAAATCTTTCTCAACAAATTCAATAGAAAGTTCGGGTATCATGACTATGGCGAAGTACCTGGCATATTTATCATAAATTTCTTTGAACAGCACACTCAATGATTTTATGCTTCTGTCCTTTATAGTTTCAACTTTTCTTGAAGAATTCAGCAATTGACTGCCTCGTTCTATCATGATCCTTTCAGTTTTCTTCAGAAATTCAGTATTTTTTATGCATTTAGCCAATAATTTCTGTGCGCCTTCTCTTAAATCAGGCTCTGAATAACAGGCCCTTGCAGAATACACATCAGTAATGCTGAACATCAGGTTTCTGATTTTTCTATTATAGTAGCTGTCATGCTCTTTTAAGCAGGCGAGCAAAACGCTCACAATATACAAGGTAATTCTCTGATTTGGAACATCATGATACCAATTTTTATTTTGAAGTTTTGCCATAGTTATGATGCATTCCTCTTGATTATTTTTGCAATGCCCCTGTTTGCATCTATCTTAATGCAGTCACAGGCCTTGCCTGCAATATGTAGATCTTCCCGCCTTCGATTGCCCATTCAATATCCATTGGAATGCTGTAATGCTTTTCGATCTCCTTTGTGAACTTTACCAGCCCCTTAGCTTCATTTTCATTCAGAACTTCGATATGGCCGTGGCTTATATTCCTTTTCTCTGTTTTCCCGCTTTTGCTCCTGTAATATCCCCACTCCAGCTTCGATATGCTTTTGTTCTTAACTTTATGAGTTTTCTTGTCGATCACATAAGAGTGAGGAGTCAATGCTCCAAGCACAACAGCCTCTCCGAGGCCATAAGCTCCTTCAATGATTATCTCTTCCTTGTTCTGCGTTACAGGATTTATAGAAAATATAACCCCTGCCTTGTCTGCATTGACCATCTTCTGGACAACAACAGCTAAAAACACATTTTCGTGCGGAAAGTTATTTCTAACCCTGTAATAGATCGCCCTCGGCGTAAACAGCGAAGCAAAGCATTTCTGCACAGCTTCCAAAACCTCTTTTTCACCTTTAACATTCAAAAAAGTTTCCTGCTGGCCTGCAAAACTCGCATCAGGAAGATCCTCTGCTGTTGCCGAGCTTCTTACTGCAACAAAATCATTCATTCTTGAATATTCTTTCTTTATATCTTCGATAAGCGCCTTTGGCATGCGTGACTTCATAATAAGCCCTCTTACTTTTTCCGCTGTCTTATTCAGCTGACCTGTATTTTCAACATCAAGAGCTTTAAGCAGTTTATGGATCTTCTCATTAATTCCTGCTTCTGTTACAAACCTTTCATATGCCCTTGCCGTAATTACGAACCCGTCAGGAACAGGAAGCCCCATGCTTGCCAGCTCTCCTAAATTTGCAGCCTTGCCTCCAACAATAGGAATATCTTCTTTCCTTATATCCTTGAATAGTTTTATGTTCGGCATTAGATCCTCACTTTACTTTTTTGCCTATAAATCTTTCTATTTCTTTTTCAATATCCTTACAATGCCCTTATTGGCATCAATTTCAACAAGATCGCCATCTTTCAAGACCTTTGTAGCTATTTTAGTGCTCATAATGCTGGGGATTTTGAATTCTCGGGCAACAACTGCAATATGAGAAAGCGCACCTCCTTCATCTGTAATTATGGCTGCGAATTTACTAAGCAGAGGTGCATCATCTGGTTTTGTTATGCTTGTCACTAACACATATCCGGGTTTAGCGATTTTTACTCCGTGGAACACCTTATAAACCTTCCCCACCACCTTTCCAGGATAAGCAGTTATTCCTTTTAAAACGCCCATATTGCGTTCAGCATCAATAAACTGTCTATAAACACTATTAACAATTTCCTTATCAGCAGTAATATTGTCCTTATTTTTGTGAAAAAGATACAAATAACCTGCCTTTCTTTTCGATAATTCAGATAATTGGGTCTTAGAGATTTTTTTCTCTTTCAAAAATTTCTTAAACTCTTTCAATGTCAAATACCTTAATAAATCACCCTCAAAGATAGATTTCCCGATTTTTTCTGCGCAATTTTTAATTAACGGTTCTATTTTAAGATATATCAAGTTGGCAACAGCATCTTTATCTTTAGCAATCAAATGGGTGAATTTTCCCAATTTTTTGGCCCTGTCTTTGTCATTTTTTACATATCTCATTATTGAATTATAGAACCCAATTTGGGCAAGAACCTCAGGATATATTTGGAATGTGACTTTTAAAACTTTGAAAACATCTCTTTCTTTTTTTACTTGCTCAAAAAGATGATTGTCTTTATCGAAGAGGGCTTTTAATTTTTTATTTAAAGACCTCAACGCGCTCACTTTAATTTTTTTATTAAACAAGTTTCCTGCCTTTTCTTCATTAATTAAGAAATAAGCCATGTCACCTTTCCCTATGTTCCCCATAGTCCCATAAGAATATCCTATTTCTTTTTTAAGAATATTATTATAGCCAAAAAATATACAGCTGGCAGTTATTAATGGAAGTTTTCTTGAGCTTGCATGGACCAACCCAGCATCTTTAATGATTTTTATATACTCCTCTGCCTTCTTCATTTTTATCCTTTCCGTGATTGTTCCTCGTTCTTTATTAATTTTCTTATTTTTTCTTTAAAAATCCCATTCAAAAGAAAAACGCTTATAAATAAAACACACATTCTCTTCTATATAGCGGGGTAGGGCAGTCAGGAGACAGTAATGCCTCAATGCCCGTTGGGCTCATAACCCAGAGGTCGGAAGTTCAAAATCCGAAAGGATGAAATTCTTCCCCCCGCTATTATTTTTTCAGTCTTTTCTGGATCTCTTCTGCAACACCCTCGATCTCGTAATCTTCATCAAGATCCAGAATTACATCAGCATACTTTCTGTAAAGAGGCAGCCTTTCCTCAAAAAGCGATCTTAATCCTTTCCCCTTCAACCCGACTATTCCTCTTGTAAGGCGGTTCTTTACTTTATCAACTATCTTGAAAGGGGCATTCAAAAATACAACAACGGATATCTTCTTCAGAAATTCCATAGCATTTGCAGAATAAGCCGCGCTGCCTCCTGGTGAAATAACGCAGTTATTCAGCTCACCCAAACCCAGAATTGTTTTTTCTTCTATTTTCATAAACTCTTCATCTCCAAATTCATCAATTATCTGCTGCAGCTTCAGTTTGGAATTTTTTTCAATTATTTCATCAACATCTATAAAATTGTAATTAAGCCTTTTTGCCAGCACTCTCCCCACTTTGCTCTTTCCGACTCCCGCCATTCCGATCAGTGTTATGTTCATTCCTAAGTTTTATTTTCAGGAATATTTAAATCTAATCATTATGTTATATGTTAAGTAAACTAAAATATGGCACATAGTTAGAAACTTTACTTAACACATTATGCAACAATAAACTATTTAAACACTTGCCCTTATCTTCACTTATGATAATCTGCGGTGTTGAAGAGGCTGGGCGCGGCCCTGTTATAGGTCCCATGGTTATGTGCGGCTTGGCTATTGACGAAAACAAGATTCAGCAGTTAAAAGACATCGGCGTAAAGGACTCAAAGCTTCTTTCACCTCATGAAAGAAATCGCCTCTTTGATAAAATTCTAGAACTTGCAGACAAATGTGAAATCACAATAATCCCTCCTGAAGAAATAGACCGCGCAGTCGGAAGGGAAGAGGACATCAATTTAAACTGGCTTGAAGCAAGAAAAACAGCTGATATGATCAACAAGCTCCATCCCGACAAGGTTTATTTGGACTGCCCCTCTCCAAACTGCGAGAAATACGCGGAATATATCAAAAAACTTTTAAAAAATAAAAATCCCGAGATCATAGCAGAGCACAAGGCAGATGTCAACTATCCTATTGTAGGAGCAGCATCAATAATAGCGAAAGTCACAAGAGACAAGGAGATCGAAGCTTTAAAAAAGAGGTTCAAGGTTGACTTTGGCTCAGGCTACCCTGCTGATCCTTTTACTGCTCAGTTTTTAAAGGAAAACTATGCAAAATACCCTTTTTTCAGGAAAAGCTGGTCAAACTATAAGGACGCGGCTGCGCAGAAGAACCAGAAAAAACTTTTTGAGTTCAGGAAATAAACAATAATTTTAAATAGTGTATTTTAATCAAAATTAACAAAATGACAAAAATAAACAAAATAGTAATGCACGGCTTTAAGTCATTCGCAAAGCACACAGAGCTTTTATTTGGAGATAAGTTTAACTGCCTCTTGGGGCCAAACGGAGCAGGCAAGTCAAACATTCTAGACGCGCTCTGCTTCGTGCTGGGCAAAAGCTCAAGCAAGTCATTAAGGGCTGAAAAATCTTCTGATTTCATCTACAACGGCTGGAAAACAAAAAAAGCATCGCCTTATGCAGAAGTTTCAATCTATTTTGACAACAGCAAAAAGATATTCCCGTCCAATGAGAGAGAAGTAAAGATATCAAGGATCGTAAAGCAGAACGGCCAGAGCAAATATAAAATCAATGATAAGACAATGACAAGGCAGCAGGTCTTAGATCTCCTCAACATAGCAAGAATCGACCCGGATGGCTACAATATAGTTCTTCAGGGCGATATTGTCAGGTTTACAGAGATGCCGACTGAAGAAAGAAGAAAAGTCATAGAAGAAATTGCCGGAATCTCAGTTTACGAGGATAAAAAGCATAAGGCTGAGCTTGAGCTTCAAAAGGTAGATGAAAGGCTTAACGAGGCAAATGTTATTCTGAAGGAAAGGGAAACATATCTTAAAGAATTGAAGAAAGACAGGGATCAGGCATTAAAGTATAAGGAATTAAACGATAAGATAAGACAAAACAAGGCAACCTACATTTATACGCAGATGGATAGGGAAAATAAAAAGAAAAAAGAGCTTGATGAAAAAATCCTTAAGCATAAGGAGCAAGTAGAAGCTCTGCAAAGGAATATTTCTAATTTAAAGAACGATATTCTTGACAAGCAAGGGGAGATAAAAAAAATAACTGAAGAAGTTGAAAAGCGCGGATACAAGGATTCTCTTGATTCAGAAATACAGCAGCTTAAAGTAGACACAGCGGCAAACAAGACAAAAATGGAAAGCTTTGAAACTGAGATTTCAAGAATAATGCAGAGAAAAGAGGGGCTGCAGGGCAGTCTTTCGCAGACTGAAGAAAAAATTGAATCATTGAACAAAGAAAAGCTTGGCTTGGAAGAAGAAAAGTCAAGAAAGCTGAAAGAGATAAATGATCTGGTAAAAAAACTGGATGAATTCAAAAAGAGAAACAAGATTGGAAAGGATGTTGAGGATATTGAAAAAGAAGTTGAGGCAATTGACAAGTATCTTGAAGAAAATCAGAACAATATACAGCGGCTAAGAACAGAGCAGCAGGAGCTCTTGAGAAGAAAAGACTTGCTCGAGTTCAGCGTAAAATCGATAGATGAGTCAATCAAAAAAGTGGAGGAAATTGAAAAAGAGCACAAAAAAGACATTCAGGATTTAAAGAGAAAGAAAGAAGAGCTTAAGAAGGCATCGAATGAGCTGAGCCAGCTGCTGAATGAAGATTCTTCACTGGCATTGCAGCTATCAAACTCAAGGGAGAAATTAACAAGATTAGTTGAGGAGCTGTCCAAATTAGAAGCAAGAAGCGTTGGCAGCCAGGAGAGATTTTTTGGCAATATTGCTGTCAAGAAAGTGCTTGAAAACAAAAGCAGGCTCGGCGGGATATACGGCACTGTGGGCCAGCTTGGCAAAGTAAATTCAAAGTATGCCCTTGCCCTGGAAATTGCAGCAGGCCCGAAAATAGATGCTGTTGTTGTGGAAGATGACAAAACAGCTGCAAAATGCATAAAATATCTCAAGGAAAACAAGCTCGGCGTGGCAACATTCTTTCCTTTAAACAAAATAAAGCCAACTCCAATAAAGCCCGAAGTTGAGAAATTAAAGTCGAGCAGCGGCGTGCATGACCTTGCTGTTAACCTTGTTTCTTATGAATCAAGATTCAAGGATATTTTCTCGCATGTATTCGCCAACACGCTTGTTGTTGATAATATTGACGTTGCAAGAAGAATTGGCATCGGAACATCAAAGATGGTGACAATTGACGGCGATTCTGCGGAATTAAGCGGAGCAATGCATGGCGGATTCAGGCACAGGACAAAAGGCATTGGCTTCGAGGAAGAGGACGTAGCCAAAAACATTGAAGACAAAAATGAAGAGGCTGTTGAACTAAAAACTCTTGTTTCCTCTCTTGAAAAAAGAAGAAAAGAAGTTGATGATAAGGTAGTTTCTTTGAGGACATTCAAGGCAAACCTTGAAGGGGATGTAATAAAAATTGAGAAAGGGCTTCACCTTGAAGATTCTGATCTTGATGCCAGCAAGAGAAAGAAAGACTCGCTCGCCGCTGAAATCAAAGACGTTGATAAGAAGCGGGATAAGCTCGAAGACAGCATATCTGCCCTGAATAATGAGATGGCCCAGAACAAAACAAAAAAACAGGAATTGAAAAACAAAATAAATGATTTGAGAAATCCGAAGATACTGGCTGAGTTAAATGCTTTTGAAGAAAAGAAAAAAGAGCTCGATGCTGATGTTATAAACAGGGGCCTCAATATAAAGAATATTGATGACCAGGTACAATCAATACACATCAGGGATAAAGAGAACACAATAAAAATCCTGAAGCAGAATGACAAGGAAATTGAAGGCTTTAAAAAACAGATTGTTGATTTGAAAGACAGGATAAAAAACCAGTATTCTGCTCTAAAGGAAAAAGAGGACAAGCAAAATGAATTCTATTCCAGATTTGAAGCTCTTTATAAAAAAAGAACCAAGCTGACTGACGAGATTTCAGAGTCGGATAAAAAAACAGAGTCTTTGGCAGCAAAGTTAAAAGAGGGCGGGGATGTAATAAATGGGCTTTCTATCGACGAAGCTGCAATAAAAGCAAGGCTTGCTGGATTAGATGAAGAGTTCCAGCAGTATGCCGGCGTTAAGCTCGCTTCACACAAGTCTGAAGAAGACCTAAAGAAAGAGATAAATGAATTTGAAAAGATGAGAGACAACATAGGAAGCGTCAATATGAGGGCATTGGATATCTATGAGGCTGTTGAGAAGGAGTTTAATGCGCTTATTGAGAAAAAAGAAAAACTCAGCACAGAGAAAAAAGATGTGCTTAATATGATGGCAGAGATTGAGGGCAAAAAGAAAGACCTATTCATGAACACAATGGTTACAGTAAACGACCATTTCAAAAAAATATTTAGTTTGCTCTCAAACAAAGGGGACGCATTCCTGGAGCTTGAAAATGAGCAGAATCCATTTGAGGGCGGTGTTAAGATAAAAGTAAGAATAATTGGAAATAAATTTTTAGATATCAGAAGCCTGTCTGGCGGAGAAAAAACACTCACAGCGCTTGCATTCATCTTTTCGATACAGGAGCATCAGCCGGCATCCTTCTATGTTCTCGATGAGGTTGACGCTGCTCTTGACAAGCACAATTCAGAAAAATTTGCAAAGCTGATAGGCCAGTATTCTGAAAAAGCCCAGTATCTGATGATCAGCCATAATGACCATGTTATTTCAGAAGCAGATACTTTATACGGAATAACAATGGATGAAAACAAGATAAGCAAGGTTGTCAGCATGAAAATATGATTCATAAGCTATATAAAAGAAACAGAAAGAATAAAACTGTGATTTTATGGCGAAAATAAAGATAATATATGACAAGGAAGCGTGCATCGGCTGCGGAAGCTGCGAAGCTGTATGCCCGGAAAACTGGAAATTAGAGGGCGATAAGGCAATTCCTAAGAAGCTGGAGCTGACTGATGTTGGCTGCAACCAGGAAGCAGCAGACAGCTGCCCTGTTTCAGCGATAAAGATAGTTAAAAAATAAGGTGAGAAAATGAAAAGTAAAAAAACAACAAAAACAAACAAAACAAAAATAAAAAAATCAAAGGCAATAAAAGATAAAATCACAAAGAACATGACAATCGGAGAAGTTGTTCTGAAATATCCCAATACAGCAACTGTTTTCATGCAGCACGGGCTTCATTGCATTGGCTGCGGAGTTGCCCAGTTCGAGACAATAGAACAGGGAGCAGCTGCGCATGGGATCGATGTTAAAAAATTAATGGCAGATCTCAACAAAGCGGCATCCAAAAAAGAATAACAGACTCAGCTATAAAGCTCCAGCACTCTTTTTACCTTGTAAATAGTTTTTTCCCACGAAAATTTCTCCACTATTGTTCTTCGCGCTTCTTCACCAAGTGCAGCCCTCGCTTCAGGGCTCTTTATAAGAAACTCCAGTTTTTTAGATAAGATGTAAGAGTTCTGCTTTGGAAACAAAAGCCCGTTCTTCCCGTCCCGGATATATTCTTTTACAACACCCACGGGCGTGCATACAACCGGCAGGCATGCTGACATAGCTTCCATTGTTGACAGCGAGCTCGTCTCTGTTAAGGAAGGCAGGACATAAATATCCATTGCCTGCAGATAAGGCACAACATTATTTACCGCGCCGCTCAAAATTATGCTTTTTCTTCTTCCGAATAATTCTTTCAATTCTTTTCTTCCTTCCCCTACAATAAGCAGCCTAATATTCTGGTAAGATCTTTCAAGCCTTATGAATGCCCTGTATAATGTAAGCAGGTCTTTTTCAAATCCGATTCTTCCGACAAAGCCTATAATGATGCTGTCTTCGGCCAATCCCAAATTCTTCTTCGCTTGTTTTTTATTTGTTGAGGGGATAAATTTATGAACATTCACGCCCAGCTGCACAACTGTTTTTTTTGTCTTTATCCCCTGCCATGTCAGCAATTCAGCAATCTGTAAAGAAGGAACCATTATTATGTCGCATTTATTATAAAGAAACCATGCAATTATCTTGACTATAAAATACGTCCACCACCCGATAAATCTGTTTCTCGATGTGCTTTTGCTTACAAGTTCCCATTCTATTGAATGGATATATGCTATTGCTGTTTTTTTCAGCCTCTTTGCAATAAAAATAGTGGCTGCGCCGATTGGCCCGATTGTCTGTGTCCAGACTAAGTCAGCATCTTTTACAAACTGCTTTATGCTCTTATAAACAATCTTTGGAGGGTTATAATCGCCGATCTGGAATTCGTGCACTTTGAGCCTTATCACTTTTACATTTTCTATCTCCTTGTACTCTCCTTTAAAATCCGGCGCAAGCACTGTAACATCATAATCGTCTTTTATGGCGGGCAGTATCTCTGACAGAAATCTTGAAACGCCATCCCATCTTGGCAAAAATGAGTCTGTTGCAATCAAAAGCTTTGGTTTCATCTTGTTACCTTTCCTTCCAAAACACCTCTGCAAACCTGCATTTATTTTTTAGGCCATTGACTATTGCCTTCAAATAAACGCTCCACAAAAGGAATAATAGCGAGAGCTTCTGGCTTTCAAAGCAGTTAAGTGCGTTTATCTTTGTCTTGAATGTATCTGAAATATCAACAACAAGCTTCGGGAGGTTCCTTTTTCCTATCTTTAACGGATTCCAGATTGCAAAGCTGTAAACATCGCCCTTATAGCTTAATTCATCTGCAATCTCCATTACAAGCTGGTATGTTTCCCGATGGTCTTTATGAGGATCATCTGATGTATGCGTGAATATCTTCGATGGCTTTATTTTTTTAATAATTTTTTTAATGTTCTCTTTCATATTTTTTTCTTCTGCCTGCAGCCTGAATTTTCCCTCTTTCAAGCCGATAAAAACAACGCCCTTGCCGCCAATGACTTCATCTGCCTTTTTTGCTTCATCAACCCTTGTCTCAACTGCCACTTTCCTTTGAAAATGAGGATGGCTGCTCTCGCCGTATGAAAGGACAATCGTATATATTTCCTTCCCTTCTTTCGCATATTTTGCCAAAGTGCCGCCTGGACCGAATATCTGGTCATCAGAATGGGAGCATATTACAATTATTGATTCTGTTGGCATAAGCCTTGTTTTAGGGGAAGTTATTAATTAATCTTTCTAAATCCGGCCTTGAAAATAAAAAGATTTATAAAGGGAAAATACGGGTTCGTGTATGGCCGTAAATCCTATTTAGGGCTTCTAAAAAAAGAAGATGAAACTTTCAAACAACATAATTGAAAATGTAGTCAAAGAAGTCGCTGGCGAAGACACGATTCCTTTAGTCAGATATCTAAAGAACAAGAAAAATGTCTCTGAGTTCAAGATAGCAGAAGCTGTAAAGCGGGAAATAAACGAAACAAGAAATATGCTTTACCGCCTCTATAATGCGAATATGGTCTCTTTTAACAGGAAAAAAGACAAAAAAAAGGGGTGGTACATCTATTATTGGACTTTCGACAATAAAAGGGTCAAATATCTCTTTTTTGATTTAAAAAGGAAGAAAATAGAGAAGCTTAAGGAAAGGCTCATAAGGGAAAACAGCGGCATTTTTTTCATCTGCAAAAACAAGTGCATCCGCCTTATTTTTGAGCAGGCTGTTGATTTCAGCTATAAATGCCCCGAATGCGGCCAGCTTCTTGAGCAGGAAAACAACAGCAAAACAATAGAAGATATAGAAAAAGAAATAAGAGATTTGGAAAAAGAGCTAAAAACGAGTTAATTTATTTCTTTTTGCCCTTAACTGCCTTTTCTATTCTGTATTCCTCTTTAACTATCTTGTTGGCCATGTTTTCTATATGCATTTCTACCCTGGCTATTCTCCTTTCCATAAGAACAAGCACGCGCAAACTGTAGACTATTGCAGCCAATGTCCCAATTATAATGGCTAATGTTATCCTAATCACGGCATCTGTTCCTGCTAAAGCAACCATCAAAATCACCTCTTTTATACACTATGATAAACACTTATAAAAATCCGTAGTATATAAATTTTTGGTTTTTTTAAACGAGAACAAATAACTTTATAAACTAATTATAATTTCTGGCTGCTATGAACGTAAAAGATCTGGAATCAAAACAAGGCAATGTTGACATTGTGCTTGACATAGTTGAAGTTTCACCTCCCAGAGAATTCAGCAAGTTCGGAAGAACCGGGAAAGTTGCAAATGTAATTGCAAAAGACCATCTCGGGGATAAAATAAAAATAACGTTGTGGAATGACCAGATCGAAACAGTTAAAGCAGGAGATAAGGTTCATATTAAAAACGGCTATGTAAATGAATGGCAGGGAGAAAAGCAGCTTACAACAGGCAAGTTCGGAACATTAGAGGTTGTTAGTTCTTCTGCACCAAGCGAGAAGAAAGAACCTGAAGAAAGCAAGGAAATTTTTTCCAATATAGTCAAGGAAAATGAAGGGGAAGATATCGATCTTGAAGAAGAAGAGATATAATTTTGTTTTAAAAAATTCTGTTTTTCTTGAAAAAAAGCGAAAACAATATAAATAATCATAAAATCAAGATTCTATAGCGGGGCGTTAGCTCAGCCTGGGTCTGCAATACGCAGGAAAGAGCACACGGCTGAAGACCGTGGTGTCAGGGATTCAAAAGAATTATGCTGAAAGTTCCCTACGCCCCACTTCTTATATTGCGCCACCTGTTCCTTGAAGTGAAGGCAAAATCTGTACAGTAATCAGGGTGAATATTACTGTGATTATCGCTGCAACAATGCAGTAAAGTATTAGGCTCTTCATCATATTGTTCCCGAGAAGATATTTTTCATTTAATGAATCAGATCCGTTCTCTATTCCATTCTCAAGCACAGTCAGCAAATAAATTATCTGAACTATGTAAATCCCAACAACAAGCTGGAAGTAATATGGCGGAATCCCTGGGTTGTCGAAGATGTTGCCCAGATTTTGTCCTCCATCTGCAACAGTTGGCATTATTTTTGCGATAGCCCCAAGTATTGATGTTATCATTGCCGTTATTCCTATCACAATACCGGATATCACAGGAGTTAGAAAATTTATCTGTGATTTCATCGACGATATTATGTCTGCCATCAGGTCCTTCAGCCTTTCATCAACTTTATGTATTTCTTTTATGTAACGAGAAACATTTGTTAATGACTGCGCAGCAATCATTGCTCCTTTTTTTGAGCTTTCAACCAGCACTTTCATAGAGCTTTCGATTATATTTGAGGGAAAAGACAGCAATGCTCCGTATTTTGGATCGAATATTGCTTGCTGAACGCTCATGCCAAGCCTTCTTATGTTCTGATCAACCTTCTGGAAAAAGCTCCCGGAAACCGTGCCTTGCATATCTTCAGCTACTTTGCCAAAAGCAATCTCTGCAGGCAGCCCATCTCCAAGGCGGGATCCAAGTGCAAATAAAGCAGATGCAAACTCAGTTTCCAGGCGTTTCGAATCCTCTCTTATTTTCATTAAATGATCTGATCTCAGCTTGAAGTAAATTCCAATTGCGATTCCTAAGCCGAGAGGCAGCAATAAGCTGAATAAAGCTGCTACAGGGCTATATGGTCCGGTTTCAATTCCCGTAGTTTTTTCAGGCCTATAATCGAGAAGTTTTATGTCCAAAGCGCTACCACCGCCGACTTCCATTATTATTGGGTCAAAGCCCGGAAATATTATATGATATATGATTGGCGTGAGGCCAATAATAAATAAGACCGATGCAATAATAACCGATGCAATGATCGGGCTGATTAAAATCTCAGACTTTCCGATTTTTATAACTATATTTTTATATCTCCTGAACTGCGGATTGAACTCAGATATATCTGTATCACCATAGCCAGTTGGCCTTTGCGACAGTATGTTTTTTCCCATATAAAAAACAGCTATTGGCAATGCAATATTATAAAGAGCCGCTAAATGGAACCACTTCACGCCTCCCATAAAGCTGACAACTAAAGGCAGTATGACCAATCCGAGTATTGGCAAAATTATCCCCATCATATGCAGCATTGTAATGGGTGATTGAAGGCCGTGCGCATAATGCAGCATTTTCTCGTAAGTTTCTTCAAGAATAACCGATAATGACTTATCAAGCAAACCCTGTCTTCTTGCCTCATCTCCCTCATATAATGATGATTCAATTAAATGTATTGCTTCAATAAACTCCATATTCCATTTTCTCCATGATTCGAGATATGCCCCCATGGAATCCTTTACCGACTTATACTTCTCAGTTTCAACATCCCACAAAACCTTTTTTAAATCGAGTGAAAGCGGCGGCGTAAGATGATTTGATGCAAATTCGATTGCGAGCTCCAAGTTTGAAGTGTGCCTCATATAAGTCACAATATAGAATACGCACAGCACCATCTGGTTGCTTGCCTTCATTCGCCAGCCATTGGCGAGGTATTCTGGAATCTTTTGTAGCGGCAAAATCATTATCAGGGCAGCCATTACGAAAAACATTACGAAAAACAATCCGCCAGTCAGCACAAATCCAAATACAGATCCGAGCAGGGCAACAACCAAGGGCATCAGCAGCGAAAAGCTTTGAACGCCGGCAGGAGTGACTTCAAGATGCGCTATTTTTATTGATTCTTCAATTGCAGGAAGGGCTTTCTTGCTTGGCTGCATCCTGAGAATTTTCTCGCTAATATTGCAAAGCTGCTCATAGATCGTATATTGCCTTGGCATCAGCTCTTTTTTGAATGTTTTATATTCACGAGAAAGTACTTTTGGCGCGCCTGTTTCCTGCTTGCCTTCTATGGCTAGCTTTATCTTATCCTCATACCTCTTTTTCAAATCATCAAATCCCAGATTATCCATTTTAGCTTTGCTTGACGGCCCTCTTCAGCCATTCATTCCAGTCAAAAAATATTCTTTTCGAATCTAAAAATCCGACTTCTTCTTTTACAGCATCAGATATTTTGTGAAATTTGTCATTTGCCAGAACAACAAACTTTGCTTCGAGCAAATCAGGCGTTTTCGTCTTATCAGCTGCATCAACTATTGCTTCTTTTATTTTAGCCCTTAGCAGTATATTGTCCCATACTGCATCCCAGTTGCCAGCCCATTCCTTGACATTGCCTGCTATTGCTTTCAATATGTCAGAATCTCCATTTACCAGATCCTTGCTCGCTTCTAAGCTGTCTGTTTTTGAATTGTATTTCATTAAATCGACAAACCCGCCTTCAGTCAAAGGATCATCTTCCCAGAATTTCCTGACTTCAGTTATTTGCGTAACTCTTCTCCATCTGTGAAGGCCGTCTGCTGATCTTATAGGATTTGCAACAACTATGACATCAGTTGCCTTGAAGCTTGTTCTTGGCACTCCAAGATCATTAACAACCCTGTCAAATACGCCATAAGGTGAATCGCCATGTATTGTTCCTGCAACAACATTTGCTAATGCGCCCACTCTCATTGCCTCATATAGTGCTTTTGCTTCTGTCGAACGAACTTCTCCTACAACCAGCGCAGAATCTCCTAATCTGAGCGTTGATCTTATTCCCTCATCCGCAGAAACTTCTGTTGTTCCTTTGGTTAAAGCGCTTGCCACTTTCATTGACTGTATGTTATAGCCCAGATTTCTAAGGGCAGAAACCGGGAGTTCTAAGGTGTCCTCAATAGTTATTATCCTGTATTTTCTCATGATATCAACCATAACAGCCCCCAGCAGTGATGTTTTTCCTGCAGATCTTGTTCCTGCAACAAGCATTGTCCTTGATCCATCTATTATGAAACTAAGAATTCCTCCTGCAAGCGGATTTATCATTCCATTCTTGATGAACAATGGCAAAGTCCAGGGCTTATCCCTGTGCCTCCTGAATGCATATGCCAGTCCAGTTGGGTTAAGAGGGGGAGAAATAACACCGACTCTTGCCCTTGCCCCGGGTATTGAAATTTCTGTATCGAGAATCGGATTTGCTTCATCCAATGGCCTTCCGGAAAGCATCCTTAATTTTGATGCCCATGATTCTGCTTCTGTGCTTGTCGGAATGATGTTTGTCATGCAGTCCCCAAAATCCTGGTGCACAATAAACATAGGAGTCCTACCCATTGGGCTGTTGATTGTAACATCCTGCACTTTCTCGTCTTTCAGCAAGACTTCAATAAGCCCGAATCCGATTGTATATCTGACCAGAATGCTTGCCAATTCGCTGATCTCCCTCTCCCTCATCTTCATATTTTTGTAAGATGCAAGTTCCTCTATCAAATCCCTTCCGACATTGAAGAAAACTTCCCTCATTCTTTCAGGGTCTGTGAACTCTGCTTTTGTCGGCTTATGCTCGGCCATTATCTTTCTTGCAGCATCCAGCACATCATACTTTTCCTCGCTTAGCTTAAATTCGGGCGGAGTCATATGATAAAGGTACTGTACGGTGTCAGGAAACCCGAATATCATGACTTCGGTGCCGTCAATATCGTAATTATCCAGCTCTTCGCCATTTTCAGGATAAGCTGCCATTAATTTTGTGAACATGAAATCCGGCTTTATTATCGGGTTGAATATCTTTCTGTAAACAGCCCTGTCCCCTCTTTTGTATCCTGCAAGATAAGGCTGCGCAAGAGCCATCATCTTTGTTTTGCTTAAAAGCCTCAGCACATAATTCAATATTGAGAGGTATTTTTTAGAGCATGGAACATACCGCTCGTCAATGGTTTTTTCCAGTATTATTTTTTCATGCCTTATTAACCGCTTGATTTCAATATATGCGTCTATCGGGTCAGATTTAAGCATCTTAAAAACAATATTCTGCGTATCAGCATACCATTTATCCGCGTAAGCCCTGCAGTAGGGATCTGATGCAAGATTTTCATAGCCAAAAACATCGCGCTGCTTTGTCAGATGCTTGTAAAGCCTCGCTATCTCTGCCAGCAGCCTGGTTTGCGCATAATCATACTCATAATCCCTTTTCTGCGAGAATACTATCTTCGTGATATTGCCTATCTCAGTTAATACATCTACTGCGCGGGACATGCATGCTGATGAATCTTCCAGTGAAGGGGCAAAATCCCAGTTTTCGGCGTTGAACTTAAGCACAGTATCCTCGCCTTCCCTTATTACATCATAATCCTCGTCCGGCATATTATTTCCTCTTCTGGTTTTGATTTTTTAATGTTTCAAGAGCAATCTCAATCAGATGCGACTTATTCCTGTATCTTGTCTTGTCTTTTAATTCAGAATCGATCCATTCGATCAGGTCTTCTTCAATTGTCGCGCTGATTGGCTTTTTCATTGCATTTTCAGATCATCATCTTGCAAGGCATTCATATTGTTTATATTATAAAATATATTTTATAGTATTTTATTTATTTTATAATATACTTGAAAGAAGAAGTATTTAAGGATTGCGGTTTTTTGAAATTTGGCTAAGAAAAGGGTTAAATGCACCGGCCGGGATTTGAACCCGAATAAATGGCTCGCTTCTAAGCATTGGCTAGTGGAAGGCCATTGTCATGCCATTAGACCACCGGTGCACAGCTTGTGAAAAACCACTTTATTTTATAAAACTTTTCATATTCGCGCTAAAAAACAAAATCTTTTTATACTTCCTTATCAAAAACGCCCTTATGGCGGAAAGAGATATACGGTCGCTTCAGAGGGAAAGAAGAAGGCTGGGCAGAACAATAAGGTCGCTTAAAAGAGAGAATATATTGAAAAGAGGCGATGAAGCTGCAAGGGGTAAAAAAAGAGGCGGATTTGGGTTTGTCTTTTTGCTTATGCTGATTGCAGTATTTATTCTGTGGTATTGGTTCTTTTATCTGAGAAAGTGATTGAAGTTCTCCATAAACCTTTCAAAATCCTTTTTCTTTATATTCGCTCCGCATGCCATCTCATGCCCGCCGCCATAACCGTCAATGCCGACAAGCGCCTTTTCGAGAACATCTCTCACATTTATTTTTGACGCCCTGAAGCTAAGCTTAACTTCTTCTGATCTTTCCCGCCCGATAACTATGATCTTCTCAGGATATTTGTGAAGGAAATAATTTGACAGCTCTTTTGTAAAGCTAATTTTGACATCTTTATATATACATAGGAAAGTCTTGCCTTCAGCTTTTGTTTTTAAAGCCTCTTCCAGCAATTCTTCATACTCTTTGTTTATTTTTTCATACTGATGATAGATGAATTTTCCCTGCGGCGTGCTCTGATCCAAAATCTCATAAGGCTCATTTATTCTCGTCAATATCTTTATGCATTTGTTGGCATTATCTGTGTCGCCTTTTATGACAAAGGAAAAGATTTTCATCAGCTCTCCAAGCTTTGTTTCAAACATTATCTTTTCAGGGTCTTTTATATTCTCGGGCAATAAGTCAGGATATTTTTCAGAAAATTCTTTAGCATATTCAGGATAAAACCAGTCAGCTGCTGCCCCTAATGTAGCAAGCCACAGGTCGCCACCTGCAGCTTTATAACAGATATACGTTACCGGGACATTCTTACCCTCAAGCCTTGGGTTAAAATAAATGATTTTTTTCTTTTCCAATGGCTCATGGTGATCAATCATAACTATCTTTGTCTTAACAGCATCTATGAACTCATCATCAATCATTGCAATATCCAGCACAAAGATCTTGTCTGGCTGATACTCCTCTACTTTTCTTATGAATTTGCTGTCAATCCTGGGCGTGGCTTTGACAATAATTCCTTTCCCTTCCTTTATGAACTTGTAAAACAGCAGAAATGAGCATATTCCATCTGCGTCATCATGGAAGAAAAACAGCGGCTTTGTGCAGCTTTCAAGCTCTTCTTTGATCTTGGCATAATCCATAGCATTATGAAATAGAGTGTTTATTTAAATATTTACCTTAGTTGCATTGGACATCTCTGCTGCTTAACTTTATAAACCCCAAAAGCATTCCCTCTTTATGAACATTCCCTGCATCAAGTGCAAAGGAGCGGATCCTCTAAACGCCTGCGGAAGGTCATTCTGCCCTATAATAGCCAAATCTGAAGCAATGTTTAAGGTAAAGGAAACCATGGCCACAGACAGCTTCTTTGGAAGCTCTCCTGCTCCATTTGTAGGCAGAGTGGGTTATCCTTTTGTCAACATCGGCATTTTGAGCCCACCTGAACATAGAGATGATGCCTGGCTTTTTGATGCTCCTAAGCATTGGGCAAATGAAAACTTCAGTATCCCTGAAATAATAGATTTTCGTTCTGCACTGATCAACTCAAGGTTTACAGCAAATGTAAGGGACAAAAGCAAATTCCTTGAAATAAGCCGGGAAGTCGGCATGGCTTCTAAGCCTGTTGATATTGAAGTCAAGCTGAAAGACAAGCCAAGGTTCAAATTAAACACAGACCCTTATGTTGCGCCAATGGGCCCAAATGCTGCATTGAAAAAGATTGAAATTACCGAAAATCCAAAGATTGACTTTAAAGTTGAAAAAGTTGTAGATGATTCTGATTTAAGGGCAGGCGATGCATTGATTTACCTTTACAAGCACGATTTTGATGAGAATTTTTTAAGCAGGTTATTGAGTGTTGGAACTTTAGGATTAAAGACGGACAGAAAAGTGGTGCCGACAAGGTGGAGCATAACAGCAACAGATGACAATATTGGAAAATTCCTAATAAATAAAATAAAAACATACAATCAGGCAGATTATTGCGCATATTTCGGAGGTTATCTTGGAAATTATTATCTGATTCTTGTATTCCCGGAAGTATGGAGTTATGAATTATTTGAAACTTATCTGCCAAGAGCATCATGGAACGTAAACAGCAACGAAACATCATATATGACTGATTTTGAGTCTTATGGTGGAAGAAAGAATTATGCCGAGAATACTTCAGGAGGATATTACGCAGCAAGGCTACCAATCCTTGAGAAGCTAGACGCGTTAAAAAGGCAGGCAAGCATACTTGTCCTCAGATTTATAACAGGCGAATATGCTGTTCCGCTTGGCGTGTGGGTTTGTCGCGAGAGTGTAAGGAAGGCAATGCAGGCAAAGCCCATTAATTTTGCATCAAAAGAGCTGATGCTAAAATATGCTGAATCGCTTGTAAAGAAGAAATTCGGATATGATCTGAACAATATTCTGAAAAACAGCATTTTATTGAGAAACTTAAAGAAACAAACGAAATTAAACAGATTTCTAACTGCACAACATTTATAAAAACACCGTAATTATTCTCCTTATGGCAACTTTAGCGTTTGAAAATCTTGAATTTCTGGAAAAAGAAAATGAAGTAGTTGTTAATTTCATGAAATACTTCTATTTTAAAATCGAAAAAGAAGATCTTGAAAAAATAGCTGATTTTAAAATAAATAAGAACAGCATAGATTTCGAGAAAATTTCTGAAAGCTCTGCATCAAATAAGTTCAATATTCTGCTTTCAAAAAAAATAACAGGATTGAAAAGCAAGATATCTGGCAATAAGACAATCTACATCCACAAAAACTCAGGCATTCCATTGATTGGCTCGAACAGCTTCGGCCTGGTTGACCGGGGAACATCATTAATAGAAATTAAGCCAATTACTGGCTGCAATCTTGGCTGCATATTCTGCAGCGTAAATGAAGGCATTGGCACAAACAAGGCTGTTGATTTTGTCGTCGAAAAAGATTACATTGTTGAGGAATTTAAGAAATTAGTTGCCTTTAAGGGCATCAAAGATATTGAAGCGCATATAAATGCGCAGGGCGAGCCGCTGCTTTACTCCAACCTTATAGATCTGATTAAAGATTTGAGAAAAATAAAAGAAGTTGATGTTATTTCAATGGACACAAACGGCGTTTTATTAAATAAAAAGCTTGTTGATGAATTAGTGGATGCAGGATTAACCAGATTTAATCTTTCTCTCGTGGCATTAGACAAGGAACTGGCAAAAAAGCTTGCAGGAACAATCTATGATGTTGAAAAAATAAAAGAAATTGCTCGCTACATAGCCAAAAAATCAGAATTATTGGTTGCTCCTGTTTTGGTGCCGGGCATGAATGACAGCGAAATACCAAAACTAATAGAATTCTGCAAGGAAATAAATGCAAAAATAGGCCTGCAGAACTTCCTTAATTACAAATATGGAAGAAACCCTGTAAAGGCAATTCCGATGGAGCTTTTCAGAAAAAAACTTGGAGAATTGGAATCAGAATATAACATAAAGCTTCTTTTGGCCAAAGATGATTTTAACATAAGGGAAACTAAAAAGCTTCCAAAGCCGTTTAAAAAAGGCCAGATAATAAAAGCAAAAATAATGTGCGAAAGCAGATTAAGGCAGGAAAAGATCGCTGTTGCTGACGAAAGATGCATTACAGCGCCAAACTGCAGCCAGGAGAGCGGCATTGTAAAGCTGAAAATAACAAGGGATAAGGACAATATTTTCTATGGCGGACAAGTTTAACACAACATAGTAGTGAAAACCGAAAGGTTTTTAAATAAAGCCATAAATCTGCTTCTATTGGGATTTTTTCTATTTGGAAAGATTCTAAGGTTTTTGAAAAATGAAAGAAATAAATGAGAGATGGCTGGCTAATGGATCGATCAATATAGGTGATATTACATCAAAATCCGCTTTGCTGGGCAAAGCCATAGATGACATTCTTAAAGAAGATGGCATTGAAAAGCCAACAACACACAGGATTCATAGGGAGATGGCGCGCATTTATAGAGGAAAACTTAATGATGCCATTAAAGATGATAGCTTCGTCAGAGCAGAAATCATAACGCAGACCATGATCAACTCTTACAATCCTGCAGAAATCATGTTTTGGTATGACAACCCCGATTTCAAAGATGAAGAAGACGGCGATTATCACCATAACAGTGCTGGGAAAGACAAAATAAAAAAGATAAGAAGCTGCGCTGAAGACCTGCAGGCAAGCTTAGGATCATTCGAAGATAAACTCTATGCAAAGCGCCCTTGGGAAACCGAAGGTATATTTAAGAAGATTATGGGGCATATATGCAAAACCGATGTAGAAACGCATGCTAAGGCTGTAAAAGATGATATTGTCGGAAGCGAGTATAAAGCATTTATTTCATCTATAGAAGACATCACATATGACGTAAGGCGAGCCATAGTAAGGAAAGAGGGCGGAACTTCAGATTTGAAAACAGCGCTAAATAAAATAGATGATTTACACAAGAAATATAATGAGAGATTTTTAGGGGAGAAATATCACGATGTCTGTAAAAGAACGAGGGTGGCGGCTGAGAAATTTCTAATAGATGTGGCGCTTTTGAGGACTGTGATCATGAGGTATTTGAATTATAAAGATGGTCAGAACTCTCTATACGAGGCGCGAATTAATAAGATGTATATTATGTGATGTAAACGAAATCATAGAACTCTGTATTATTTAATTTAACTAACCTTTAGACCTCTCTCAAGTTCTCATTAAAAATTAAAAGAAAAAAAGTTATCAAACCTTATTGCGCAGCTGCTACAGTTATGTCTGTCAAGCTTGTGCCGGTTACAGTTACTTCTGCTCCCTTCACTATGCGGTAAGAGCCCCATAATCTCTGAAATAGGCGAAAGGTTTATATGTATGTACACATTTATTATGCGTATATACATATGGAGGAATAAAAATGGTAACCATGACTTTAGCAGTCCCGGATGAATTAAGGCATAAAATGGAAACGTTTCCAGAAATTAATTGGTCCGAAGTAGCTAGGCAAGCATTTAATCTGAAAATCAGTGATTTGGAGTTTTTAAGAAAATTTAAATCCGAAAGCAAGTTTACGGAAGAAGGTGCTCTAAAGCTAGGTGCAGAAGTGAGTAGAAACCTCGCTAAGAGATTCGCCCAAAAAAGAGGCAATTAAATGGTTACTAATAAAGGCAGGTATAAATTATATCGTTTGACAGAATAGGATGAAAGGATAGTGAATATTATTGCTAAGCCCTAATCAATTAACTCTTCAATCTCCCTTATTTTCTTAGGATTCAGGCTGACTTCCAACCCATAATGAGTGGGTTTGGATAAAAGTATCTGCTCACTAAGAAGCTCTTCTATTGCCTTTTTAACCTCTCTGGAAACCCTTAATTCATTAGATAACCCTTTTGGAAGGTTATTGATGTTTGTATGCTTATGAAGCCACATTCTTTTTCTGTATAATTTCCTAACAATGAACTTTTTTATAACCTGCCTTTCATCCATGCAAATCTATGAAAAGGAGCACTCATATTTATAGTTTTCGTTTTGTAAACCATGGTTATTAAAATAGAAACATTTATATACTTTTCTCATTTACTTCGCGTTAAGGTGTTCAACTTGAACGAAAAACAAACAGAAATGGTGGAAGAGAAAAGCGTATTTGTAGAATACTTTGGAGATTACCCTTTGATTAGGGTGTTGGATTTCTTAATTTTAGGCAGGGACATGGATTACAGTATGACGGATATATGCGACAATTCATGTGTCGGTTGGACAGCCTTTTCCGATATATGGCCGCGTTTGGTTGAAAAAGAGATAGTAATCTTCACGAGAAAAATAGGAAATGCAAAATTGTTCAGATTGAATGTAAAAAATCCCTGGGTAAAAGAACTTATAAGGATGGACCACGTTATTACAAAATTGGAAACGGAAAAATTTATTTCTACAGAAGTTACAGTTTAGCCATATAACAAATTTTGTTTAATAATCGCAGTGCGCACCACCAAAAGCATTTCAGTTAACTGATCTTTAGTCTTCTCTCAAGTTCTCATTAAAAATAAAAGAAAAAAAAGAAAAAAAGGTAAAAACCTTTTTATTGCGCAGCTGCTACAGTTATGTCTGTCAAGCTCGTGCCGGTTACAGTTACTTCTGCTCCCTTCATGCTTGAAGCATACTTGCTCCACTGCGAAGCTACTCTGCTGGCTCTTCTTGTGTCTTCAGCATTGTATCCAGCAACTAGCATTGCAACTTTGCCTGCATTTTCATACAGCTTTACCATTGCTTTGCCTTCTGTGAAATCTTTGCCGCATGGGCTTGGACTTCCCATTATTGCTGCTGCTGCTGTGTTAGCACATGGTCCGCCTATAATGATGGCGTTCTGAGCTTTTATGTCAGCAACTTCGCTGTCTAGCTTGGCAGTTCCAACATTCCAAACATTGACTGTTTGTGTTGTAGTTCCGCCGCTTGTGGTTGTTGTTGCTGCAGTTGGTGCAACGAATACAGTATATGCTGTTGCTGCGGAAGGATATAACAACTCCAAAATATCAGTGTCTGTGTTGTACTTCACATATGTACCATATTGGGACATACCCCTCTGGTCATATGTGCTTCCAATTGTGCCCATCGCTAAACCATCTCCAGTAGGCGTAGCAACCTGCATATCATACTTGCTGTCTGCAATTTGGTTCAACGTAATGTTGATGTCGTTACCAGCATCACCTAATTTCTGGTTAGAAGTGCCAGCTGCAGTCAAGTTGTAGTAGTCTCCATCATTGTACTGTGTCTCTTGCGTAATGGTAATGTTGCAACTAACAACACCACTTACCCCTGTCAAGTTAGCTGGGAACGCTATCTTTTCCCCGCCTTTAGCATAAACGTAGTTCTGCAAAGCTTTTCCACCAGAAGATGTTGTGACGTTTATACCACTATTTGTGGCATTTACCATAACATTGTAGGTATACCCATCTAAGCTGAATGTTGACGAGTTTGTCGAATCCAAGCTTAATGTCAGGGTGTCACTGCCAGATGCTATGTCTTTTATCTTCACTTCAGGCGAACTTGAACCTGCATTTATCCTTTTTACTTGCATAATGTGCGAATAACCGCCTTGGTCGATTATGAAGTAATCGTTTTCTACCATTGCAATTTGTCCACTAGCAAAAGATAAATTTGTCCACAATTTATAGCTGTCTACTCCAAGATCACAGTTCGCAGTTCCACTGGTTGCTGTTCCTTTTAAGAACTTAGTGGAGTATTTTTGGCCTGCTTTGTTTGTGAACTCTATCGCTGCAGTATCTTCGCCAGTTGGATAGATCTTTATCACATCTCTGCTTGCGTCATCAAGTGCGGGTGTTGTCCCAGTAAAAGACCACTTGAATGTGCCGAATACAGGGTCTGTAAACGATTCACCGCTTTTCAGATATCTGAATTCTGGGTCCATATTGTATGGCTCTACTGCTATTGCAAGCTTCGTTATCGTAGAACCACTAACGCTTGCCACCACCGTTGTTCCATCTATGTCTGAAGATGCCATTCTTGCAGCTTCTCCATTTCTCAGTATTAACTTGTCTGAGCCGATGAACAATCTTACAGCGCCGCTTGTTACTGGTGTTGTATAAGCAAATATGTCTCTTACATACACTCTTATTCCGCCTAATACAACTACTTCGCCAGCTGTTACTGAAGCAGATTCTCCATTAACTTTGATTGTTGCAGTTGAAGTTGTTGTTCCTGTGTTTACACCTGTTACTTCAACCGAAACATCTGTTCCTGCAACTGTTACAGTTATAGCTTCTCCTGCAGAGAATGTTTGGTCTGTTCCGCCGCCGAATAATACAAGCCCAGTTGTGCTGTTTACAACTAATTCAGCATCAGTTCCTGCAAATGTATATTCTTTGCCGAATAATGTTATCAGCTTGTTGTTTAGCTTTGTTGTTGTAACTGCTGAAGGAAACTCTATTTGCGCGACATACTTTGCCCCGCTTGGCAAATTAAGATACACTTGAGGATCGTTTGATAATCCTGTTGGTGTTCCAAATGTAATTTTCGCTGTCGAGTTAAGTATGTTTATCTTTTGGTTATAGTCCCAAGCTGTGCCATCTTCATCTGTAATAGATCCGCTAGCCAATACCTTTGTCAAATCAGATGATGTCAGTGCTGTTTTAACAACACTTAATGTCTGGCCCAGATATAGCTTCTGTCCTGCTGTCTCGACTTTTACACCGCCTTCCAAAACTGTTGTTGTTGCTCCTGATGTTGTTGTTGTAATAGATGCTGCTTGCAATGCTGTTGCAACGTCAATAGCACCTATTATGTCTTCTGAAGACGCAGCTTTGCCAACTACAAGTAAGGCATTAAACTTTCCATCAGTCCCAATAAATAATGGGCTCGGGTACTGACTCAAGTCAGCTGCTGCTACTGCACCTAGGATTGTAGCGCCTAACATTGCTGCGCCGGTTCCTATTGCAGCGATCCTCTTTATTGCTTTTTTTACGTTCATGCTTAAACACCTCCGTGTTTTACTTAGCATTATTCCAAAAAGGGAACATCGTTCTCTTTTTTCACAAACTTAGATGGCTGTAGGAAGCTTGCTCTTCTGCAAACTATTCCTATTTCTAAGTTCTTATCATCTACAGTAAGGAACTAGTTTATAAACCTTTCGTAAGCAAAGGCACACTATAATCGTTAAACTTAGCGATAAAGCGTATCTCGTTAAAATTTTTAGTTTCTGGATAGTTGTTACCTACAAATAGAGAATCAAGAAAACATCCAAAAAACAGCATTTTCAAGCCCATTTTAAGCCACATAGCGCACCAATATTTTGTATATCAGTATACAAAAAATATGCGGAGTGCAGGACTTTCAGTTGCTCTGCAACATTCGAACCTGCGTAGGGACTGACCCAATAGGTGTCTTAATATCATTGGAAGCTGCTTCCTCAACACACCTAAGCTTGGATGATCTTTCGATCTCTATCCCGTTTGGCCACTCCGGCAACTCCGCATAGTACTGATAAAAACCAACTATTATATATAATTAACGCATTGGGGATGCTGAATTAATTGTTATTCTTGCTTAAGAAATTCCACAATAAGAATTACGTAGTTATTGCTTATTTATAAAGGTTTCCAATATATTGGAAACCCTTGGCTATTGTTTATAGTTCTATCAAAAACCACCATTCTCAGCTATATCTGATAATGAATATTCCAATCCTCTGCCCTCTATTAATAAGTCTAAAACTCTTATTGCGGGTGAATCTTCAAATGCTTCTCTAAATGCCATTTTCCCCAATGAGCCCTTATCTATTTCCCAGGCTTCTTCCAGTTATACTTCCTTAACCTGGCGCTTGCTCCATAGCCGCATGAGCTGCATTTGTGCTTGCTCATGTGAAATGTCCTTTTCCCGCATCTGCGGCAGTATATCATGTTCTTCTTGCCGCTCTTCTTGCCCATTGAAGCTGTTCCCTTGACCATTTTGACCTTATGCAGAACTAATCAGAATTATCGTGTCGCCTCTTACAAAGGCCGCTCCAATCTTTCTTTTGGTTTCCCCGGCTTCTCTTTCCTCAGCCTCATCAAGAACAACGTTAATGTGGATGTCAAAAGATCGTATAATGCCAACAAGCTGCTTTCCATTTTTCAGCTCAACTATTACTCTTTTATCGCGCCACTTGTTCAGCGCATCTAACGGCCTTGATTGCTCAATCATTTTTACCTCCAAAAAAACAAAATTAATTAAAAGCATGAAATTGGCAATTGTATTTAAATCTATCGAAAACTGACTGTTAAATCCAAGAAAACAGCTTTGCAAGCCACTTAAGGAATGCTCTTTTCCTTGCTGCCCAAAGCAGCATATTTATTTCCAGATCAAAGATGCCGGGTATTCTTTTGCCGGTTTCCAAAAGTTCCATCAGGGTTTCCTGCCTTTTCTTCATTTTTAAGATTTCTTCAATCCCCTTTGGCCCATAGTTTTTATCTAAAATAAGCTTTGCAGCATCTTCTGCGCTTTTCAATGCAAAATAAATCCCCTGCCCTGTAAAGCCAGAGGCAAAGCCGGCAGCATCTCCTACCAGGAATTTGTTCCCAAACCTGTATCCTTGGTAGTCGAAGTTTATAATAGCTCCTTTCAGCTTTGAGTTGTCTGCTTTAACATTGATTTTTCTGCAGAAATCATAAAAATGCTCCTTTAGGTTTTTTGGGCTGGTTGAGCCGGATCCTATTGATGTATAGCCTTTGTGTGGGAATATCCAATGGTAGCCAAGCCCATTTTCAAAATTTGTATACGCCACTAGCTCATTAAATTTCTTTTTTGTTGAATATTCTAATGTAAAATGAAGCCTTTTTGTTTTTAGGCCAAGATGTCTTCTGACAATTGAATTAGAGCCGTCTGCGCCAATAAGATATCTGTAAAAATATTTTTTATTGCCAGCTGTCACGAAATTATCAGCCACTTTGGAAACTTGTGAATTTTTCAATATCTTTGCGCCATTTTTTAAGGCGCTTTCCGCAATAATCCTGCATAATTTCTTTTTGTCTACTGTTATGATGAGTGGTTTTTTTGTTCCTTTGAACTCATATTTTTTATTTTTATGATTCAAGTATATTTTCCTGAAGTTTCTCTCAATTATGCGTTCTGGGATCAGCCTTAAATCATATCTTAAAACTCCTGCTGCGCATGGCTTAAGGCAGAAATCGCTGTCTTTTTCCAGAACAATGACTTTCTTTTTTCCTTTTGCAAGAACTTCCGCAGCTTTCAGGCCAGCCAAGCCAGCTCCAACAATGACAGCATCGTATTTCATCTTATCTTCTTAACAATTCCCTTTTCCATATCAATCTCAACAATATCCCCGCTCTTCAGGATATCTGTTGCAATTTTTGTCCCGATTATGCAGGGAATTTTTAATTCTCTGCTTATAATTGCAGCATGTGTTGTTATGCCGCCTTCATTTGTTATGATTGCCTTTGCCTTTTTCATCAAAGGAACAAATTCAGGCCTTGTCATCCCTGTTACAAGAATCTCCCCGTTGTTGAATGTGTCTTTGACAGGGTCAAAAACAACCCTTGCCTTGCCTTCTATAAGCTTTTCCCCATTGCCTATTGAAGCAATAAAGCCCTTTATAATGCCTTTTTTTGCTATTTCCTCTCTTTGTTTCTTGAAGAAATCCCGAACATCTAAAGCATCCTTGCCGTATAGCATGATAGTTTTTATTTCTTCCCCTTCCAGATATGAAAAGCAAGCAATATGCTCCCGCTTGCTAATCTCGTCCTTGCTGACTAATCTGCCGCTTTCCAATATTGCCATTACTTCATCAAATAAGTAATTATATGATTCAGATTTTTCAACATTAAACCTCTTTTCAATTTCATCAAATATCTTGTCAACTGAGAACACCAATCTTTGTATACTTTCTTTTCTGTCATCTTGGAATGTTGAAAAAAACCTGACCAAGTCAAAAAATAGCTTGGCATCCGGGTCTGGTCGGTAATTTTTATACACTGCATTTATTTCTTTTTTGGCAGTCTTGTGCTTATTCTCAAATTTGTTTATCTCATTTTTAATTGTTTCAAGGTTTTTTGCTTTAATCAGATCCGATATTAAATTTAAAAAATAACTTTCACTCAAATAAAATGCCTTAAGAAAGCTATTCTGAATCCAAAAATAATTTTTTGCATGCTCCTGGAGTTTTTTAAAGAAATGGGGAAATTTTTTAATTTCTTCAATGGAATTGCTTATAACTGCTTTCTTTAAATTTTCATTTATGAAAACAGCCTTGGCAAACTCCAAAAGAGCTATTTTTTCCTTTTCCAGAAAGCTTAATTTTTCAGGAGTGCTTAATATTCTGATCACTTCAGGCGCATCCTCTTTTTTTACTGCAGGCAATAGCTTTAAATAATCCTGCTCTTCCAGCAGGTCCATTCCTTCCATAATCAAGGAATAGCCGTATTGCCTTTTCATCAAAGAAAAAATCCTGGAAAACAGGTTTTTTAGCTGTGTATTTGTAAAATTTTGTATGCTCTTGTCTCTCATTATTTTAAAAATTTCTTTAATCTCTTTGCATACTTTTTCAAATTCCTTGTATTTTCTTATGAAATAATGCCTGTCTTTTTTATACATATCCAATGCCCACTTCAGCATATTTCTAGACTCATCAGCTGAAACCCATTCATAGCCGTAATTATTTGACAGATAATATGCTGAAAACGTGTAGAGTTTTCTTTTGTAGGCGTATTTGCCTTCCAGATGGCATGTCTTGGCTAGATCCAGTATTATAGGAGAGACCTGGCTTTCTTCCTCTTTCCAGTCATGCTCATTTAACACTTTAAAGATGTCTTCTTTGTTCATTTTATTATTTTGATTACGCCCTCGTTTGCATCGACTTCTATAAGCTGCCCGTCTTTTATTGCCCGTGTAGCTATCTTAGTTCCTGTTATGCAGGGAATCCCGAGCTCCCTGCTGATTATGGCAGCATGGCATGTGATCCCGCCTTCATCTGTGACTATGGCAGCTGCTTTTTTCATAGCAGGAACATAATCAGGCAAAGTCATTCCGCAGACAAGGACGTCTCCTTTTTTTATTTTTTTAATTGCTTCTTCAACCCCTGCGCATACTCTTGCAATGCCCTTTGCAATTCCAGGTGATGCAGGCTCGCCTCTTATTTCCACAAGAGCATAAGTTTGTTCAGGAGCAACTTTCTGTTTTATCATGATGGCATCATTGCCGCTCCATTGCGTAATCTCTTTGTTTTCTATCAGGACAGCAATGCCTTTTTTTCTTCTCTCCACTTCTTCCTTATCGAGGCCCTTCCCTCGCAATAATCCTTGAACCTCTTCATGCCAGAGCCATTCAAGGTCATCTGTTTTATAGTTCTTTCTTCTTGCGGTCTCGCAGAGCAGGACATGAGCCGCATATATCGTCTTAACCTGCATCTCTTTCCTTCTGTCATGCCACAATGCATATTCGTCAAATAATTTTATCTTGTATTGCAGTTCTTTTGACAATCTGTATTTTCTTGTCAGCTTGTTTCTTTCTTTTTCTGCATTTTTCGCATAATTTTTGATCTCTTTCAGGCGTTTTTCAATATCGTCTTCCTCGAGATGCTCTTTTATCATGCCTGCGAAGCTCTCTTCTGTATTTGGCTTTACGGTCTCCCATCCCAGGGCAGTCCACCAGAATCTGCTGACCAGAATTTTTAACTCGTTTACATCAGAATAGCCTCCTTTCTCGAATTTCTGTCTCAGCTTGTTGTTTTTCTTCAGCCTTTTTGCTGCCTTTAGCACAAGTTCCTCCTGGCCATGAACATAGCTCTTATGAACAGGCGCTGTCAGCTTGTTGTAGACTGAAATAAAAGCCTTTTCGCTTATGTTGTTCAGCTCTTTTCTCAGCATTTCTTTGAGAACTTCGACCGGATAAACATCAACAGCATCTATATCCACGCCAAGGAATGCTGATGCAGGATAAGCCTCTTTTTTCAATAAATCATAAAGCCCGATAAGCTGCTGGCTGCTTGATTTTCTTAGGTTTTTTTTAAGTATCTTATGAGAGACATTTATCGCCATCTGCCAGACTTTCTTCATCAGGCCAAAATATCTCTTTTTTCCTTTCTCATCATTTGTCTTTTCCAGGATGAGCCTGCCAACTGCATTTATCTCATCTTGGTCCCATGACCACCAGAGCTTCGGGCCCGTGTTTATATAGAAGACTGTTCCGAATATGGCGCCATAATATTTATGAATGTCTGTGCTTATGACCTTTAGAGTCAGATCTAATCTATGAAGAGGTATTGTTCCTCTTGTATAAATGAGCCAGTTATGGTTAAGATTCATAGATCACCTTATGATTTTTATAACCCCTTCATTGGCATCAACTTCAACATAATCGCCGTCTTTCAACACCTTGGTTGCTATTTTAGTTCCTACAATGCACGGTATTTTCATTTCTCTTGATACGATCGCCGCATGGCATGTTACCCCGCCTTCATCAGTTATGATCGCTGCTGCCTTTTTTATTGCAGGGACAAATTCAGGCCTTGTCATGCTGGACAGAAGAATTTCACCAGCTTTCATTTTGCCTATATCTTCCACGCCGTGTATTATCCTTATCTTTCCTCTTGCTTTTCCAAGAGAAACTGGCAAACCCTTAATCTCTTTTGTAGCCTCTAAATCAAAATCCGTTTCTTTCTTAAATATGCTTTCTGCCTCTTCACCGGCATAATACTTCCATATGCCTTTTTCAGTATCAATATAAAGGAGAGCATTTTTCAGAAGTTTTCTCATATATTCCCTGTCCAGCTTCTTGTTATTTTTTAATTTCAATAGCTCTTCAATCTGAAAAACAGATAATTCTTCTTTCGTATATCCATATCGCCTGGCAATCTCTGCTCTTGCAGTATCCAATGTGTAAACAATTCTCAAGAACAGCTCTTTTCTTCTGTCATGCAACGGAGCAATTACATCTGCTGCCTTTAGCAGTTTTTTTGTTTCATCATCAATCGGCTTTTTTGACAGGATTCCTTTTTTTATCTTTTCCTCGTCTTTCCTGAAGTTTTTTAATTTTTTAAGCTCTTTGTCTAGATCCTTTTCTTTTAGTTCATTCAGCCTTTCTTCAAAATAAGAAAAAGGAAGGTCTTTTCTACCCACATGGGCTGACTGCAGCCATCTGTATTTATAGGCGTGTTTTTTCAGAAGTTTTTTCTGCTTTTCCTTTTTTTCTTTGGCAATCCTGATTAATTCCTGCGTTTCTTTGTTGAGAAAAGTTATATCTGCAATTGCCATCATATCTGCAATCTCAGATGTGCTATGGCCCTGTTTCATAAGCTTTGACCTTATAAGGGAAGGCATGACAAAATCCATTGGCTCGATTATAAATCCAAAATCAAAGATCCTTATATAGAAATCTGTGGTTTTTTTCAGTGTATCAAACAACTCGCTGCTGCTTAATTCTGAAAAATCTTTTTCATCCAGCCTGTTTAATTCTCTGACCACTTTTTTATACAGTATCCCGTAATCTTTGACAAACCTGCCGGCAAAGCTTTTATCTGCAAACCTTTCAACAAGAAAATTGCCCACTTTCTCATTCTCTTTTTCTAAAGTGCACCAGTGAAAGAGATGGCCTTTGCAATAGCACATATGCTCTCTGAATTTTATGCCTGTCTCTTTCTCCATAGAGCCGCATAAAGATTTAGCTGCTTCAGCAGCTATCCATAAAACGCCATTCAGCTTATCTACATCCCACTTCAATTTCCATCACTCTTGGCATTAACCAGCATGGCGCAGCTGACAATCATATTCCTGATGACGCTCACAGGAACACTTCTGCCCAATATCCCAACAGGCTTCACCAATCCTTTCAGAATGGCAAATTCAAGCTTCATATCAGAAAACTGCATTATTCCGTGAGCAAAAATATTTGACGCAGTAAGGTTGGGAAATATGAGCGTATTTGCATCCCCTTTCAGAGGCGAGTCTGGGCATTTTCTTTCTGCCCCGAATTTGCTTACTGCCGCATCAACCTGAAGCTCGCCGTCAATTAAAATGCTTTTATCTTTTTCTTTTGCAATTCTTACTGCATCTTTCACAACCTGTATTGAAGGGTGCTCCCCTCCGCTTCCCTTTGTTGAGAATGACAGCAAGGCAACTTTTGGATCTAATGTGAAATCCCTGGCGCATTCTGCAGCATTCAGGGCAATTTGCGCAAGCTCTTCTGCATTTGGCTCGATATTAAGGCTGAAATCGCTGCCAAAAAGTATTCTGTCATTTTTAACATCATTCAATATGGATACTTCTGAAACAAGGGCATCTTTTTTCCTCAATATCTGCAGCGCGGGCCTCATTAATTCTCCTGTGGGGCATATTGCAGAGCCCACTAAAGCATCTGCATAGCCGCAGTAAACATACATGCAGCCAAAATAATTCTCATTCTGGACTAATTTTCTTGCTTCTTCTATTGTCATGCCCTTGTGCTTTCTCAGCTCAGTTAACTTTTCTGCAAGCTCTTCCTTTAATTCAGAATTTTTGAAATCAATTATTTCTGTCTTGCCTATATCCAGGTTAAACTCTTTAACTTTTTCTTTGATCAAATTAAGATCTCCTAAAAGAATGATCTCTGCAAGCTTATTCTTTGCTATGCTTTCAGCTGCCCTTAAGCACCTTTCATCCCATCCCTCGCAGACAACAACCTTGACTGGTTTTTTTCTTGCGAGCTTTTCCATGACGCTGATTATGTCTAGTTTCATTTAAACCTCCCCATAAAATTTTATGCTGCCTTTTCATATTTATATTTGTTTTTTGAATATCCGGCTAATTCATTTATATATATTTCATTTACCTTCCTGTGTCCGCCGCTCATTGCAAGATGAGTTCCTATTGGACCACGAATTACTTTGTGTGTTTTTGCATGGCCATATACTGTATCAGCCGGTGGCACTAATGCATCATATTCGCCCGCTATAACGTGAACAGGAACCAGTGGTTTTATGGTTGCCAGTTCAGCGGCATTCCTTTTACCCAAATCAGTTCTGGTATCATCAGCTTTTGCAAACGGCAGAATTAATCTTTGAGCCAATGTTAATCGCCTTCCTCCAATCCCATAAGGAGTAGGACCTCTTGCCTGCACACCTTCTGTTAGTCCATACTGCAAAATTCTTTTATCACCGGCCATATACTTCCCAACCACTGCTCCGCTGCTATGGCCACTCAAAGAATCCCGCCTTTTATAAGGCTCTTCAAGCTTGACTTCTTCCTGAAGTCTATTTATCTGATCAAAAGCCTTGTCTGCTACTTTTTTAGGCCCCAGATAATGAAGTGCTCCTAAATGAACGGCTATGTCGCCGGATTTATTTATCTGACTTGCAAGTTTCCATTGAGAACCTCTATTACCAAGAGACCCATGCATGAGATACCTGATATGTTTCGTGGTTTTAGGGTTTTTCTTGAGATATTTTTTTGCAGCATAATCCTGGTATTTCGCTATTCCAAAACCAACTGTATTATCAAATGCATAGTTCATAAGATACGCAGGTGTTCTTACACCTGCGTTTATCCTTCCTGCAGTAGATGGACGGGATGCTTCTGCTCTATAAGGCTCAACTCTTTTTTGTAGCGCAGCAAAGGTTCTTTCAACATTCGTGTCTGCAGAATTTTTACCGGCAGTCGATTTACCTGTATCTGCTTTCTTTATCTTGCCTTCCAGGCTCATAAAAAATAATAGCAGTTTAATCATTTTAATCAATTTAAACATTTTAAACAGCTTTTTTTACAAATTGAGTGGGGCTTCCTCCCCAAACTTCATTTGCAGGTATTTCTTTTTGCGCAAAACTGTATGGCTCTATGATGCTGTTCTCACCTATTGTTGTTCCTGTCCTTATTAAAACATGTTCTTTTATTACAGCATTCTTTTTTATTAAAACCCTGCCAAAAACAGTTTGGGTTGTGGTATATTCGTGCCCTGCTATTTCACTATCCTCTCCTATTACCACATTGTCTTCAACAGTTATTGTATCCGGGTAAATATGGTCAAATGTAACGCCCCTCTTTATCATTACATTTTTGCCTATCTTTGCACCAGCCATTCTTAACAAAAAGGTCTTTAATGGCGATGGCCCCATTATTTTTGTGGTTTCTATTATGACGCCGTTATATAATATCCTGAAGACATTTCGCGCTCTCCACCAGTCATCTCCTGCATTAAGCCTTTTCCCGTTATAATGAAATTTAATGAAATTAACATCTTTGTTTTTTTGGAACTCTCTGACTTTTTTATTAAAATCCGAGTAATATTCCCTGTACTTTCCGTCGCTTGGCTTGAAATACTTTTCAAGCTCTTCTTCTGTGAATTTTTTAAGCGTTTTTGCCGGCTTGCCCCCCCATAATTCTCCAGGCGGCACTTCTGAATGCAATTCAGAGCCAAGGTTAAGTATGCTGTTTTCATTTATAACAGCTCCGGGCCCTAAATAGGAAAAGCCTCCTACCAAAACTCTTTTTTCAACTATAACCTTTCCAATTGTAAGTTTATTATCCTTATATTCATGAGCCATCAGTTTACTTGGACTCCCTACTAAGGCTCCATCCTTGACCTCGATCAGCTCCGGAAAATAAGGGTCAAAAATAATATCATTGGGCAGGCAGACATCACGGCCTATCTTCAATCCTGTAAGCCTCACCAGCCAGTTCTTGAATCCTGAAGGAATAATTTTTCTGGACAGCAGTATAATGAGCTTGTTGAACAAGATCTTGAATGGATGTATGTTGTAGCTCTTTATTGGCATGTCAATAGTGAATTTTTTATTTTCAGGATCAGCTAGCAGCTCCCTGAATTTTTCCTTTATTATTTTTTTATGATTCATTTTCCACCTTCATCATAGACCGCTCTACTTGATAAATTTTTTCAAAATAGCCATAATGCTGTTTCCGTCAGCCTTTCCCCTGTACTTAGCCATGACAATGCCCATATACGCGCCTGCGCTCAATCCCGGCTTTTCTTTTATTATTTTTTTGATCTCTTCTTCAATCTCTTTATTATCAGCAGCTTCATACTTTTTGGCTATCTCTTTTAATTCTTTTTTATCAGCAAGCTCGAGCAGGATTTCATTTACACCAGATTTAGGTATTTTTTTATCGTTCAATAGCTCTAAAACAGCCACAATCTGCTCTTCAGTCACTTCCTTATCATAGCGCGCCTTTATGTCTTTTGGCATTAAGATCAAAGATGATGCTATAAAACCCGGCTCAATGTTTTTTAATTTTCCAGCATATCTTTCGAAATCAATCTCTTCCTTTACAAGCTGTGTTGCCAGATCCTTGCTTATTTTGTATTTGCTCTCAACCTTGCTTATTTTATCCTGTATCAATTCAGGCAGCTTTATATTTTTAATATCGCATTTCACAGGAACAACATCAGTTTCAGGATACATTCTTTCTGCGCCCGGCATTGGCCTTAAGAAAGAGGTTGTAAGATTTGGCTCTGCTTTTCTCACCTCTTCATTCAGTTTTTTTCCTTTTTTAATTTCCTCTAATTGCCTTTTGACTTCATATTCCATTATCTTTGGTATAGACCTCAGCTCCTGGAATCCTTTTATCTCCACTCTTGGATGCCCTTTTATTGACAAATTAATGTCCTGCCTTATTGTTCCGATTCCTCTTTTGCAGCCTCCTGTGCTTCTTAAAATCATTCCAAGCTTTTCAGCTGTTTCCCTAGCGTGCTCCGGATCTTTCAGTTCAGCTCCAGTTGCAATCTCTATCAACGGTATGCCTAATCTATCTAATCTGTATTCTGTGAAATCTTTGCCTTCTTTTATTTTCTGGGCAGCTTCTTCTTCAAGGCAGATTGTCGGAATGCTGACATTGCCTTTTGAAGTTTCAATAAATCCGTTTCTCGCAATTAGCGCTGTTCTTTGAAATCCAGATGTGTTTGATCCGTCAATAACAGTTTTTCTCATCACCTGAATTTCATCAACAACCTTTGCATTCAGCAGCAAAGCAACTTGCAGAGCTATATATAGTGCATCTTTGTTTATTTGATGCGGAGGTTCATCATCGTATTCTACTAGGCAGGTATCTTCAGAGCTGCTTTCATAAAGGAATTTTTTCCCTTTTGCCATCTCATACTTTGCAGCTTCATCTATTATGCCAAGCTCGCCGGCAACTGCCCTGAGCTTTCTTTCTGCTTGTATATCTGCTTCTTTGCCGGAATTCAGTGTCAGGCAGTTGCAGAACAGCTTTTTGCCTTCAAGCTGCTGATGGATCTCCAGGCCTGCCTTAAAGCCAATCTCAGCATAGTTGCTCTCCATGCATAAGGCTTATTCTATATTGTTTAAATATTTTTGCATAAAAAATAAAAAAGAAATAGATCCAACCCTTTCGGGTTGGACAAGGTTTCGTTGGAGGCATTAGTTAATCAGAGAAATCTTCAATTTCATCTTCAGTATAATAATCGTGATTCATATTGACCACCTCTTGCTCATTTGAAAATCAAGCGCATTTTCTTTTTCAATGCTGCAGGTTTTAGCTGTAAGATCCTTGATCTGCTGGAAAAACAGGCTTCCTATTGTCTGCAGGCTGAGATCGATTTTGCTTATCATGATAAAAATACAGATGACCTTATTTAAATACCTGGCCACCGCATCTGTCCACTGGTTTTTCTGAAATGTCTGAAATGCCTGAATTTCAAAGAGTTAGGGCTTGTTTGCAGTGGACATCGAGGAAAAACAACAAAAGGTTTATATACCGCTCTTGAATTACATCCTCTATGATGTGGCAGTATACAGTTGAATTTGGTAAAGTGCCTGAATCTGATTTTGAACGTAATGGAATGTTCATCAAACCATTTGAAACCTTTTCTTCAGCATTAGATATATTAGAGATGCTTGGTTTTATTCCTGAAACATTCCAGCAAACTTATTACGCAGCAGACGAGGGCCATTTAAGATCAAAATTTAAGAATATTGATGTTCCTCTTTCTGCAAGAATATGTAATGATGAGAGAGGATATTCATTAAAAATAATCAACACCAGTCTACATAGAGGTTTTTGGAAAGAGCCAGAGCCAAGCACACCTAAACATGTTGGAGATATTGTTAGCTTTTACAATTTTGTGAAATGGGAGAGTCCTAAGCCTTTTGAATCTTCTTCAAAATTTAGAGTCATCAAACAGGATAGAGATCTTCATAGGACTTTAATTATGGCTGACAGAGATGGCTATATTCCAGGCAAGATCAAACAAACAGAGGGTGCAGGCGGGGATGCTCATTTAGTTCTTCACAATAAAAAAACTGAATCAGAGAGCTATGGACTAATAACCTCAGAATTATTTGATGGGAACATATGGTATGTTTTTTATGAGCCTGTGTTAGAAACTTGTAAAAAAGAACTTATTTGTAAAAACTAGAGCTGTTATCAAAATTCCGTCAATTTCTTTGTTGTCTGGTATGTTATTATCGACGTGCTTCCGCCTGATCCTATGATCTTCTTAATGTCCACAAATTTATTCTTTTCAAGATCAGCTATCTTCCTCTGGAATGTCTTGTAAGATAACTGTCCGCTTTTCTTCTGGTAAATATCAAACAAATCACCTATTTTTTTCCCGGAATTCTGCTTTATGATGCTTAATATGAGCTTCTCATCATCTTCCAATGAGTCGCTGCTTTTTATTGAAAAATTTTCGAGCTTTTTTAATGCTTCTTTTGCATGCTCTATCTTTATTTTTCTGCTGCTTTTGTTTTCAGCGCAGTTTCCTGCCTCTTTCATTAAAAACAAGCCCGTTCTTATGTCGCCGAGCTCTGCTGATTTTTTTGCAATTATGCCGAATGCATCTTCATCCCAAACCCCGGAAACAAAGGCATACTCTAATCTGCGCTTCAAAATTTCATAAGTTTCTTTTTCATCATAAGGCGAGAATTCAACCAATTCCGGCAGCAGCCTGGACTTCAGCCTTTCATCAAGCTGCTCAAGCCAGGATTTGTAGTTTGTTACTATAATTACTGTTTTCCTGTAAATGTTTTCCAGGATGAAATAAATAAAATCAACATCCTCTGCCTTGTCGATTTCATCGAAAACAAAAACAGCGGATTTTTTGTTGAGAATTTCCTTTACAATGTCAAACAGCTCGTCTGTTTTCTTGTTCTGCGTGAATTTGTAATCGAGCTTGCTGCATAGCTCCAGCATAATCTTATAGCTGCTGTTCCGCTGCCAGCAGTTTATGTAGATCGGGATAATGTCAACTGTTTCCTCTTCAAGCTCATTCACAACATGCCTTGTTGCAACTGTCTTGCCGACACCTGGCCTGCCATAGATGAGAACATTCTTCCCGTTTCTTTTCTGGAACAATGGCTTTATGCACGATGCAATGAATCGCTGCTCTTTCTCGCGGAATGGAACGAGCTTCGGAATATAATCATAATCAAGGGCAACTGTATCCTGGAATATTGATTCATCTGATCTTAATATGTCTTTGAATAAGGCCATATCTTAATTAAAAACAAATAGATATATAAAAGTATTTATTGCATTATTGCAAAGAAAATAAATAAAAAAATAAAATCTAGCTGGTGGAGTTTGTTGACGCTGCACAAGCTCCATTCTTGCATCCATTGGGGCAGGCATACATCTCAGTGACCCTCGTATCATTCTGGCAATAATTCTCAAGCACAAATCCAGTAGGAATAGGATATGAAGAACATGCATCTATATAGATCACTCCACCATAAGAAACATTACCATATGTCCCATAGTTTTTCCCGCCATCAGAATCTGTGCATGTCGAAGATAATAACAACTTCGTTTTTATGATATAATAATTATCATCCTCTCTTAATTGCAAAGCTAATTTAATATTTTGTTGGGATACACAAAAAAGCCTATAACCATAAGGTCCTTTAAATCCAGATTGAGAGAACTCATCACCAGTACATTCTTCAAATGAGATATCATCAATACCAATACGTGGCTGATTTTGCATTTGCATCTTATAACCTTCTGCCCACAATATCGCACATTCATTTGCCACCCCTTCGATTCCATAGGTACAAGAAATAGCAAAATTATCCTGCGAAGGTTTCTGATCTGACACCTTAAATCCATCCTTATCAAAAGAAACATATTTTATTTTAGTGCCATTGGTTTTTTCAAAGATAATCTCCTCCTTAGCCCATACACAAGCGCCATCTTGGCAGCCATTGGGGCATTCAGTTGGATAATTAGCTACATTGCCATATTCGTCACAAACATGCTCTATAACCCCTGTTGTTCCACCCAGTTCTTGTAGTATTTCATAAGGGAGAATACCTACATTAGACATGTTGATACAAAAATCAGAATGTGGTCCTGAATAGGAATTTCCGCCATTTGTAAATCCCTTCACATAATAATTCATTCCGCCATCAGAGTCTGTGCATGTCGTTTTCTTTAAAATCACATTTATTTTGAATGTTTTTCCTGCATAAATATTCAAAGCTGTGTAATAAGTCTCGTATCCTGACTTGGCAACATTAATTTTATGCACACCAGCAGATAAAGATATTGTCTTAGGCGTTGTTCCCTTATAGACGCCATCTGCGTTAATAGCTGCTCCGCTCGGGTTTGATGTTACATATAAGCTGCCTGTTTTTATTTTTGCAGCTTCTCCAACAGTGCAGCCAACCAGAAAGACTGCAATAAACAAGAATGCCAAAGCCAGAAACATTTTTCCTTTCATTTTATGACCTTTTTAAGCTATTATGTGTTCTTCTCTATTCTTTCTGAAATCGCACATATATATATCTTTCGTTTTTTCGAAAATGATATAATGTTGTTAAAACATCCAGCGAATCATCCCTGAAAACAGCAGCATGCTCCCAAGATCTGCCACAGACGTTGTTATCGGAATCAGCATGTCATCAGGATCTTCTTTTCTATGGTAAACATAAAGCCCGCCGATAATTGAGATCAAGAATATTATCGCAACGAGCAAGATTGTTGTCAGGACAACCAGCCCGATTATTTTTAATAATAAAATAAGATCAAAATTAAAGCCCCTCATATATGCAATAAAAACTGACAAAACAGAAATGTAAACAGCAGAGATCAATGCAATCGGAATTATGACCTTGTAAAGATGCTTCACAAAATGCGAGTGCCACCAAGGCCTTTTAATCTTTCTTTCATATAATGCTGTTGTGAATTTTGCAGTTATTACGATGCCGTAATTTCCTATCATTCCGTTCAATGATGGCAGAAGTATGAGCAGGGGCACCAGCATTACTAATTTATTTTGGACACTCTGCAAGCCAAGCCCTCCGATGGAGCTCAATATTGATGCCAATATCAGCACCTTAAAGCTCTCTTTGACTATCTTGCCGATTATCATGCAACCACCATTATTGCGAGCAATATTGAAAACACGCTTATTATGTCACCCGTTGTTGTAATGTACGGTCCCATTATGTTGTCAGGGTCATACCCATGCTTGAAAAGCCAGAATGTGCTTATCACTGTTAAGGATATTTCAATGATATTGGAGAGAATAGCTGCGATTACAGCAATATATATTATTGCCGGATTGTTTATATTAAAAATAAAAAAATTGGCAAGGTATGCAACAATGCCCAATATGAAAGCAACCAAAACAACAAGCAGAGAAGAAGCAACAATGTTGTCTTTTAAAAGAACATTGTTTTTAAACTTTAAAGCGGGCTTTAATTTTTTCAGATGTAGGTCAACGCTCAATCTTCCTGCCAATGATCCGCTTATATTGCCACGCATCTCAAGGAATCCCGGAAGCAGGATAAGCAATCCTGGAATGAGAAATAATTTATTGACAAAAACAGCAAGCATTGTTCCTGCAAATAAGCCGCCTGTTATTGAAATTATCTCGCTGAAAAAGATTTCCTTGAATTCTTCGTCCATTTTAAATCTTGTCAATCTTCTTTATTCCGTTCATATAAGGAACTAGAACTTTCGGCACAGTTATTGTTCCGTCTTTATTTTGGTAATTCTCAAGAATTGCCCTCATTGCCCTTGATGTGGCGATTCCTGTATTATTCAGAGTGTGCAGATATTCTCTTGTGCAGTCTTTTCTCTGCAGTTTTATGTTAAGCCTTGCTGCCTGGTATGCTGTGCAGTTTGAATTAGAGCCTACTTCAAAATACTGCTTTTCCCTTGGGGACCATGCTTCAATATCATATTTTTTTGCAGCTATTACGCCAATATCCCCTGTGCACACGCTCACAACCCTGAATGGAATCTCCAATCCCTTATACATGTCTTCTGAATTCTTCTGTATTTCCTCATGCATTTTCCATGAATCCTCGGGCTTGCAGAATACAAACTGCTCGATCTTATTGAACTGGTGCACTCTGAATAACCCTCTTGTATCAACTCCGTGGCTTCCGATCTCCCTTCTGAAATTCGTGCTCATGCCGCAGAATCTTATTGGAAGGTCTTTCTCATCAATTATTTCACCAGCATGCATTGCTCCCATTGGGTGCTCTGATGTTGCAATCATGTAAAGATCCTCATCCTGTATCTTATACATTACTTTTTCAAAAGCTTCAAGCTCAATAACTCCTTCATAGCTTTCCCTGTTCATCATAAATGGCGGCTCTATAAGCGTAAATCCGCGTTTTATCAGAAAATCAATTGCAAATCTCTGCAATGAAATATCAAGCAATGCTAATGCTCCCTTAAGATAATAGAAGCCTGTTCCTGCAATCTTTGCCGCTCTTTTGAAATCCGCAATATTCAGCTCTTCCATGAGCTCGCCGTGCGGCTTTACTTCAAAATCAAATTTCTTCGGCTTGCCGACCGTCCTGATAACAGCATTTTCAGAGGCATCCTTGCCATAAGGCACAGAATCATGCAGAATATTCGGGAGCCTCATAAGATAATAATGTATCTTCTCCTTTAACTCAGTCTCTTTTTCCTCGAGTTTTTTTATTTTATCCGGAATTTCCTTTATTTCTTTTATAAGCTTTGAAATGTCCTTGCCCTGTTTTTTTGATTCATTAATTTCCAAAGAAGCCTTGTTTCTTCTTGCCCTCAGCTCATCAGCTTCCTGCTTTGCCTTTCTCCATTCTTCATCTTTTTTTAGAAGGTCATCCAGCCAGTCGATCTTCTCTTCATCGTGCCTTTTCTTAAGATCTTTCTTTACAATATCCGGGTTTTTCCTTATGAAGTTTATGTCAAGCATTTTAATTATTCTTTATACTTGGGCTTAAATAGTTTTTGTTTTTATAAGCCAAGTAATTGTCTTATCTGCTCATTTGCTGAATTTATAACATCAGCATTGCCATTAACCTTAACAACAGTTTCGTCTTTTTTATAGATGGTTATCTTTTCAGGCAAAGAGCTATTTTTACCTTCATATACCAGCAGCAGCTCCATATCGTTGAATTCCCTTCCATTCAGCACTTCAATATTTTCTTCAAGCCTCATCCCTTTAGGATATTTAATCAAAACCATTCTTGGCTTTTCTTCGCCAAAGATCGCTTCTGCAATTTTATAAATAAGATCTTCTGTCAAACGCACTCCGCCATTATTGTAATACTTTGTTTCGATGAGCATTTTTGATCACTTTGTTATTGGGTTTTTTAATGTTTTTATTTTGATTTTAAAAAACAGATAAAAAAACATGAATTTAAAACAATGAAAGCAGCCTAACAGCTGCTTATAGAACAAGACATCCAGCAACCAAATATTTCATTCATAGGCTAAAGAATACAGGGCAACTATATAAATTTTTTCAATAACTTTATAAATCAGCCCACTTTTCCCTGCTTCATTACCAAAACTGTGAGGTTATAAAGACGCAGCAAATTCTGCTCGTTTATGGTAATTAAGCTGAACAAACAGGTGAATAATATGACAACTGAAGAATCGTTTTTAGTTCCGCAGGACATTTATCTGAAATCAGGAATACATATAGGAACAAAATTCAAAACAAAATATATGGAGCAGTTCATCTACAAGACAAGGCCTGATGGATTGTCAATCTTAAACTTACAAAAAATAGACGAAAGAATAGCGGCTGCTGCAAGGTTCCTTGCCCAATTCGCTCCTGAAGATATAATTGTTGTTTCAAGAAGGGAAAATGGATGGAAGCCAGTTAAGATTTTTGGCGATATGACTGGAGCAACAGTATTTGCAGGCAGATACCCTCCAGGAATGCTCACCAATCCTCAGCTGGAGATCTATAGGGAAGCAAAAATGCTGCTCGTCACAGATGCATGGCCTGACAGAAATGCTGTTATGGATGCCATCAAAATCGGAATTCCGGTTATTGCATTATGCGACACAAATAATCAGTCTAATTTCATTGATTTGGTTGTTCCGTGCAACAACAAAGGTAAGAAAAGCCTGGGCCTTTTGTTCTATATATTGACAAGAGAGTACATGAAGCTTAGGGGCATTATAAAAAGCAGCGAGGAATTCACCAAAACAGCGGATGACTTTACAGAAGAGTAGCTTTTATAATTCCTTCATTTTTTATTTCGAAGCACACTTCTTTTCCTTCTTTTATTGATCTGTGCTTTTGCAGAACTGCTTTTCTGCCAAAATTGTCTTTTCTTAGTTCAATCAGGCATTTGCTCCCGTATTTCATTATGTCGCCGCCAACCATATTTACTTTTGTCTTGTCTTCAAAATCCGCATAAACCTGATTAGTTAACAGAACAGGTATATTTTTATCGCGCGCAATCTCGCTGAGAAAAGAGATCTGCTGGACAAGCGCATTATTTACATTATAGCCGTTTTCAGCTGATGCGAGCTCCAGCCTGTAAAGCATTGAAATTGTGTCAACAATAACCAGCCCTATTTTTTCGTTTATAATGTCTTTTAACTTTTCAAAAACTTCTTTTTGCTGGATAAAATTCATCGGCTTCAGAAACAGGATGCCATTAAGTATATTTTCATAATCAGAAGTTATCTGCTTGAATCTTTCAACAGAAAACCCGCCTTCGCTATCAATAAAAATTACTTTCTTGCCTTCTTTTACAACACTTATTGCAGCAAGCATGCACGAGCATGTCTTCCCTGAGCTTGCCGGGCCATATAAGGTTGTTATTATGCCTTTTTCATAGCCACCTTCCAGAAGAAGATCAAGAGCATCAGAGCCTGTGCTTAGGATGTTTTTCATGAGCATATAAATGCAGCATCATTTATTAATTTTGCCCTTAAACCACGAAATAGTTTCTTTTAACCCTTTCTCCAACTCACAACCTGCTTTCCACCCAAGCTCTTTTTCAGCAAGCTTAACATCGAGGTAGATCCTATACACTTCGCCAGGAATTGCTGCTCCATGACTTGCTTTTGCATCTTTGCCGAGAAGCTTCTTTACTGCATTAAAAAGCTCATTAACAGATGTTTCTTTTCCTGCCCCTATATTGAAAATCTTCTCTTTTGTATTTCTTTCAAGCGCCATTAAATTAGCTTTTGCAACATCCTTCACATAAACAAAATCCCTGGTTTGATCCCCATCGCCATTTATAATGCATTCTTTTCCATCGAGCATATTATTCAAAAAAATTGCAACAACTCCTGCTTCTCCATTCGGATCCTGCCTTGGCCCGTAAACATTGGAATAACATAAGGCAGAGTAATCAATTCCAGCATCGCTGCAAAAAACCCTTAATAAATGCTCTGCAGCATATTTTGAAACCCCGTAAGGTGAAATCGGCGAACATGGATGTTTCTCATCGCAGGGCAGGTATTTAGGCTCTCCATATCTTGCCCCTCCAGAACCGGCATAAACAACTTTCTTAACTTTATATTTCTTGCAAAGAAGGAAAACATTAGCGCTTCCAATCATATTAACACGGGCATCAAAAATCGGATCTTCCATTGATTTCCTGACGCTTACCTGAGCAGCCTGATGAATTACGAAATCTGGTTTTTCCCTGCTGAAAACTTCATCCAGTTTTTTTTCATCCAGAATATCAACATTATAGAAAACTGCTTTTTCATTTATATTTTCTTTAACGCCAGCTGACAGATTATCAACCGCTGCAACATTATAGCTATTTTCAGCCAATAAATCAACTATGTGGCTGCCTACAAATCCTGCTCCGCCAGTTATAAGCACAGTCTTCATAAGCCTTGATTTTCAGCGCTTTATATATATTTTTCTAAAATTATTTAAAGTAAGGCTTACCTATGCACTATATGGAGATAAAGAAGCATGTTTGGGTGTTGATTGCCATCTTCATCATTATACTAGGCATAAGGCTGTTTTTTGCATTCTCCACTCCTCACTTCTCATCAAGCGAGGCATATTTCAATTTAAAAGAGATTGAAAAAATAAGGCAAACCTGGCTGCCGTCATTCTATGATGATCTCAGCTTTTCAGGAAAAACAAATGTTTATCTGCCGACTTTCCATTACATAATTGCCTTTTTTGCCCTCGTCATGCCATTAACCCTTGCTGCAAAACTAATTCCAAACATAGCTGCAGCATCTCTGGTTTTCGTAGTTTTCCTTTTAGCAAAGAAATTCACAAAGAATAACAAGGTGTCATTGCTGACTGCATTTATCTCTGGCTTTATTCCGATATTCTTCAAGCAGACAATAAACAGCATTTCCATCTATTCTTTTGTTATTCCGCTGCTGTTCCTTGCCTTTTATTTCTTTATGCAGGTTACTGATAATAAGAAATACCTGCCTCATTATCTTTTTCTCATGGTGCTGCTGACATTCCTATATCCGACAATGCTTTTATTTGTATTCGCCCTTGTCATTTATTTGATTTTCATGTTCATTGAGAGGATGAAATTAAGCAGGTCTGAGCTGGAAATCTCCCTCTTTTCATTGTTTTTTGCATTCTGGTTTTATTTTATCTTCTTCAAAAAAGCTCTTTTAATGCACGGCATAATGGTGGTTTGGCAAAACATACCTATGCAGATACTGAGAGATTATTTTGCAAGCGTAAATATACTTGAAGCAATTTATAAAATAGGCATAATTCCTTTCATTTGCGGGATCTATGTAATATACAGGTATCTTTTCAGGGAGAAAAACAGGCAGATATACCTGCTTACAGCATTTGCAATTTCAGTTTCTCTCCTCTTATGGCTGAGATCTATACAGCTCGACATAGGGCTGATTTTTTTAAGTGTAACCTTGCTTGTTTTATTCAGCCAATTCTATAGGGATTTTCTCGATTATATCAAAAAAACGAAATTTGCAAAATATGAGAATTATGCCTTTATTTTAATTGTGCTCTTATTGTTTTTATCATCTGTGCTGCCCTCCGTTTCTTATGCTTATTCGGAAATTAAAAATACGCCAAGCGCAGATGAAATAAATGCTCTTCTCTGGCTGAAATCAAATACTCCTGAAAGCAGCGTAATTCTTGCGTCAGTGAATGAAGGCACAATGATAAATGCAATCGCAAAAAGAAAAAATGTGGTTGACACAAATTTTCTGATGATTGAAAACAGCGCTGAAATATTTGATGACGTGAAGAACATATTCACTGCAAACTCGGAAATAACTGCATTAGAGCTTTTAAATAAATACAATGTTAATTACATATTTTTTTCAGAAGAAGCAAAAAAAGAATTCAAAATAGAAAGTTTAAATTTCATAGAAGAAAGATGCTTTGAATTGGTCTATAACAATTCTGTTCAGGTATACAGGCCGTTATGCGCGGTGGAGGAAAAATGAAGCTGACAGAAAGGAATTCCTTGCTTCTGCTTTTAATAGCAGCAGTTCTCATATTGGCGCTTCCGCAGGTAATCAGGTATTTCTTTTATGATGGCATTATGATTGGCACGAGGCCTTATTATGAAGCAAGAATGGCATTGGCAATTGCAGAACAAGGCATACCCTCGCAGGACAATATGGTTTTTTCGCCAAAGCCCTATATCTTCAATCCCTATCACGTGATTTTATCTAAATTATCCTTCATCGATGTAGAATTGATTTCAAAAATAATGCCATTTATCGCAGGAATTCTGTGCATCATTTTATTTTATTTAATTCTGAAAAAATTGAATATGGGCATCAAGGAAAGATTTTATATTTTGCTCATTTTCATAATATCTCCAATATTTGTCTATCTCTTTGTCGTTTCAAATTCCGATGCTATTGCCTTGCTATTGAATCTCCTGGCATTCTATTTTTTCATCCAGGATAAAAGGATGGCTTTTATTTTATCCGGGCTGATTTTTGCCACAATACCTTTTTTCGGGTTATTTCATGCCCTTATTGCGCTGCTAATAACCCTGCCTTATCTCTCATTAAACAAGGAAAAGAGAAGAGATTTTTTAATAATTGCAACCATAATAATTGTACTCAGCCTCGTCATTTATCTGCCTCTTTTGGTGAATTTTGGAGTCCCGCGCAGCATAAGCTTAAGGCAGAATCTTCTGCAGAACTTCGTATCTGATTTCGGCTCCCTGACAGGCCTGAGCATATTTGGCATTTTGCTTGCGTTGGCTGGATTGGCCATAACATGGAAAAAAAACTATCATTATTCCTCCTTTTACCTTATTGTGATCATGTCATTTGTCCTTTCTTTCTATGCAGATATTTTCAGATTCTATATTAATTTCCTTGTTGCAGTTTCATCCGGCTTATGCCTGGTGTACATTTCAAAAATGAAATGGCAGTTTAAGCTGATAAGAAATCTCACTGTTCTTATTTTGGTTTGCGGCCTGCTGTTTTCATCAACTTCCTTTATTGCGAGGTTAAGTGCTTATCCTCCGACTGAAGAGATGATCAAAAGCCTGGAATGGCTTAATGGCTATGATGATTCGGCCAATACTGTGCTTTCGCATTACAAAAATGGCTTTTGGATAGAATATTACGGCAAGAAGGCTGTACTGGACAAAAACTTTTATTTTACGCCAAATCTGCTGCTCACTTATAATGAAACTGAAACAATATTTTATTCAAGAAATCTCGAAAGAACGGCAAAACTTTTAAATAAGTATGATGTAACATATATCTGGATAACTCCTGAAATGAAAAATGGCGAAGTATGGAGCAAGGAAAATGAAGGTCTGCTTTTCCTGTTCAGAAACAAGGAATTTTTTGACAAGATTTATGATGAGAATTCAATAGAGATATGGCAATATAAAAGAGGTTGAAATGAATTTTGATGCGCTGCTAATATATGTGGTTTCTTACTTTGGCTTATTCACCGCCATATTTTTCTTTTCCACATTGCTCGACTATAAAGACAGGCTTAAAACCCCGAGAATAAAGGAATACGCCAAGGTTTCAGTTATAGTGCCCGCTTATGATGAAGAAGCCACCATATTAAAGACAATAAAATCCCTGCTTAACCTGGATTACCCGAAAGACAAACTGGAAATTATAGTTGTTGATGATGGCAGCACAGATGGCACGCTTAAAGTTGCAAACTCAATTAAAGAGCCGAATGTAAGGGTATTCACAAAGAAAAACGGCGGCAAGGGATCTGCCCTTAATTTCGGGCTGAAAATATGCACAGGTGACTTCGTAGCTGCCTTGGATGCAGATTCTTTTGTGATGAGGAATGCCCTTAAAAAAATGCTGGGTTATTTTGAAGACAAAAATGTTATGGCTGTTACGCCTTCATTGAAAGTCTATAAGCCAAAAAACTTTTTGCAAAGAATCCAATTAATAGAGTATCTTATAGGCATCTTCCTCAGAAAAATATTTGCCATTCTTGATTCCATCCATGTTGCTCCTGGCCCGTTCAGCATATTCAGAAAGGAATTTTTTGACAAATATGGCGGCTATGATGGAGATAATCTTACAGAAGATATAGAAATCGCTTTAAGGATAAAAAGCAAGAAATTCAAAATAGAGAATGCTGCTGATGCAATAGTCTATACGCTTACACCGCCCTCATTTATGAGCCTTTTAAAGCAAAGATTAAGGTGGTATTATGGGTTTATAGAAAATGTACTGCAATACAAGCATCTCTTCAGCAGAAAATACGGCGACCTAGGCATTTTCATCTTGCCTGCAGCATTCATCTCAGTTGCTCTTGTCATTATTGTCCTTTTCTACACAATATTCCGTTTTATTACAAGAACGCTAATTCAAAATTATAAAAATCTCAGTTCAATAAATTTTGACTTTGCAAAGCTGTTTGATTTTCATTTTGACCTTTTTTTCATAAATTTCAACTCAGTTGCTGTGCTCTCCATATTGTGCCTGATAATAGGCATATGCATGATTATTATGGCAAAAAAGATTTCAAACGAGACATCTAAGATAAAAATGTCCTACCTGTCTTATCTGCTGTTTTACTGGGTGCTGTTCGGAGTCTGGTGGCTTACTGCTATTTTTTACAAGCTGTCCGGGAAAAAAGTAATTTGGAGGCATAAGGACATATGATGAAATCAAGATCCAGGTATTTTTTTGTTTTCGCTGCAACTACGTTGATATTCCTCATAGGCCTGATAATTGGCGCAAAGACTGCTGATACAAAGCTTTCAAAGCTCGGCGACCTTGAGCAGGATATGAGAATTGACACGATGGCTGTTGAAATCGAGTACTTGCTTGTCAGCGAGGATCCGTGCAGATGGATAAATTCAACTCCGCTTACTGATGACCTCTATCAAATAGGCTCAAAATTAGACTATATGGAAAATCAGCTTGGAAAAAACAACATGGATGTGATAAGGCTCAAAGAATATTATTCCCTGCTGGAAATAAGGCATTGGCTTTTTATGCAGAAGACGAATGAGCAGTGCAAATCAAACAGAACGCTGATCCTCTATTTCTATTCAAATTACAAGGACTGCGATAAATGCGAAGAGCAGGGATTCGTTTTGAACTATCTGCATAAAAAATATCCGGCAATGAGCATTTACTCCTTCGACATAAACATAGACAATTCTGCAATCAATGCTATCAAAAGAAAATACAGCATAAAAACAGCTCCGAGCCTGATAATAAATGACGTTGCTTATGAGGGATTTAAGACAAGCGACGAAATAGATGCCTTAATTTAAGACCCTGTAAATATAGGCTTCCTGGCTGCACTCCCCATCTATGTGCTTTTCTAATTTTAACCTGTTGTTTTCATCCAGTGTTGTCCTGTTAAATGGCACGCCGACTAAATTATTGTAGGCAAAATAACTGGGCTGAAACTGGTCAATAAGTGCATCGATGTCTTCGCTCCATATCGACTGTATCCTGAAATTTCCGTAATATCCGAACCATGGCCAGAAATTGCTGATTACATATCGGTCTTTAGGCGCAAATTCCTTAAGGTAATCTGCGCTTTGAATTATGGCTCCGTCTTTTTCACAGCTTCCACGAGATGATATTTTGTCAAAACCAAAAAGAATGGCTGTTAAAATGGCAAAGACGATTACTGCAGCATAAAAAAATCTTCTATACTGTACATCTTTGATTTTTTCCATTAAAAACAAAAATCCAGCATAACATAAAATAAATAAAAAAGCCAGATCTGCAAGGTAATACCTTGAAAACTTCAGCCTTACAAAAAACAGGTAATAAGCAAAGAAAATAATTGTATAAAATATCATAATCCAATTTTCCTTTCTTTTTTTAATCAAAGGATGAATGCCGAAAGGCAAAAATATAGAAAGTGCTGCCATCACAACAAAGAAATTAGCTATCTGCTGCATTATTGGCTCATTCACAGTATACTGCGCTATGACAGACATCTGCATTACTAAATCCCATAACGGATTTTTGTAAGTGATAAAATTATAAATCAGCCAAGGCAGTAATGCTATGATGCTGCCTGTTGAAAAATAAATGAGCTTCCTGTATTCCTTGAAAAAAATGAAAAAAACCGCAGCTGCAAGGCCGAAAAGTGCATTTGGGAATTTTGCCATAAAAGAAAGTCCGCTCAAAATACCTGCAATTATGACGAACAGTGCAATAAATCTGCTTTTTTGTTTCATAAGAAGGTAAAAAGACAAGATTAAAAAAAACAAAGCAGGGATTTCAGTGTAAATCTTAGATCCCCATTCAATCATTAAAGGGCAGATTGAAAAAAGTGCTGTGATAAAAAGCGCATGCTTGTGCTCGAAATTCTCTTTGGCGATTAAGTAAAAAACATATATTGTTGCCAATGTAAAAAATATCATGATCAGCTTTGCAATAAAAATGCTTTCTCCAGTGAAGAGCCAAAAAAATGCAATTATATACTCCACTAAAGGAAACCTGAAATCTTCTGTAAAGTTTGACTGCGCAATATGGCTTCTTGCATTTCCAAGATAAACATTCTCATCCCAAAGGAGAACAGGATCGATGAAATTAAGGATTAAAAATAAAGCGAGAAAAAAAGCCAGTAAAATAAAGATATGATGTTTTTTATTCATTTTCTTGCAATTTTATATTTTATCAGTCTCGCCAATGTCACTACATAGTTCAGATATTCCCCTGCACCAAGCTTGCTTTTTCCCACTCTCCTGTCCTTGAAGATGTAAGGCACTTCTTTTACAGTTTTGTAGCTGCCTTTAACCAGGATTTCAAGGCATATTTTGAAGCCTTTTGAGTCGAATTTTATTCCTTTAATCACGGATTTTTTCAGGAAAAACAGTCCGCTCATTGGATCTTTAACATTGGTTACGGTTTTTGCCAGCAATGTTGCGCCTTTGCTTATGAGCTTTCTTAATAAAGGCCAGTTCTCAATTCCGCCGCCTTTAACATGCCTGCTTCCAATCACAAAATCAATGTTTTCATTTAAAATCGGCTTTATCAGTTCAGGGATTATTTCAGGCGGATGCGAGAAGTCCGCATCCATAACGCCAAGAATAGAACCTTTTGCAGCTTTAAACCCGGCAACAACAGCGCTGCTCAATCCCAACTTTCCTTTTCTGTGCAGAACTTTAACAGAGTATTTCTTGCTTAAATTTTCAGCGATCTTCCCTGTCCCGTCTGGCGAGTTGTCATCAACTATTATGATCTCGCCTTTGATCTTGTTCTTTTTAAAAATATTTGAGATTTCAGCAATAAGGTTTTTTATGTTCTCTTTTTCGTTGTATGTCGGGATTATTATTGAGATCATTTTTTTATCTTCACGAAATCCCCTAATGTAAAGCTGTCTGCTGCCTTTTTTGCTTCCTTTTTATGAATCTCTTCATGCTCTTCAACCAGCTTTATTTTTAAAAATCTTTCAAGCTTTCTTGCAAGCTCAACATTTGGCTCAAAATGCCCTGATTCGATCTTGTGGATCAAAGAAGCCTTCTCATTTATTTTTTTGGCAAAATCCTCTTGTTTTAAGCCAAGCGCTTCCCTTTTTGATTTTATCAGTTCAGGGTAGTCTGGAACTATTACTTCCATTAGCTCCTTTTCTTCAGCCATTATGCTTTGGGTTTTTTGCTTTTTTGGATCAATCTGGCTTATTCTGATTTCGCCCAGGGTCTTGCCGAATTTGGAGCATTGATCGCATACAAATAATTCGCTTCCTTCAACTAATGCCTTGAATCTTGCCTGTTTCCCGCACATATCACATTCCATTCTAGCCTTCCATCGTTATTCTTAATACAAGGCAGAAAAACAGGGAAAATATAAAAAGGTTGTTATTTATAGCTTCAACTTCATTCAAAGCTTCCGCAAACTATTTAAAAAGCACTCCATATGCCAACCATATGTCAAGAGAATCGTTTTTATTGGTGTCTTTGAAAGAAGACAAGGCAAAGCGCCTTGCCGAGGTTGTCAGCAACGAATCCTGCAGAAAGATCCTTGATTATCTTTCGGAAAAAGAAGCTACAGAAACAGAACTGGCGCAGCATCTTAATCTGCCGTTGTCAACAGTGCACTATAACCTTAAAAATCTGACAGAAGCGGAATTGGTTATAGTTGAGGAATTTCATTACAGCGAAAAGGGCAAGGAAGTCAACCATTACAAGCTGGCAAACAAGTACATAATCATTGCGCCAAAAAGCACATTCGGCATAAAAGAAAAGCTGAAGCACATACTGCCTGTTGCAGTGATTGTGGTTGCAGCAGCAGCTCTTATCCGTGTTTTTTCTTCAGGATTTGGAAGCCAGGCATTTGGAGCAGTAAAAACTGATCTGGTGAAAACAGCAGCAACAGGTGCAAGTGAAAATGCGCTGATGGCAGCACCTTCAGCACAATCAACAGCAGCATATTTAACACCGCCAAACATTGCAATGTGGTTTTTGTTCGGAGCTTTATTCGCAATCTTGGTTTACGCAATTTGGGATTGGATCAGAAAAAAGTAAAATATCTTGAAAATGTTCTATAACTTCTCGAGAGTAGTCTCATTAAATTTATTAATCAGCTTTTTTATCCTATATATATGAGCAGCAGTATTGCCGTAAAATTCGATAATGTAACAAAGAGATTCGGAGATAATCTTGTTCTGAACAAAATAAACCTCAATATCAATGAAGGCGAAATATTTGGCATCATAGGAAGAAGCGGATCAGGAAAGACAACAATGCTGAATCTTTTGATCGGCTTCATGCAGCCACAGGACGGCGATATTCTCTACAACATAACTGAAAGCGGGGTTGAAAGCTTCAAGTCAGTTTTCAGAAATCCTTTTGATGTAAAGAAGAAGTTCGGATTTGCTGCGCAGACGCCTTCTTTTTATCCTAAACTGACTGTAATGGAAAATCTGAGGTATTTTGCAGCCCTGTACAGCATATCAAAATCAGGCATAAACAGCAAGGCAGATGAGCTGCTTGAAATGACAAGCTTAACCAAATTCAAGAATCTGATTTCCCAGAATCTTTCAGGAGGTATGCAGAAAAGGCTGGATATTGCATGCTCTCTCATCCATAATCCTTCGCTATTGATTTTGGACGAACCGACAGCTGACCTCGACCCTATTTCAAGAAAGCAGATATGGGATCTTATAAGAAATGTAAATGACAGGGGGGTTACAATAATACTGGCGAGCCATTTCCTTGCAGAAATGGAAACTCTGTGCACAAGGGTTGCAATACTGGACGATGCAAAGATAGTAAGATCAGGAACAGTGGATGAATTAAAGACCTTGTACACAAAAGAAAAGGAATTGATTCTTGAAACCAGCTCAAGGAATTATGATGCTTTGATTAAAAACTTAAGAAAAATTGGAATTAAGAACGTAAAAGTAGAGGAAAACAGGCTCATCATCTACACGCTTGAAGGCGAAAAAACACTCGCAAAATTATTAAGAATGCTCAGCAAAAAGGAATCCCTGCTCGGAGTTGAATTAGGCAGGCCGTCTTTGGATGAAGTATTCGTATCATTGGCTAAAAAATGAAACTATTCAGCATAATAAAAAAGAACTTTAAGCTTTTGCTTAGGTCAAGGACTTCTGCTTTGATAGTTATACTTGGGCCTTTGTTAATAATCCTTCTTGCAGGAATAGCATTCAACACATCAAAATCATACAGCCTCAATATTGGAACTTATTCTCCGAGCTATAATGCGCTGATCAATTCTTTCATAGAACGATTGACTGACAAGCAGTTCGCAGTAAGGCAATTTGAAACAGAAAATTCATGCATAGATGCCATTAAAAAAGGCACAATACATACATGCATTGTTTTCCCGAAAGATCTTGACTTTGAAAACCCCTCTATTGAGAATGAAATAACATTTCATGTTGATTACTCCAAGATTAATTTAGTCTGGATAATCCTTGATATTGTCTCTTCAAAAATATCTTCAAGGTCAAGGGAGCTGAGCATTAATCTTACAACTGTTATTTTAGATAAGCTGGACAGGACAAAGCAGGAATTGCAGAATGACCTGATTGTTATTGATGCTCTTGTATCTGAAAACAAGGATGTGAATGACAAAGTTTCAGAGGTTAAAGCTTCTTTAAGCTCAATGCAGCTTTCTTTCAATAAAAATGATCTAAAGGCAGATGAGATTGCAGCTAAAACAGCAGAGGTGAACAGCAAAGTAACCTTGCTGCTAGGTTACAGTTCTGCATCAATTGCCACAACACAGCAATTGATTGATAATGTAAATAACGCAGCAGGGATGATGTCTGCAAATGCAAGCGGCAAAGGCATACTGGTAAGTTCTGCCAACGATGCGCAAACACAGGTTACAGATCTGTCTTCAAGCATAAGCAACATCAGCAGCCTTATCTCTTCATACAATTCAGACATTGCTTCTTTGCTGTCTGTTATGCAGGCAAGCTCAGATGATTTGCAGGCAAGGCTTGACAAAGCAGCTTCGCTTAAAAGCTCAGCTTCGTCAAAGCTTGATGTTATAAAATCAACATTGGACAAAGCAGCTTCAGAGCTTAGCGCAGTCAAGAATTCTGTCCGCAATATAATTGCAAATATCGAAAGCACTAAAGTCAAGGATGCCCAAAGCATTGTAAGCCCTGTCAAGACAAAAATATCACCTGTAACGCCTGAAACAAGCAACCTCAATTATGTATTCCCGAGCCTGATAGTTCTTGTCATAATGTTCATAAGCATATTGCTTTCGTCGACATTGGTTATGATGGAAAAGATGTCAAGAGCTTATTTCAGAAACTTTGTAACTCCGACAAGAGATGCAACATTCATATTTTCAGCTTATCTTACCAATATGCTGATCCTTGTATTGCAGCTAATAATCATCCTTGCAATCTCAACAATATTCTTAAGGGAGATTGTGCTGCTGGGCCTGTTAAAATCCCTTCCTTTACTGCTGCTGATAACAACAATATTCACATTCATCGGAATCTGCATAGGCTATTTGTTCAATTCAGAGGAAACATCAACAATGGCTTCAATATCTGTTGGCGCGATAATGATCTTCCTGTCCAACCTCATACTGCCGCTGGAAAGCATGCCGGATTATGTCAGGCAGATAGCTGCTTATAACCCATTTGTAATAAGTGAAGTAGTGCTTCGAAAATTAATGGTGTTCAATTCACCTTTTATTGTTATTAAAAATGAGATCGGGATGCTTATAGCTTTTGTTGTGCTTTTCATTGGTTTAACGCTTGGAGCTCAGCAATTGATGAAGCACCGCTTTTTGGCAGAGGGAATAAGCATTTTCAGGAAGAAAAAGAAAGAAGAGCCTAAAGAAAGTGAAGAGCAGAAAGAGACAAAGCTGAGTTTCAAATCAATAGGAGAGCTTGTCGGGAATATCTTTTCCATGCCGGATCATGACTTTGAAGAAGCGATCAAAGAGAAAAACATCTATGCAGAATGGGTATTGGAAAGTTACAAGGATGAAGCACTGTACAGCAAGTTAAAGGATATAAGGAAGAGAACGCAGTTCTTAAGCATTATAAAGAAGCATTTGGAAGAGAAAACAAAGTAGAGCATGTGTTTTATTTTACCACAACTTAAATCAAAATGAGATGTTTCTTTCAGGATTATATCCTTTATAATCGATCTTGAGCCCTAGTGTTGTTAAAATTTCTACATCTCGCTTCATCTCTTCTTCCAGACCTTCCCAACTACCTTCCCAATAAAAGTGCATTGGAAATAAAGTCCATTCCCACCTTTCAATATCAAAATAAAGTGTGAAATTTCTTGATTTGGACTCCTTGCCCCTTATCGCTTTTTCAATTGACGAACCATAACGGCCAAATTCAACGTGAATTGTCCTTTGTTTTAAATCTTCGAGTTCTTGTTCTTTTTCTCCTCTTATATCGGTGTAAGCATCAACAATATTTGTGATTTGGTTTCCTAAGAAACCTAACTTACTTTCTACTATCAATCTTTCAATCTGCTCCAATACTGAATTTAACGCCATAGCAAACAGGAATACTCTCTACTTTTTAAATATAACTCAAAATTTTTAAACATGACATACTCCCAAAATAAATCCAGCTAAAGCTGGGGGTTTCTCACGCAAACCATTTTACTTAAACTTTTCCCTCTTGCGAGGTCGCTCATCAGCTAAAAGTTTAATGTATGGTTCGCTAAACGAGAACCCCTAACGATACAAGCAACCACCTTCAGATTGAGGTGGTCGCTATGACTAAAAACATATATCAGCACTTTAATCCAGAAGTGCACAAAATTGAAAGTAAAATCGCAACGGTGAGAACGTCTCATCATTGCAAATACAACGTCAATTATCATATTATTTGGATTCCAAAGTACAGAAAACCTGTTCTTGTAGATAAAGTCAAAGAAGTGCTAAAAACAATTATTGACGGACAATGCCAAGAATTAGGCATTTATAATCTAGCGTTAGAGATTATGCCAGACCACTTGCACTTATTCGTAGGTGCAAAGCCAACAGTAACACCATTTAAGATAATCCATAAACTTAAAGGAAACACAAGCATACAGTTAAGACGTTGCTTTCCAGAGTTAAGGTATCTCGGATACAAACAACATTTCGGAAAAGGATTTGACAATCTCTGGGCAAGAGGTTATTATTGCGGCTCTGCTGGGCATGTTTCGCAAGAGCAAGTCAAGAGATATATTCAAGAGCAGATGGGCAAAGACGTCTTTGAATATGATATTTTTGGTTGCCCAACAGAACTGAAAGGGCAATTAAAGATAGGAGATTTCATAAATTGATTTAACTAATCTCTTATTTTCTAAACCTTTTTAATTTGTAACAACTAGGGAAGTTAAAATTACAAAATATAGATAAAAATTTAGATAAGTTCGGCAGTATCGCTTTCAAGCATTTTAACCAACAAATATCTTATTTCGGAACAAAGTCAGACATTACATTCTTGTCCAATGCTAGTCTTGCAATCAGATATGCGATTGTAGATTCTGCACCTTGATTTAAATTAACTGAGAATTGCCCTATTCCATCATGGCATCCTCCTGAACTATGGTCATATAATGCTTGGTTTAATGAATTTTTGCCTAAAAACCACTGGAATGCAATAATTGCAAGTTTTCTATATTTCTCATCTTTTGTTACAGAATATGCAACTTGCAGTGTTTGAACCATCGAAGCAGTATCAACCGGCTGTTGATCAAAATATGCCCTATGCCCTTCTTTGATGTACCATCCTTTCTGACCTATGGGAGCAAAACGATTTTTTTCAAAGTTTATAGATATCAGGAAATCTAGCGACGATTTTGCTGCTTGAAGGTATATTTCGTTTCCAGTTGCAGGATATGCATAAAAAAGCGATTCAGAAAGTTTACTATTACTATAAGTTAGATATGGCTCAAACCATTTCCACTCATTTGAGAGATTGTCTTTTTGAAGAGAAACTAAATGGTCAGCTAATGCTATTATTTTTTTCCTTATCTGCTCTGAAGGTTTTGCAGAATTAAGGTAATAAAGCCCTAATATTGTGAATGCTATTGATCGTGGAGATTTTTTTAGATCTATATGTTTGATGGCTTTGCGAAAGATTGTTTCTGCATCATCGACAATTTCTTTTGGAAGGCTATCAATTGATAATAAATAGCCCAAACACCATATTGCCCTTCCATGTGCATCTTGGCTCCAGTCATCATAATTAATTTTTTTATCCTTATCTACATAATTAAATAGCCTGCCATCTTCATGTGCAACATACTTAATAAATTCAAGGTATTTTTTTATTGATGATATTAATGATTCATCTTTAGATTTTTTATATTGCATACACTCTACAAGCATTGCTCTTGCATTATCATCCAGCGTATAGCCTGAAGAGATGTCAGGCTCTTTTAGATTTGCAAATTGGATGATTCCAAAATTATCTGTCATCTTATTTAGGTGATTTAGATTTAGATGTGGCAGGGTCAATCCCTCTTTCTCTTCAAATATTGCATATCTCCTAAATACATCCATATATGATTTGACAACATTAGGCCATACCATCTGCCTTGTAAATGCGTAAGCATTCTTTTCCATCTTTTCCTTTAAATCATCGTCTGATAGAATCTTTAGGATTCCTTCACTAATTGAATCAGGATTTTTAAAATCTGCCAGAACTCCTCGTTCAGGAGTTACTATCTCTTTTGCGTGCAGGAAGGGTGTAGAGACTACAGCTCTTCCTGCGCCCATTGCATATACAAGTGTACCGCTTGTTATCTGGTTTGGCTCGGTGCTAGATGATATATAAACATCAGTAGCCTCCAAATACTTAATAATTTCGCTAAGCTTAACATACTTATTATAAAATTTTACATGCTTCTGTATCTTCAGCTCTTTTATCTTATTTTGGAGCATGTTTCTGTATTGCTCTCCTTCTTTTTGCCTGATTGCTGGATGGGTTTCTCCAACTATTATGTATAGTATACTTGGAAATTTTTCTAGTATCTTAGGGATTGCTTCAAGAACATATTCATAACCTTTGCCAGGACTCATCATGCCAAAAGAAGATAAAATAATCCTTTTCCCGTAGTTCAGTTTAGCCTTTTCCTTGTGGCTTTGAACATATTCCACAGTTGGAATACCATGAGGAATGAACTCTATCGGTTTTGTAATGTTGTAATCATTTCTCAAGATATCAATCGCAGTATTAGCCATTACAACAATGCATACACATTTTTCTGCAAGTGACTGCACAACCTTTTTCAGTTTGTCGTTAGGTGATGGCTGAACAGAATGAAATGTGATTACCATAGGCTTGTTAATTATTTCCATAAAGGCAATTAGATAGCTTCCGTATTCCCCACCAAAAATTCCAAACTCATGCTGGATATTTATAATCTTTATGTTGTCATTATCATTTATTTTTTTTGCAGCGTCAATATAATCCTGAAGGTCTGAGTCATTTATCTCTGCAATGACATCATCAGGATAGTTATAGATGTTAGTAACATCATTATTCATTGCAACCACTTTTGATTTTGCAGAATGTGAAAATGCCTTATCCATTGATGTCACTATATCTTTTGTAAAAGTTGCAATTCCGCATTCTCTTGGCGGGAATGTAGATACATATAAAATCCATGATGTTTTTTCTCTCATAAAACTAGAAAAATTTTATTTTTTATAAACTTATGCCTAATTTTATCTGATTTTTATGAACAGTTGTTCTTCTATCATTAATAATAAGCTACGCAATTGAAGGAGCAATATACTAATAGTTATTTTCAGGAGCTCTTTAAGAGTTCATTAAGAAGTTCATTTAAGCTTAAGGATACTGCTGCAATTCTCTTGTCAGCTGCCCCATAATAAATATATAATCTATCGCCGAAAATCGCTGTACCCGTAGGAAAAACCACATTATTGACATCTCCATATTTTTCATAATCTTCTTTTGGAGAAAATAAAGGATAGTCAAGCCTGCCTATCATCTTATAGGGATTGTTCTTGCTAACTAAAGCTGCGCAGGCCCTGTAAATCCTTCCATTAGGTGAATTTTCGATTGCATGATAAATCAAAAGCCACCCTTTATTTGTTTCAATTGGAGGAGCTCCTGCGCCAATTGCTCTTGACTCAAACCAATATCTCTGATCAATTACTTTGCTCTCTCCTAACTTAGAAAGATGTTTTTTCCAATAGCTTTTTGTTAAATCCTTGAAATCTCTAAAAGTTATTGCTTGTACCTCTGGAAGGACCCTATGCAGCAGATAAAATTTTCCATTTATCCTTTTAGGAAATATAAAAGAATCTTTTCCCCAGATATAAACATTTTTAGGAGTATCTATCTCAGATTTGTCATAAATATCCAAATTAAAATATCTTTCTTCTAGCTTTGCCTTGATAAATATGTTCTTAGCTTCAGCATATGAGATTAAATAGGATATAGGGCCTTTTTTCTCCCATTTTTTAAGATTTTTGCTGATCGCATATGCTGTAACAACATCTTTACCATTATAAGCCATATAAAACATATAATAGATGTCATTAAACTTTACAATTCTTGGATCTTCGATGCCATGCTTCTCATAATCATACTCAGGTGCGAGTATTGGAATTTTGCTTCTTTCAATCACTTTTAGCGGACCTTCAAGTTTACAGTAGCCTATGCTAGAATAGTTGCCATTTCTTACTGCCCTATAAAACATGTGGACAATGTTACCATCTTGGACTATTGATGGGTTAAGGACTGCATGATTTTCAAATTCATTTTCAGTTGATTTGAGAACTATGCCTTCTCTTTTTATTTTAATCATATCACCTAAAACTCTAACGTCATATAAATACTTTTTGATAATTTTCATAACTAAACCTTCCAAAATCATTTAACCCCGATTTAATAAATCCTCCTAAAGCATTTTTTGCAACTCATCTTTTAGAAAATGGCACAGATAGGGGATATATCCGAGATTTACTGGATCATTCAGACATAGGCAAAACATTAATCTATGCGAGGATATCCAATAAAGATACTAGTAACATTAAAAGTCCAATGGATGATTAACCAAATTTTGTTTTTTGGCAAATTATCTATTGTCACACAAACCAAAGGCAAGTTTAATGTTGCCTCTTAAAGTACATTTGATAGAGGCACAGCATTCATCCCACAACTAAAGTTGCGGGTATTCTGCCTACGATTTTATAAATCATCAACAAATTTTTACATAACTTCAACCCAAATCAAACGCTATTGGCGAGCATCTGTGCTGCCTACTCTCTGTGTTTTAGGGTGAGGCGCTAATAACAACCTTTCTTATACCGCCCGCATATTCCAGAGTTATGGTTGTATCGGCAGAGTTGGACACCTCTTTGATTTGAACACTCTGGCCATCCACCTGGGCTGTGAAGTTTCCTCTGACAAGGGTCATCGGAATCTTTATGGCTGCAGACCCAGTCGTCCCAATGGAGTCGGCGACTGTGAAGGTGATTGCTCTTGTACTCTGATTGAAAGTCAGAGCCGAAACAGAGGAGGTGGAACTTACGAAAATATGCTCACAATTGCCATTTGACGAAACCAAATAATCGTAGGAAGGTTTCTGTTCCTTCAAGAAGAGCGTTCTGGCATTGCCACTTAGGATATTGAGAGCAGAATTGTAGTCTAGGTTAGAAAGGAGACGTGTCCAGTGTCCGATGGCGTTAGGTGTGGCACCCTCACTTGTTTGGTCTGCATAGTTAAGCCATCTCTCCTTGCCATTTGCGCCTCCTCCGGCATCTGAACCGAATAGGATACGGGTGTTCCATGTTTCAAAGAACTGCCTCCATTCCTCATTCAATCGACCACCATTTTGATTATCAGTCTCACCAGGATCTTGCTGGCTTTGTCCCTGACTTGGTGCTTGTTGAGTCTGCGGTCCTTGACCATCAGATTGATTTGCGAGCACCCCCCAATTAGAGCCGAGTTGTGGTGGAGGGTTTTGCAGTTCCTGAACCCCAGCCGTGTCGAAATACAGATTAGGATATCTCAATAGGAAGTCGTTTAGCGTGGCGCGGTTGAATAGCATCTCGGCGAATCCGATATGAGCCCAGATGATAATCGCGTCTTTGTTGTAATTCAACATTTTTTCGAAGGCGGTGTTCGCAACAGGGTCGTCAGGTACGAAGTGAACCGAGACAGGGACGTGATACCTAGCGGACAGATCCACCAGCTGAAGCCATAGCGGATTATCTGGCGCAACATAGATGTTCGGGGGCGAAGTGTGGGGATTATCGCCACTGTAGAACCTTAGGTTAGCTTCGCCTATGCCATAAAATTTTCCCGTCTTCAACTGCGTTTCAGCAGATGTGAAGAATGATTGACCTTGCGTTAACCAGATAGAGTGTTGCGGCGAGTCAGGAGTATCTACAAATGTTATAAATCTACCCGGGTATTTAGATATGGCTTCGAGCGAACCTGAATATAGGTTCGACATGCTCACACCTGCCTTATCCATCTCTAAAATTATCTGAGTTGCACTTATTGTAGAGGGTATGTGAACATGGGAATCGAAAATATCCATCTTCTCAGTGTCAGTAGGTTTGTTGATGCATGAATTGTCGGGCGTACTTATTGTCGTGACAGTCACATTCGGCATTCCCGCTGAAATGTTAGTTGTGGCTGTCATATTTAGTGCCACCGCTGAAACGTTCTCACCACTTATGGGCAGGGTTGACATGGTTTGCTGCTGTTGCTGCCCTATACAACCGCTGATGAAGAGAATGCCGGCCAATAGAACCAGAAATGAAAGATAATTCACCTTCTTTTGTACGAGTTTTAACTTCATATTGCCATTATATATTCTGCAAGTATATAAATATTTACTTGACCATTTGTCAAGAACCACCCATCAAAGATGGGTGGAATGTTGCCACAATTCACCGCATCAGGTGGTTCTTGAGCATGCTCAAAAATTTTCCATAAGCGAAAAAAGTTGGCTTTCGGCCACCAGTTAAAAACTGGTAGAAAATTTTTGACATATTTAACTCAGAAGCAGTCAAGCATAGCCAATAGCTTCAACCCAAATCAAACTTATCGATGGGTATTTATATATGCCCGTCTCTCCATACTGCATGATATTAAAACATATAATCAATTTGCCCAAAAGCGGAGAATAAAATGACTGTAAGCAAATTAGCCAAAAGCGAGGTATGCCGATCATGTGCTAGGTGCTGTAAAACATTCGGCATGCTTTTTGACAGAGATACTGCTAAACGGTTTATTATGATGGATGAAAGAAAAATAAAAGTTGAGGAAATTGAAGTATCTGAAGGCAATTTTTATTACCTTGTTACTTTTAAATACCCTTGCAATAAATTGAAGCATGACAGGGAAGGAAAGTATTATTGCAGCATCTATGATGATAAAGAATCAGATAGGCCGCAGTTTTGTAAAGAATATCCTGATAATATACCTATTTCATTAATCGAGCATGATGCTAAAGAATGCCCGCTTTTGGACAAACTATTAAAAGCTAAGCTTTCCAGATTATAATTTTGAATAAGACGAATAGGAGGTAAAAATGAAAGGAATAAAAATAATGTTTGCTTTATTGATTATGGTGCTGATGGGAGTTATTATCTTTTACCCTGAAGCCAAGGTTTCAAGTGTTGATCTGAAGAAGTTCTCTTCGTATGAAGAAATGAAGGATTTCATAAAGACAAACACGCAGCGCAGTGATTTTGGTTTGTTTGAACAAAAAGTAATGATGACTGGTGTGGTCTCGCAATTTGCGGAATCTGCTGGCGCAAGCGATTATTCAACAACAAACATACAGGTTGAGGGAGTTGATGAAGCAGATATTGTAAAGAATGACGGCAAATACATTTATGTTGTTTCCGGAAACAAGGTCTTTATTGTTGATGCATATCCTGCTGAAAATGCAAAAATATTATCTGAGATGGCAATGAGGGGAACTCCTCAGGAAATATTCATAAATAAAAACAAGCTTATTATTTTCGGCCAGGAATATGATAATTACATTCTGGAAAGCGAAGCAGCCACATCAAGCGCAAAGATGAGCGCAGAATTTATTCCAAGGCGATATTCGTCAAATACATTTATAGAAGTTTATGACATTTCTGATAGGGAAGCTCCTGTTCTGAAGAGAAACATAAGCTTGGAGGGCAATTATTTCAATTCAAGGATGATCGGAGACTATGTTTATGCCATAATAAACCAGCCTGCCTATTATACAGACGACAGAATTCCATTGCCCATGATAACTGAAGGAAGCAAGACAAGGCAGATACAGCCTGAAGAGATTTATTACTTCGATATTCCTGATTATTCCTATAACTTTGCGAATATTGTTTCGATAAATACTCAGGACGATGATGAAAAAACAGGAGATGAAGTATTTTTGATGGGATCAGCTCAGAACATGTATGTTTCATTGAACAACATCTACATAACATATGCCAAAGGAGGCTATTATCCAATCAGAATACTGGCAAATATAATGCCCGAAGATTCTGGAACTGAGAAAACAGTAATTCACAAGATATCCGTAAAAGATGGGATAATAAAATACAAAGCTCAGGGAGAAGTTCCAGGCCATATCCTGAACCAGTTTTCAATGGATGAATACAATGATTATTTCAGGATTGCCACAACTGTCGGCCGTGTTTCAAGGTCTGCAGAAGCAAGTTCTGAAAACAATGTGTATGTGCTGGATGAGGATTTGGAAATAGTTGGAAGCTTAGAAGACTTAGCTCCTGGCGAGCAGATTTACTCTGCAAGGTTCATGGGAGAGAGGGCATATCTTGTGACATTCAAAAAAATAGATCCGTTGTTTGTCATAGACCTTAAAGACCCGAAAAATCCTTCTGTGTTGGGAAAATTAAAGATTCCAGGATATTCAGATTACCTGCACCCTTATGATGAGGATCATATAATTGGAATCGGCAAGGAAGCAGCTGAAGCAGAAGAAGGAAACTTTGCATGGTATCAGGGAGTTAAGATGGCAATCTTTGACGTAAGCGATGTTGAGAATCCCAAGGAACTGCACAAGGTTGTTATTGGAGACAGAGGAACTGATTCTCCTGTGCTATATGATCATAAGGCCTTTTTGTTTGACAAAAAGAAAAACCTTCTCGTTATACCAATAACATTGGCTGAGATAAAAGGAGAGAAAACAAGAGACAATCAATATGGCGAGTTTACATTCCAGGGAGCTTATGTGTATGATATATCGCTGGAAAAAGGATTTGATCTTAAAGGAAGGGTAACGCACTATGAAGATGATGATGCATTTATGAAGAGCGGCTATTATTTTAGGGGAGATCGCTCAATCCAGAGAAGCCTTTACATCGGAGATGTGCTTTATACTCTTTCAAGCGCAATGCTTCAGATGAATGATCTAAGTGACCTGGAAAGATTGAATGCAATAGATTTTAATTGATTATGAGCCGCGTTATGTTGAAAAAAACCGAAAGGTTTAAATGTAGTATATACTTATACCATGATATAAAGTTATAGTATGGTAATCAAGATGCAGCAAATATTGCATTATCCTAGATTGGATACAATTTTGAAAATTGAAAGAGTGCTTAAATTTGCAAAAGAACCCCTTTCAAAGAATGAAATAGATAGAAGGCTAGAGGCGCAGATCATGAGGCCTACGTTAAACCTTATCTTGGAGTATTTGGAACAGAGTGGAAAAATAGCAATACTTGAAAAAGGGGTTATTTGGATTTATTCTCAGGATGCTAGCAAAAAGCTAAAAGCCAAACTTCAGAAAGCCGTAACTGTGATGTAAATGAACAAAGAAACAGTTGTTCAATTTGATGCAGATGCGTATAAGGAGTATACTGAACTGCAGGAAGCTGTAGCTCAAGGCAAACATTCTTGTTCAAATCCAACTTATGAGCAGCTATTATCTTCTATAAATAATGCAATCAAAAATATCAAAGCAAATTCATTCTGCGGGGATTTGATACCTAGAAAATACATCAGTAAAGGTACTGTCAATAGATATGGCACTGATAAAATATTCAGAATCGAACTCGTAGGATATTGGAGATTGCTATATACCGTCATAGGTGATGAAACCAAGATCATCGCATTCATTTTGGAATATATGAACCATGAGAGATATAATAAAATATTTGGATATAAAAAAATATAAAATGTTAAAAACCTTATGAAAGTCATAATAGTTACAGGAACACCTGGAACCGGGAAGACAACGCTTGCTAAAAAACTGTCTAAAAGATCAGGCTATAATTACATTGATGTAAGCAAAATAATAAAAGGCAACAAGCTGGAAGAAGGCTATGATAAAAAAAGAAAATGCAGGATTGTTGATATTAAAAAATTAAACATGGTTTTAATTAGATTAATACAAAACTCTAAAAAACCCCCGATCATAGACTCTCATCTTTCACACTATCTGCCTAAGAAATATGTTGATCTCTGCATTATCACAAAATGCGATCTTAAAACATTGGAAAAAAGGCTGAAAAAGAAAGGCTACAGCAAGGATAAAATAAGGGAAAACCTTGACTGTGAGATATTTGATGTTTGCTATAATGAAGCAAAAGAGAGGGGGCATAAGGTTATGATTGCAGATGAAAAAATAAGTTTTGAAAACATAATTAAAGAAATTATTTAGGGCCTTATTTTCCTGTTGCAGCTAAATACGCGTTTGTAAGCGTACATACAGGAAGATCAATCGGAGCTTTTTTTGCCAAATGATCCCTTAATGAAATAATTTTACAGCTATCTCTGGCATCAATTGCCTTCATTGCATCATAAATCTCTGTTATAAGTGGTTTTGGAACACTATAACCGGAATTCTGTAGTTCATTGTATAATGTTCTCATTTCATTTTCTCTTTTCACAGTTTCTTGTTCATGTAGAATAGAGTCTACTGCATCATGCCCATAACTAAATGAGCGGGATTCCTTAGGTAAATTTTTTATTCTGATGTTGTCCATAAATTTGCCAATCTTTCCACCCATGCCTATTAGACCTAAAGAACCAAGAGAAAACAATATTCCTGCCATAGACCAAAGCAGTATAGGCAATGTGTTTGGGTTTTCATTGGCTAATTTAGTAAGCTTAGAAATCATTGATGTGTACTCAAATCTTCCTGATGAATTTCCATAACCCGCTACTGCTCCATCAATAAGAATGCCGCTGCCTGCAATAAGCCCTGCTAATAAACCATTTGATATGCACCAGTCTTCTCCATTCTTTTCATCTAATCCTCTTGGCGGCCATGAAAACAATCTTTGCTCTAAAACCTTTTTAGAAAGTTCAATTGCAGTGCTATCAACAATTCCTCTTGACTCGTCTGATGCGATATCATCCAAATTTCCAAGGAAAATTGTTTGAGGTTTTCCTTTTTTATTAAAGTACACAGCACAGAAGCCGTCCAATGCGCTTTGATTTTCATTACCCAGAAAAAAGGGTATTACAAATTTTTCTCTTTCATGGATTTCCCACTGCCCTTTTCTAGTATCAAGTTTTCTTAAAGGAAGAGTATATAAGGTGGGAATAGAATCTAATCTATATACAGAATATGGTTTTCTCACCAACTCTACAATATTATTATTGCTTGCCAAGTTCATACCTATATTTTAAATAAATTTTACATATTTAAACATTTATATTATGTATTAGTTAGTTCATATGTTATATCACTCTAACACATCCACTTCATCCACAATCCCGTCAGAATCCAGATCAATCCCTTCTACAACCTTTGCGTTGATCTCTTTATTGAACTTGTTGCCTTCGCATATCTCCTTGAAGTGCTTTATAAAAGCAAGCATTACTGCCTTTGTTCCCATGTACCTTTTTCCCGCCACCAATAAAATGCTTTTTTTATTGTTAAAGGGATTCTTGATCTTTTCAATGATTCCTGTTTCATCTGAATGATAGCTTTTGCCTGAAATCGAGGAAACAATGCACCAGTTATTGTTTTTGTCAAACTTTATTGGCAGCTTTTCATTCAGCTGGCCGGTTATGGTATTGACCACAGGCCCGCCTATAATGATTAGGTTTTTTTGCAGGTCTTCTGCCCTTGCTTCAGTATCAAGCTTCACATTAAGCTCTGGCAGATAGTTAAGAAACGAGCCGAGAAACAATGCCAGATCAATGCCGTAATAGCCGTCTCTTGACCTTGCTTTTTCAGGGCCGTGCGGATCAGGAGAGCCAACAATAATAACAGCGTTCAGCTGCCCTTCCTCAATAAAAGGCTCTAAAAACTCAGTTGGCTGCTTTTCAAAAGCAATTTTCTGCGTTGTCTGGAATTCCCTGAGCTTAATGACAAAAGCAGGCTCTGTAATGCTGTAAACATTCGCAGCTGCTCCCTGTATTGTCTCTGTCCTTGAAACTTCAATGATCCTTGCCTTTTCCAGCTTCCTGACATGATAATACACTTTCTGCTCATTGACCTTTAATTTTTTGGCTATTTCCATTGCATAAGACGGCTTTTTGGCTATTTCAAGCGCTATTTTCTGTGCTAATTGCGAGCTTAATGACTTTATCTGGCTGAAGCTAAGCTCCCTTGCAGGCAATGACGACATTTCTCCTTTTGCTTTTTCAACAACAAACATATTGACCACTAAAAATTATTTTGTAATACTATTATGAATATTTTAGTAATGCTTATATATAAGCTTTTTGTTTGCCTTTCTCTTCAGGTTAAAATGCAGGCAATAATACTCGCAGCAGGAAACTCAACAAGAACATTACCTTTAACAGTTACAAGGCCGAAAAGCCTGCTCAAAATAGCAAATAAGAGTATTCTAGCCCATAATCTGGAGCAGTTAGAAGATCTGGTAGATGAAGTTATCCTGGTTGTCGGATTCAAGGCAGAAATGATAAAGGCTACATTCGGCAATAAGTACAAGCAAATAACAATAAAATATGTTGAGCAGAAAGAGCAGCTTGGAACAGGCCATGCATTATTGCAGGCAGAAGAATATGCAAAAGAAAGGTTCATTGTTCTTGGAGGAGATGATCTGTTTTTCAGGGAAGATTTATTGAAACTGAAAAACGAAAAATATGTGTTATTAGCGCAGGAAGTTGAAAAGCCTGAGAATTTCGGGATAGTGGAAGAAGAAAAGGGTTATTTAAAAAAGATTGTTGAAAAATCATCCAAGCCAATTTCTAATCTTGCCAATATCGGATGCTATTTGCTTGATAGGAATATTTTTTCTTTAATAAAACAAGTCAAAAAATCAGAAAGAAATGAATATGAGCTTACTGATGCAATCAATGAACTGGCAAAAAAAGAAAAGCTCAAAGTCATAAGATCACAATACTGGATCCCAATAGGCTATCCATGGGATTTATTAAATGCAAATCAGATTTTATTATCAAAAATAAAAAGCTCTGAAATTAAAGGCAATATTGAAGAAGGTGTTACAATAAGAGGAGAAATTATTGTCGGAAAAGGAACCATTATCAAAGGCGGCAGCTACATAGAAGGCCCAGTTATTATAGGTGAAAGCTGCATTATTGGGCCAAATGCATATATCAGGCCAGATACAGCAATAGGAAATAACTGCAAAATAAGAGGTGAGCTTTTTGACACAATTGTAATGGATAACTCGGTCGCAAAGCACAATTGCTATCTGGGGCACTCAGTAATTGGCGAAGATGTAAATATCAGCGCAGGGACAATAACATCGGATTACAGGCACGACGGAAAATCAAATATAACTATTGTAAAAGGCAAAAAGGTGGATTCTGGCAGGATAAAACTTGGCGCGTTTATTGGCGACCATGTAAGAACCGGGATAAACACATCAGTCTATCCTGGCAGGAAGATCTGGCCCAATAAAACAACATTGCCAGGAGAAATTGTAAAAGAGGATGTTAAATGAAAAAAACAAAAATAGTTGCAATAGGCGGCGGAACTGGGCTGCCAATGGTATTGGAAGGGTTAAAAAATTATGATTGTGAACTGACAGCAATTGTGACTGTAACAGATTCAGGCAGGAGCTCAGGAGCTTTAAGGAAAGATTACAATGTGCTGCCTCCCGGTGATATAAGAAACTGCCTGATTGCATTGTCAGAGTCAGAGAAATTGCTGCAGGATCTGTTTCAGTACCGTTTTGAGAATGGATGCTTGGAAGGCCACAGCTTTGGAAACTTGTTTATAGCTGCATTGAGCAAATTAACCGGCAGCTTTGAAGAGGCAATAAAAGAAGCAAGCAAAATATTAAAAATAAAGGGAAAGGTGCTGCCATCAACTCTCGAGGATGTTCATATCTGTGCTGAGCTGGAAGATGGAAGTGTTTTGGAGCAGGAAGATAACATAACAAGAAGATCGCAAAAGACAAATAATGATCCGAAAATAAAAAGGGTTTTTTTAAAGCCTGACAGAATAAATGCAAATCCTGAAGCTGTAAAGGCTATTGAAGAGGCAGATGTGATTGTTATAGGGCCAGGAAGCGTTTATGTGAGCATTGCTACAAATCTTCTGATAGAGGGAATAAGAGAGGCGATTAAAATTTCAAAAGCCAAAAAAATATACATCTGCAACATAATGACCCAGCCATTCCAGTCTGATGATTTCAAGGCATCTGATCACATAAAAACCATTATAAATTATATTGGCAATGGTGTTTTGAATTATGCTATATTAAATAATGGTGTTCCTTCTAAAGAGCTTCTTGATCTGTATGCCAAAGAGCATGCTTTCATGGTTGAGAATGACCTTGATGAAATCAAAAAATTAAAAGTAATGCCTGTTCTTGCAAACCTGATCGAGAAAACAGATGAAAAAAGAATACTTTGGGAGAAAAGGGATCTGCTGAGGCATGACAGCGAAAAGCTGGCAAAGATAATAATGGAATTGAGCCAAATACCTTATGAAAACAAGAAATAAATGTCCATTAAGTTAGAATCCGAAAGATTTATTGCGGAAAATCAGTCCAACCAACCAAATCTCCATTTGGCAATTTATCCTTATCGCTAATGACGTGTCTTGCATTTCTCATTCTATACACAGAAATATCATGTTTACTTGTTCTTACTCTAAAAGAAAATTCTTGTTCATCAATAAAATCGCCCAATTCTCTTGATTCTCGCAATCGGTTTTCGCTTTCCGGGATTAATGCAAATTTTTCAATTTGTCCACAAAAATCATTAATAATTTTTGAAATTGGAATTTGTTGTTTAATACCATATTTTCCAACAGGTTGGATTGTAAAAGGTTGACCAATGCTTAATCCTCTACCTGCATTTGATGGGCTTCCATAAGTTTGTACTACGCCAATATAAAACCAATCATCTCCAATCATCATAACATTTTCATCAATTGCCTTACCAGTTTCAACTTGCACTTGAGCGGCAATGGTCCTAATAACTGTTCTCACATATCTATCATGCTCTAGAGTTGCGAAATGTGGTTGGTTTTGCATTTGTAATTGAGAATAAATGGGCATTTATAAATCTTTCTATTGTTTACCACTTACAAAAGATAACATCTAGGATTTAAGCCGTATAAGTTTAAAATTTTTTACTCTAGATACTCATCAATTTTGATAATTTGCTCTGGTCGATTTTAGAACAAACCGAAAGAGATTTATATACTTTCGATAGTATATGGTTATCATAAATGATAACTACGGTGATTTGAAAGTGAGAAAAATAGAACTAATAAAAGAGCTTAAGCGCATACAGGTGTATAAAAAACCATGAAAACAGAATTATCTGCTTTGGAGCTGCATTATCTGGTTGAAGAGTTCGATGTTTTGGTAAATGGCAGAATAGACCAGATCTACCATCCTGACGGCAATGAAGTCATATTGCAGTTCCATGTTCCTTCGCTTGGAAGGAAGATATTAAGGATTTTGCTGCCGCGTTTCATTTATCTGACTGATGAGAAAAAAGAAAACCCTGAGAAGATAAGCGGATTCTGCCAGTTCTTAAGAAAAAGGCTTGAAAACGCCAAGTTAAAGATGATAAAACAGAAGAATTCCGAAAGAATCCTGGAGTTTTTGTTTGAAGCGAAAGAAGGAAAAATAATACTGATTGTTGAATTGTTCAGCAAAGGCAACATAATAATCTGCGATGAAAATTACAATATTCTCTCTGTTCTTGAAAACCGGGAGTTTAAAGACAGGATTTTAAAGCACGGTGTGAAATACGAATTTCCAAAGAATATAAAGGATTTTTTTGATTTGAGCTTTGAAAGCTTTAAGGAGATTGTCAAAAAATCAGAGAAAGATATTGTTAAAACGCTTGCAGCAGATGTTGGCTTGGGCGGCTTGTTTTCTGAGGAGATCCTTTTATTGTCAGACATTGATAAAAACAAGAAAGAACTGGATGAAAATGAGCTGAAAGCGCTGTTTTCAAATTTTAAGAAGCTATTTTCCAGAAAATCAGAGCCAAGAATAATCTATAAAGATAATATGCCTGTTGACATTGTTCCTTTTGATCTTGAAAAATACAGGGATTTTGAGCAGAAGCCAGTTAAAGCCTTTAATGAGGCGATTGACTCTGTCATAACTAAAGGCCTTATTATAGACTCCATAAAGCCTTCAAAGAAAGACAAGGATATGGAAAAGCTCAATACACTTTTACAGAAGCAGGAAGCGCAGATCAAAGAAATGGAGAAAGAGGCTGAGGAGAACCAGAAAAAGGGCGAGTTCATTTATGAGAATTATCAAAAGGTAAAGGAGATCCTTGAAGCAATGATCAAGGCAAGGGAAAAGTATTCCTGGAAAGAGATCATGGAAAAGGCCAAAGGGAACAAGATCATAAAAGAGATCAATGAAGCAAAAGGAGAGGTTGTGGTGGAGATTTGAGTGGTTTATTGAATCTTATTCGAGGTGGGGCGTTACTCAATTTTTAGCATTTCTTTATAAGCAGGCATCCATGTTTCATAGATCATGATTAAATGTTCGTGATTTTTTATAACGTGAGGAAATCTTTTTCTCAAGTCATTGATTATTTTATTAAAATGCTGGTAACTTTCAACTGCAAACTCAAATTCAACTTCCCATGGTGCCAAACTTCTAATATAATATAAAGAATTTGGATTGGTTCTCATCCATTCAAATAGTGATCTTTCATCTTTTTCTGATAAAGTTCTGAAATAAATAATTGCTTTGAAAAATTCCAAACCTAGTTTGTTAAAGTCTACAGCTATTCTGTAATTAAGAATTATTCCTTTTTCTTCTAATTTTTTAATTCTTCCTCTTACAATCTCTATAGTGGAATTGATTTTTCTTGCCAATTCTGCAATAGGAATTCTCGCATCGTTTGCTAAGATGTTGAGGATTTTATAATTTAATTCATCAATCTCATTTTCTACAACATTCCCGCCAAATACAACATATTGTCCATTTTTATCATCAGTGAAAAATCTTTTATTGTATTGTGTAGTATCAACCATAATTCCGAGTATTTTATTCACAATTAAATGTTCCCATTTCGATAATAGAAAGTTAATTTTTCCATAATACTCGGTTATGCTTTTGGATAATATGGCGAACACACAATCAAAAGCACCATCTGAAATTCCCATCCAATAAATGTCTTTATTATGCTTCAATTCCTCAAAGAATCTTTCTCTTTCTTCAGGGATATTTTCTAATTTAAGATATACTTTAAACATATAATAACCCAATTTATTAGGGTTAATTGATGTAATAAATTTTTCAATAATACCTTTATTTTGGAGCTGTTGAATCCTATATTTTACGGCTTCTCTTGACTTATTTACTTTTTTTGCCAAGATCGAATTAGCAACCCTGCAGTTTTTATCTAATTCCGAGAGTATCTTGCGGTCAGTTAAGTCCAGTTTAATTTTATTCATTATTATTACCATAATCTGTTATTATATATAAATTTTTCTATAAATCGGTCAAAATATCAAAGAAAGTTTAATATATATGTCGGTGTATACTAATAAGTAACAACAAATAAGTTGTGATTGACAAAATGGTCGCATCGGACCTTAAACGAGGAGGTAAACAAAATGTCAGGATGTGGAGGAAAACCATTAGTATTTGATGAAATCGGAGAAAAGCGTTTTGATGGCTTTTTAGGCAATTTGTATACTGATACTGCCAGAGCAAGGGCTATCAGATTGCTTTATGAGTATCTCTGGAAAGATTCTAAATTACCGGATAAATACAAAAAGTTTGTAAATGAAATTGACGGTCTTGGATGGAACGCCGAGCGGCACCGAGAGTATGGAATAAACTGCACTGAAGAAGAGAAGGAGGATGCTAGAAGTAGATTTGAGGAGGTATGTAAAAGGGGATTAATAAAAAGCGCTCAAAGTTATTTTACAGATCAGTTAAATAATGCCTATATAAGAAGAACCAATAAGAATATCGGGTTACTGGCAGCCGAGGCAATATTGGATGGCAAAACTGACCTTGGAATTGCTGCATTCATTTATATTGGAAATATTAACCTGGAGTATCTAGGACATGACGTCCCGCCTGATTTTTTTAAAGCCGCCATGGTTGCCCAGAAATCTGGTAAAAGCGACCTCGCTGTGAAGATTATTAAAGGGTTATTGGTCCATTACGAAGAGGCTGCGTATGATTTCAAGGCCATAGCATGGAAGGGTGGAGAAGTTCTGGAAAACGCTAAATCCATACTGGAAAAAGATAATTTTCAAAAAGCAGGATTTAAAAATAAATTGATAAGATATAAGTCCCTTGATTCAATTTTGTATGGATAAGAAATAAAAAGAGATATTATAACCTTAAAAACATACCATTACAAATCACTCAAAAAGCAAAAATTTAAATAGTTTGTAATGGTAATGATCCGTATGAGAGTGTTAAAACGGAGAGCTGGCAAAAAAGAATACTATTATCTGCAGCATTCCTTCAGGATAAAAGGCAGGGTGGTGACAAAAGAAAAATATCTCGGCAAGGGCATACCTGAAAACATAGAAGAGCTAAAGAGGGTTTTTCTTGAGGAGTGCTATGAGAGCGGCCTGTTCGGGCTTTTTGAAAAAATAAAAAAGGGGTTTCAGAAAGAATGGCGAAGATACCCTGAGTCGATAAAAGAGAAAGTAGAGGAGCAGATTGCGATAGCTTTCACATACAACACAAATGCCATTGAAGGCTCAACAATAACGCTTGAGGAAACAAGCGAATTGGTAGAGCATAAGATAGCCCCGAATAAGCCGATGAGGGAGGTAAAAGAAACTGAATCGCATGTAAAGCTTTTTTTGGGCATACTTAAAAAAAGAGAAAATTTTTCCATTCGGCTTATTTTGAAATGGCACAAAGAGCTATTTCAAGGCACAAAACAGGACATCGCCGGAAGATTTCGCGATTATCTTGTCAGGGTGGCTGCCTACCTTGCTCCAGACTGGCAGGATGTAAGGCATTTAATGGGGGATTTTGTTAAATTCTATAATAGAAACGAAGGAATGAATGCAGTTGAGCTGGCAGCAAGAATGCACTATAAGTTTGAGAAAATACACCCATTCGGAGATGGGAACGGAAGGATTGGCAGGCTTATAATGAACTATATTTTATGGCATAACGGCTGCCCTATGCTCATAATTGAGTATAAAAAGAGAAGATCTTACTATAAGGCATTGCAAAAAGGCGAAGATGGCTTTTTCAATTATTTTGCAAGGAGATATTTGAAAGTGCACAGCAAATACTTGAAAGAATAAAAAAAGTTTGGACAGCTTTCCTGGTTTCCCATGTATGAGCACAGTACACCCAGAAACGGTGGCTTGCTTAACGGTGAAGTTCGAGATGAGTTTCAGTGATCCAAGCCCCTATGACCGTCCAATATGGAGAAATACCCGTTTATTTATAAGTTTTTCTCTTGTGTTCTTCAAAATCACCCTAACGATCCTTATACCCAAACAGCTTATTGTACTGCTTATGATCAACTATATTTAAAACAAAAAGAAAGATCTCGACAGTGTTCCCTTCGATAGTATACAGCATTCTCCAATAATTTGACAGCTCAACCCGGTACAAGTTCTGGATTCCCATTCTTTTAAGCTCTTCAGGTATTAATTCTTTGTTTATGGGATCGCCATATTGCGGATTGTCTTTAAGAATATTCTTGACCCTTTCAAAAGAATTCAAAATAGACAGCGCTTCTTTATCAGTTCTTTTCTTTAATGCAAGATAGGCTTCTTTTCCCTGCCATTTCAATAATATCCTGACCTCTTTTCCTGCAAACAATTTATACCTCTAATGATCCTTCCATCATGCTTCTCAGATGCTCTGGCTTAGAATAAATCCACTGAACTCCTCTGGGCCCATAAATTATTTTTCCGCTTCTCCAAAGGTATTCGAGTATCAACTTCAAAGTTTGATGCATAACCTGCCTGGGAAGCATCTTTCGCAGTTCAGAAATCTGCAAAGGCGCATCTCTGTGTTTTTCAAGAAAATCTTCTACCATCAACACAGTATTCAAATTAGGATATCTTAATATTTTGCTGTCTTTCTTTTCGATTAGCTCATCTTTAGTAAGTTTTAATGTTTGCATTTTTATCCCTTTTTAATATCAATTGATATACATATAATATCAACCCATATATAAATCTTTCGTTTTTTATTACGATTTTAAAAAGCCAATAATATCCTTTTTCGTGTGTATGTGCGTTTCTTTCTGGCTGCTTAAATGGCCCTGCAGCAGCCCTTTCAAAGCCAAGACAGGGAAAACATCCTTTTCAAGGCTTGCTCCGCCATATTCCATGATCTCCGGCTCTGCGGCAAATATTGAGCTAAATCCGATATAAATGTCGCTCTGCCTCGGCTTCTGGACAAATTCAAGGATTTTATCGCCTTCCATCCTCACAACCCCTTTCTTTGAAGGCATTGGCGAGCTTGTCAGCATCAGCGTTGCTATGCTTCTGTGCCTTAAATGGTCATTCCACAATTCCTCAATGTTGATTTTGTCAAATATTATGTCAGAGTAAACAACAAGGAAATTATTCTTTATTTTGCCCTTCAGCAGCCTTAAGGAATCTGCAGTTCCGTTTGATTCTTTTTCCTCAACATAGCTTATTTTCATGCCGTATAAGCTTCCGTCTCCTATAAGGTCAAAAACCCTGCTCATCACATTGTGCCTTGCAATAAAAAATATTGTTTTAAAGCCATTCTCCTTTAATTTTTTAATCGCCATTTCAATAACAGCGCTGCTATTGATCTTTGCAGTCATCCTGTATTCCTTGCCGATCTTCAGATCTTCTTCGCTGCCTCCGGCAAGTATGACCGCTACTTTATTCTCCCCGAGAGAGCTGTTCACAAGAAACTCCATTGCCTGGCTCCTGTTCCTTATGTATATGTTGTCAATTATGGAATCTATCTCTCTCAATGTTTTTTCGTTTATTGTAATGCTTATTTTCTTTTTCACAAATTAAAGAAAACACACCTAATATTTAAATTTATCGCATAAAGTAGGATAATGGTAAGATATTTAAAGAAGCTCTGTTTTCAAAGCAAGCATGGACATTTCAATCATTGGAGCAGGCTATGTTGGGTTAATACAGGGAGCAGGGCTGGCTAAACTAGGCAGCAAAGTAATCCTTGTAGATGTGGATCAAAACAAAGTGGATAAAATAAACAGGAAAGATCCTCCCATATACGAAAAAGGGCTGAAAGAATTGTTGAGAGAAGTTGTCCCAAAAAGTCTGACAGCATCAACAGACCTGAAAAAAGCAATTAATAATACAAAAATAACATTCATCTGCGTCGGAACGCCTTCAAAAAAAGAAGGCAGCATTATTCTAAACCAATTAGAAACTGTTTCAATGGAAATTGGAAAAATCCTGAAAAACAAGAAAGACAAGCATCTTATTGTCATAAAAAGCACAGTTGTTCCGGAAACATGCGAAAAAACAGTCATCCCGCTTTTAGAAAAATATTCTGGAAAGAAATTCGGAAAGGATTTTGGCGTTGCAATGAACCCTGAGTTTTTGAAAGAAGGCTCTGCATTGGATGATTTCTTTGCTCCAGACAGAATTGTAATAGGCAGCGCAGACAAAAAGTCAATTAAAACATTAAAGCAGCTTTACAGGAATTTCAAATGCCCAATATTAGAAACATCATTCAGAGAAGCTGAAATGATAAAATACGCAAGCAATGCTTTTTTGGCAACAAAAATTTCCTTCATAAACGAGATAGGCAATGTCTGCAAAAAAATAGGCATAGACACGAATATTGTTGCAAAAGGGATTGGCTTTGATAAAAGAATCAATCCGTATTTCTTAAGATCGGGAATTGGGTTTGGAGGATCATGTTTTCCGAAAGATGTTGTTGCTTTGATTTACAAGGCAACAGAGCACGGCTATCATCCAAGGTTATTAAGTGCAGTATTAGACGTCAATAAAGAGCAGCCATTGAAGTTATTGGAGATAATTGAAAAGCACAATGTAAAAAACAAGAAAATCGCAATTTTAGGATTAACATTTAAAGCTGGAACTGATGACATAAGGGAAAGCCCCGCAATAAGCATAATAAAAGAGCTTTTGATTGAAGAGCCAAAGCTTTATCTTTACGATCCCATGGCCATGGAAAATGTAAGAAGAATTTTCCCGCATCTGAATTACACAAAGACAGCGCAGGAAGCGGTTGATGAAGCAGATATTGTGCTTATTTTGACAGAATGGCCTGAATTCAAAGATCTCAGCTATGGTAACAAGCCCGTGATAGACGGCAAGAATGTTTTTGATGGAAAAAAGCCAAAGAATTACGAAGGAATATGCTGGTAAAAATGAAAGCAATTATTCTTGCAGCAGGCTATGCAACAAGGCTTTATCCTTTGACATTAGACAAGCCAAAAACACTGCTTCTTATAGGAAACAGGCCAATGCTTAATTACATTATTGAAAAGATAGAGCAGATAAATGATGTTGATGTAATTTACATCATAACTAATAACAAGTTTTTTAATCAATTCGCTGAATGGTCAAAAACTTATAAATCAAAAAAGCAAATAAAAATACTGAATGACAATACAAACTCGAATGAAGACCGCTTAGGCGCAATAGGTGATGTGAATTTTTTAATAAATAGTGAAAATATAGATGACGATATTATTGTGGTAGGCAGCGATAATATGTTTGAATTCGATTTAAGAAAAATGGTTGATTTTTACAAAACAAAAAATGCGCCTGTTACAGCATTATATGATGTAAAAACAAAGGAAAGGGCAAAGCTGTACGGCGTTGTTTCAATAGACAAAAACAGCAAAATAACAAGCTTCAAGGAAAAGCCGCAGGAGCCGGAATCAACACTGATCTCAACATGCATTTATATTTATCCAAGAAGATGCCTATACAGAATAAAAGAATTTCTGGAAGAGAAAAGCCTTCCTGACAAGCCCGGATCATTAGTTGAGTGGCTCCACGCAAAAGAGAATGTTTATGGTTATTCCTTTGCAGGCGAATGGTTTGACATAGGCACATTTGAAGAGCTGGAGATGGTAAGAGAAAGGTATGCTTAAACCCTTTCTCTCCAGTAATTAAGAAGGTCTTTCAATGTCTGCTCGAATTCTATTGTCTGCTTCCACCCTGTCTGCTTTACGAACTTAGAATTATCACCAGTAAGGATTATTACATCGCTAGGCCTCATTCTTGCAGGATCCTGCTGCACCTTTATCTTTATATCTGAAAATTTCAATAAAATATCCAGCACTTCCTGTATCTTATGGCCTTTTCCAGAGCAGATGTTATAAACTTCTCCCGGAATGCCTTTTTCAACAGCAAGCAGATAGGCGTTGACCATGTCGCGAACATCTGTGAAGTCCCTTATTGCAGTCAGATTTCCTACAAAAATAACTGGCTCTTTTTTGCCTTTTTCAATTTCTACAATTTGCTTGGAAAAATTAGATGTTACAAATACCTCGCCTCTTCTCGGGCCGGTATGGTTGAAGCCGCGCGTCCTTATTATTTTCAACCCGTATGATTTAAAATACTGATAGCCAAGCATATCTTCGGCAACTTTGGAAACTCCGTAAGGGCTTAATGGCCTCAACTGGTGCGTTTCTTTTATTGGGATTTCGTCTTCCTTTACCTCGCCGTATTCTTCAGATGAACAGGCAAGCTGTATTGTCGGATTAATGTTTGCCCTCCTTACAGCTTCAAGAAGATTTATTGTGCCGATTACATTTGTTTCCATCGTATCGGCTGGAGAAACCCAGGATGCCTGCACAAATGACTGCGCAGCCAAGTGAAAAATATAATCTGGCTGCGCTTCCTTGATCACCTTATCCATGCTGTGGGAATCCCGCATATCCGCTTCAATGAGCTTTATTTTGTTTTTAATGTGATCAATGTTTTCAGTCTTGCTTCTCCATCTTGAAGTTCCGAAAACTTCATGACCTTTACTTAATAGAAGTTCAGCCAAATGGCTGCCTGCAAATCCGGTTATTCCTGTGATCAAGCATCTCATAATACCACCTAAGTTTCAGATTTATTAAGGGTATTTAAATTTAATGAATTACTCGTTATAAACCTAAAATTCACTAAATTTATAAATGGTTCTTTGCGCCGATATGAGGGGGTATAAGGTCATGATAGAAGGCGTGAAAATAAAGGAATTGAAAGTGTGGAAAGACAAGCCTGATCTAAAGCAGGACATTGAGCCAGGAATCTTCATGGAAATCCTGAGAGATGATGATAATCTAATGCCGCATTTCGGCCAAAGCAATTTTACAATAGCACACAAAGGAACAATAAAAGCATTTCATTGGCATAAGCACCAGGACGATCTGTGGTTTATTGCATCAGGGAAGGCAGCTATTGTTTTGTATGATCAAAGAGATAACTCGCCAACAAAAGGCCAAACTCAGGTAATTTATGCCGGAACAGACGACTATAAGCTTGTAAAAATCCCCGTAGGAGTTGTCCATGGCTATAAGGTGCTGTCAGATGAGCCATGCCTGCTTTTCTATCATGTTACAAAAGCATACAACAGGGAAAATCCTGATGAAGAAAGGATTGATCCGTTTGACAAGAAAATAAACTTTGACTGGGGTTCATTAAAAGAAGATTAAAATGAAACTACTTGTTACAGGCGGAGCAGGGTTTATCGGATCTAACTTTGTAAGGCATATTTTGAATAAATACGGTGATTACAAGATAATCAACCTCGATACACTTACATACGCCGGTAATTTGGATAATCTAAAAAATATTGAAAATAACCCGAACTACAAATTCGTTCAAGGAGATATCTGCGATAAAGAGCTTGTTGAAACTTTGGTTAAGAACTGCGATGCAATAATCAACTTCGCAGCAGAAACTCATGTCGACCGCTCTATTGGAGATCCTGATGCTTTTATCAAAACAGACATCTTTGGAACGCACATTTTATTGGAAGCAGCAAGAAAATTTAATATAAAAAAATTCATTCAGATCTCGACAGACGAAGTGTACGGCTCCATTGACAATGGCTCTTTCAGGGAAACAGACATTTTAAAGCCGAGCTCTCCTTATTCTGCAAGCAAGGCAGGCGCAGAGATGCTAGTTCATTCTTATTTTGTAACATTCAATCTGCCAGTCATAATCACAAGAAGCTCAAATAACTTCGGGCCTTACCAATACCCTGAAAAACTGATCCCGCTATTTGTCACAAACCTGATAGAAAACAAGAAAGTGCCTGTTTATGGCACAGGCCTCAATATAAGGGACTGGATATATGTCATCGACAATTGCGAGGCAATAGATTTTGTCCTTCATAACGGCCAGATCGGGGAAATCTACAACATTGGCGGCGGAAATGAAAAGACAAATCTCGAGATAACAAAGATGATCTTAAAGGAAGTTGGAAAAGACGAGTCTTTCATAGAATATGTCAAAGACAGGGCAGGCCATGATAAGCGATATGCTCTGGAATGCTCTAAGATTCACAAGCTCGGATGGAATCCAAGGTTCAGCTTTGAAAATGCAATGAAAGAAACAGTCAAATGGTACAAGGAAAATACAGCGTGGTGGAAGAAGATAAAATCAGGCGAATTCAGGAAATATTATGAGCAGCATTACAAGGAAAGGCATGGGATGAAATAAAATGAAAACACTTATTTTGGGTTCACGGGGAATGCTGGCATTTAAGCTAATTGATGTTTTTAAAGGCGATGATCTGATAAAATGGGATCTGCCTGAGCTGGACATAACAAAAAGAGAGGACGTCATAAAAAAGGTAGCTGATCTTAAACCGGAACTTGTCATTAATGCTGCTGCTTATACTGATGTTGATGGCTGCGAAACTAATAAAGAGCTAGCAATGAATGTCAATGGCTATGCCGTGGGTTATATTGCAGAAGCCTGCAATAAAATTAATGCTCCATTAGTCCACATAAGCACAGACTATGTTTTTGATGGAAAAAAATCAGGCGGTTATTTGGAAGAAGACAAAAAAAACCCGATCAATGTTTATGGCCAGTCAAAAGCATTGGGTGAAGATCTTTTAATGAAAAACACAAAAAAATTCTTTTTAATAAGGACAGCCTGGCTTTACGGCCCAAATGGCAAGAATTTTGTTGATACAATAGTAAGGCTTGCATCAGAAAGGCCTGAGCTGTCTGTTGTAACAGACCAGATTGGAAATCCAACTTACACTGGCGATTTGGCTGAAAAAATAAAGGAAATTGTAGAAAAAGGGATTTTTGGCATTTATCATGTAACTAACAGCGGCAGCTGCAGCTGGTTTGATTTTGCAAAAAAGATTTTGGAAATCAAAGAAATAAGAACGCCAATAGAGCCAACAACAAGCTCGGAGTTTAAAAGTACGGCAAAAAGGCCGGCATATTCGATTTTGATAAACAGGAATCTTGAAAAATATGGCATTTCAAAGATGAGGCCTTGGCAGGATGCTTTAAAATATTATCTGGAGGCTGAAAAAAATGGTTAAAGGAATTATTTTGGCTGGCGGAACAGGATCAAGGATGTATCCTTGCACTAAGGTAACTAACAAGCATTTATTGCCTGTGCATAACAAGCCAATGATCTATTATCCGCTGCAGACATTAATTAGCGCAGGAATAAAGGAAATATTAATTATTTCCGGGACAGAGCATGCCGGAGATTTCCTGAGGCTGCTCGGAAGCGGAAAAGAATTTGGAGCCAGATTAAGCTATGAAATACAGGATGAAGCAGGAGGAATAGCACAGGCATTGTCTTTGGCAGAAACTTTTGTTGATAAAGAAAAGTTTGTTGTGATACTGGGTGACAATATCTTCGAAGACAATATAAGGAAAGATGTTGAAGATTTTGCTAGCGGGTTTAATGGAGCAAAGGTATTCTTGAAAGAAGTGCCTGATCCGCAGCGCTTCGGAGTTGCTGAAATCAAGGGTGACAAGATAGTCTCAATAGAAGAAAAGCCAAAAGCTCCAAAAACAAATTACGCTGTTACAGGGCTGTACATGTATGATGCAGGGGTTTTCAATATTATAAAAAATCTTAAGCCATCGCGAAGAGGCGAACTTGAAATAACAGATGTGAACAACGAATACATAAAAAACAGCTCAATGACCTTCTCAATCTTAAAAGGCTTCTGGAGCGATGCAGGAACATTTGATTCCTTGTATAGGGCAACTACATTGCTGAGGGAGAAGGAACAAGGGGGAAAAAGCAAAACTTAGAAATGTTTTTAAAGTGCTGCTGGCTTTTACAATTCATGTCATTATCCATCATCATACCCGCGTATAACGAGGAGAAAAGAATTGAAAAAACGATAAACTCAGTATATGGCGCTTTTCGCGATGATCTTGAGCTCATTGTTGTTTCAAATGGCAGCACAGATAAAACAGTTTATGTTTTAAAGGGCTTAAAAAGAAAATATAAAAGTCTGAAAATCCTTGTTTTTAAAAAAAAGCTGGGCAAAGGCGGCGCAATAATAGAGGGCCTTAAGATTGCCAAAAAAGACATCATGGGATTTTTGGATGCGGATGATGCCTTTGATCTGAAAGAAATAAAAAAGGCGATGGCATATTTTAAAGGTTATGACTGCATAATTGCTTCAAAATGGAAGGGCCAATCATTTTTTAATGTTGACGAGCCGTTTTTAAGAAAGCTCTTCAGCAGGGGATGGAATCTGCTTGTAAGATTGCTGCTTGGGCTTGATTTTTATGATACGCAGGCAGGAGCTAAATTTTTAAAAAAGAGAGCTTATGAAAAAATAAGCAAGAAGGGGTTCATCACAAAAGGATTTGAATTCGATGTTGAATTGTTATATCGATTAAAACAAAATAACTTCAAAGTAAAAGAAATATTCATCCCAAGCAGATTTATTGCAGGCAGCAGGTTCAGCCTCAAATACATGCCCCCTATGTTTAAAAACCTCATAAAAATAGCGCAGTCAAGATGAAAGTAGCATTAATAAATCCATATGTCGGATCAGCCACGCATGGCAGGAAAGAAGGAGAGCAGCTTATTTATAACTACAGAAGGCCTCCGCTAGAGCTTTCTTATATAGCGAATCTTCTGCAGAAAAAGGGCGTTAATGTAAAAATTATTGACGGAAACATTGAAGAACTACCGCCAAAAAATGCAGCTTTAAGAGCCAAAGACAGCGATATAATATTTGTTGCAACAGCGCCTTATGACAAATGGCAGTGCCCTGTTCTTCATTTTGATCATGTGATGCCATACTTAAAGGCATTAAGAGAAATTAACTCGCAATCAAAGATCTACCTTTTTGGCCCGCATGTGAGCATTGACCCGGAATATTTTCTGAATTCAGGTTATGTTGATGCTTTAATAGTTGGCGAGCCTGAAATGAAGGCTGTTGATCTCTGCTTCAAAAGAAAAGAGGATGTTCCATCTGTAATGTGGAAACATAATGGCAAATACATAAAATCAAAGAAAAAAGATGAATATGCGGATATAGACAAACTTTTCCCGGCATTTGAGCAGCTTCCGATGAAGAAGTATGAGTATCAATTCTTGGGAAAGCCAACAGCTGTTCTTGAAACATCAAGGGGCTGTCCTTACCAATGCACTTTCTGCTTCAAGGACATGGTTTCAAGCAATTACAGAATGAAGAGCATAAGCCATGTAATTTCTGAGTTAAATTACACTGTGAATAAATTCAAGGTGAGAAATATATTTTTTCATGATTCTGAGTTAACATTAAACAAAAAAAGAACAGACGATCTGTGCAAGGCGATAATTAAAAATAATTTAAAAATAAGATGGGCGTGCCAGACAAGAGCAGACACCATAGATCTTGAGACTTTAAAGCTGATGAAAAAATCTGGCTGCAGGCTTTTGTGCTTCGGCATAGAATCTGGCTCTGATGAAGTGCTAAAAAGGATAAGAAAGAACATCAGTGTGGAAAAAATCAGGAGGGGCATAAGTTTGTCAAACAAAGCGGGGATTGAAACAGCAGGGTTCTTCATAATAGGCCTGCCTGATGACACTGAAAAATCAATTAATGAAACTATAAATTTGGCGAAACAGCTTCCCCTTGACTATGCAACATTCCAGATTTTAACGCCATACCCGAATACAGCAATATACCGTGAATTTAAGAGCCATTTCAAGGAAAAGTTCCCTAAAAGCTTTACTTTGAATTTTACGCCTGCCGAACTGGAAGAAATAAAAAACAAGGCATTTGCTCAGTTTTATTTTAGGCCGTCTTACGTATTCAGAGTATTTTTGAAGCTCATAAAACATCCGATTTTAACATTCAAGAAATTCAAATTATTTTTAGACTATATTTAAGATAAAATGAGTAAGATGAAAAAAGTAAACCAAGAAGCAGATTATTATTACAAGGCATATTTTTCAAAGCTGGATCCTACGCATTATTTTCATAAGCCGAAAATAGACAAAATACTCTCGCTTGTTCCTGAAAAATCATCTATACTTGATGCAGGCTGCGGATCGGGTGTTTTATTATATCTGTTAAAGCAAAAAAAGAAATGCGATATATGCGGCGTAGATATAAGGGAGGAATGCATAGATTTTGCATCCAAAAAATGCAAAAGCAGGAATTTCTATAAAAAAGATTTAAGAAATTTCAATCTTAATAAAAAGTTTGATGTTGTAACTTGCTTGGATGTGATAGAGCATTTCAAGAAAAAAGAGAGATTGGCTGTGCTTGAAAACCTCAACAAACATTTAAAGAAAGGCGGGCTCCTGATTTTGGCATTTCCTTCAAAGTTTTACATAGAAGTTGTTGAAAAAGTATGGAAGATAGTCAGGAGAACATTGCATCCGAAAACAACATTTGACGATGAAGGCATTCATGATGCAGTTGATGATTTGGAAATAAAAAATTTTCTTTTCAGCAAAGGCTACAAGCTGAGGAAAGAGGGGCTTTCAAGCTTTTGTTTGATAAAATACCTGGTTTTTGCAAAATGAAAACAATACTGCTTACATTCGATGTTGAGGAATTTGACCTTCCAAAAGAATTTGGCTTGAACATATCTAAAGAAGACATGAGCAAAATACCGGCAGAAGGAGTTAAAAAAATGATTGTGCTGTTAAAAAAGCACAAAATCATGGCAACTTTCTTTGCAACGGCATATTTTGCATTAAAAAATAAAAATTTGATAAAACAGATAAAAAAAGAAGGCCACGAAATAGCGCTTCACGGTTATCTTCACGAGCATAATTATAAAAAAATGAGCGAAAAAGAGGCGCTTTATTACCTAAAAAAAGGAAAACAAGAGATTGAAAAAATAACAGGAACACGAATTCTTGGCTTCAGGGCGCCGCGAATGATGCCGCCGGCTTATTCAGTTCTCCAAGAATGCGGAATCAAATATGACAGTTCCATACACCCAACATACATCCCCGGCAGGTATAATTATTTTTTTAAAACAAGAAAGATTACAATCAAAAACAACATTGTTTCGATCCCATTGTCAACAACACCCCTGATAAGGCTGCCTTTTTCATGGCTATGGTTCAGGAATCTTGGCTTAACTTATGCAAAATTTTGTACCTTAATTTCATTCGCCGATGTTAATTTCATAAACCTCTTTTTTCATCCCTGGGATTTCATAAACCTGAAAAAATTTAAACTGCCTTTCTTGATAAAAAACAATACCGGAGATAAATGCATCAATATGCTGGAAAATTATATCTTGTGGTGCAAAAAAAGCAAATACGAATTCAAAACAATAGGAAAGTATTTAAATTTATAAAGATGGATGAGGAAAATGAACATGCCAACAAGCAAAAAAGCAAGCACAGCCAAGATTTTGACAATCATCTGTTTTTTGCTGTATTTCTCGTTAGGCCTGGCTTTTGTCTTTTTGGGCAGGATTCATACTGATGAGCAGATTTACCTTTATTCAGCATTTGCCTTGACAAAAGGCCAGATTCTGTACGAGGATTTTTTCTACCAGCACGGCCCAATAATGCCTTATGTTTATTCAATCCCGCAGCTTATTTTCGGGCAAAGCCTGATTACAGGAAGGCTGACTTCCTTGTTTTTTGGGATTTTAATGCTTTTTATGGTTTATAAGATTTCAAAAAAACTGGGAGGCGAGGTTTCAGCCCTGATTTCAGTTGCGCTCATAAGCTTCAGCCTTGTAAGCGTCTATAATTTTACTGCAATGATGACTTACACTCTTTCGATATTCCTTGCTTTGTCTTCAATATACCTTCTTCTAACCAAGCTGAAAGAGCCGATCAAGATTTTTGCATCTGTTTTTCTTATGGCGCTTGCAGTAGAAACAAGAATTGTAATTTTTCCAGGACTGATTTTGCTTTTGATTTACGTTCTTGTTAAGCATCTTAAAAACATAAAGAATCTGCTGGCAGCTCTAGTGTCTCTTATCCTGAACTTTTTAATTGTAATTTTCCCATTTTTATTGATTGCAAAGAAACAACTGATATTTGACACGCTTATATGGGCTTTCTCGCAAAACAAGTTTTTTGAGGAATTCGGAATTTTGGTGAAAAACAGGTTCTTCGGCATAAATTTCGGAGTTTTTTATCTGGATTTTATACTAGACACGACAAGGGATTTCTTCATACCGATTGTCGTGGCATTAGCTGCGATAATCTTCTTTGTAGTTAAAGTAAAAAACAAAGAAATAAGGATCAAGAAATTCATGCAAAAGAATCCAATTCTGCTTCTTGTTTTCGGAACATTTGTTTTGGTTGAGGCCGGCTATATTTATGCGGTTTATCTTCCGCCGCATTATACCAATTACATTTATCCTTTAATGTGTATATTCTCGGGAGTTGTAATTTCAAGATTTCTGTCAAAGATTGAAGATGCAACTATATTGAAAACTCTAAAGATGCTGCTTTTTATTTTAATACTTCTCTCACCCCTCATACAGGAAAGGCCTGCAATAAACTTCAGCCAGAACACAACATACAGAATAAGTGATGTTTACCAGGCAAAACTAGTTTCAGAAAAAATAAAACAATACACCGCAGAAGAGGATAAAATATTTACTTTCACGCCGCTTTATGCAGCTGCAGCCGACAGAATGGTTATGCCTGGCATGGAGCGCTTTTATTATAGCTTCTTCCCCACGTGGAGCACTGAGAAAGCCAAAGAATACAATGTAGCAAATGCTGATATGCTTCTTGACTATCTGAGCTCAAAAAAAGCAGGGGCAGTAGTTCTTACAGACTGGTTCTTCGGCAACCAGACAGCAAGAGCCAGGGCGATCATAGACAAATACAGGCCCGCAATGCAGGAAGCAATTGAAAAGAATTATTATTTGAAAGAAAAGATAGAAGGCATAAGATTCGAGGGAGATGTTTATATTTATTTACCTAGGCAGCCTTAATTTCTTCAAGAAATGCATCATTATTTTTAACTCTTCTCCTACAAATACCTTAAACAAGAAAATCAAAGCAACATACAGTGCCATTCCCAAAACAATAGCTAAAATCTTCATTAATGCAGCTTGCGGATTTATAAGATAAACAATGATTGCCATAATCAATGATGCAGCAACTATCCTCCACACCCTTATAAACTTGTAGTTTATCACTAGATCTTTTCCGCATATGAAGAGCAAACTGATCAAGATTAACAGATAGCTTGCAACCGCAGCAGCAGCAGATCCGTAAAAGCTGTATTTGGGAACAAGCAATATGTTCAGAGCTATATTCAACAGCAATCCAAGAACATAGACGACTCCTGCCGCTTTTGTTCTGTCAGATGTTATTGAAAACTGATAAAGCAGATAAACCAAAAATGAAAGAAAAGGCACAAGAGCCAGCCACGGCACAATATTCGCAGACTGGATGTATTTTTGCCCGGAAATCAATGTTATGATCTGGGTTTTCAATGCAAGAAACAGCAGCAGGGAAGGAATGAGCACAACAAGGCCGTATTTCAGGGATGCATTGAATAATATGCCGTGATTTGTTTTCTTATGCCATGCTTCAGCAAAGTAGGGATAAATTATGTTTGCAGTGGTTGCAGCAAAAATATAAGTTATGCTTAACAGCGAATATGGCAGGCTGTACAGGCCAACGCTTTCTGCCCCCCAATAATTATTCAGCACAAACCTGTCAACAACAGTCAACAGCCAGCTTCCGACATGCACAACTACAAGGGGCATGCTGAAATGAAGGGCTTTTTTTACAGCATTTCTGTCAAATCTTGTTTTTGATTTAATGAAATATGCAAGGTCTTTTCTGGTAGATATAAAATAAAGCACAAGGCTTATGAAGAATCCCAGAAGCCATGAGTAAAGCACAATCTGCAGATCCAGTCTTTTAAACAGCAAAAATGCAAAAAGAAGAATCACCGCCCAGAAGCTTGATGATATGAACTCGTAAAAATTTGCAAGCTCGAGCCTTTTGTCCGCAGTAAGGTATGCGGTATAAAGCTTTACAATTATGCTGAAAAAAACAATTAAAAGGCATATTCTGAATTCTATTGCATAAGCGCTTAAATTCAATGAATAAAGGAAGATTTTTTCAAGCGGGGTTAATATGAAAATCAGCAGCACAGCAATAATAAAGATGATATCAAAAATAACTATTGAAAAAAAACTCACTGTTCTTGCTTTGATTTTCGCTCCGCTTAATTTAGTCATTATAAACTGGAAAAGCCCAAGGTCAAGAAGTGTTGCGGACACGAGGACGATTATTGAAAGCAGCGAGTAAATGCCATACTGCTCAACACTTAAATTTCTCGTCAATAAAACAGCCAGCAAAGGTGCAAATATGAAAATCAAGACCCTTACGAAATAAGAAAACACAATCTGCCTGGTTATCCTGTGGTATTTTTTCATTTACTTTGCTTCAGCCATTCCTTTGTAAGCTCCAGTCCTTTCTCCAAAGATGTTGTTGGCTCCCAACCCAGAATCCTTTTGGCCTTTGAATAATCGCACACCATTTTGCCAACTTCAGACTGAGGATGCGGGTGCTTGGCAAAAGCCAATTTGCCAGAATCTTTGCAGATAAAAAGCGCAAGTTCCTTCATTGATATGTCCTTTCCGGATCCTGCATTAAATATTTCGCCATTTGCTTTTTCAGACAATGCAGCCCTAACGATGAAATCAGCGCAGTCTTCAACATAAAACAAATCACGCGTTTGAGAGCCGTTTCCATAAACTTCCAATTTTTTTCCTTCGATGCAGCGCTGTGTAAATATGCTCGTAACCCCTCCCTCTGAATTGCCTTTTTGATATGGGCCATAAGCTGTAAACGGCCTTACTATTGCAACTGGAAGCCCATACGCATTCCAATAAGATGATGCTAAATTCTCCCCGGCTATTTTTGAGGCAGAATATGGCGAGCTTGCTTTTGTCGGATGCTCTTCATCAATAGCCCTGCCTTTTGCCTCGCTATAGACATGGGCGGAGCTCATGAAAACAACCTTTGTTTTGCTTTTTCTTGCTTCTTCAAGCACATTTAATGTCCCGAACACATTGTTCTGCACAGTTGCTTCAGGATCAACTATGCTGTCATGTATGTTTATGCTTGCAGCAAGATGAAGGCAGACATCAATTTTGTTTTTGAAAATTTCAGATAGGATTTTTTTATTTTTTATATCTCCGACAATTAAACCTTTAAAATTTTCATTTTCTTTGAATTCATCAAGGTTTTCTTTTCTTCCATTTGAAAGATTATCCAATGCAAATACATTTATTTTTTTGTCCAGCAAAGCCTTTACAACCCATCTTCCAATAAACCCTGCGCCGCCAGTTACTAAAGCATTCATTCTGATCCTTTACCCTTTGTATCCTATATCCCACCAATTAACAGGCAAGCCATAGCTGGCCATCTGTTTTTTTATTTCACTGAAAGCATGTTCTTTAAATTTGAGAATGTCATCTGCTGTCAGGCCATTTGGCAGGCCAACAATCGTATTGCAGTCATATAATTCCCAGTTTTTGTGCAATATCTTGAAATTATATTTTTCAGGATTTTTTGCCAGAGGTGTCCCGGGATTTGGAGCAAGAAGATTGAATTCAGCGCGGGAATTTTCAACAATAAGCTTAAAGGGCATCAGATCAAGCAGATCATCAAAATTCTTCTTAACAGTAGAAAAAGTTGCATCGCAGCATTTTTTTGCAACTGCCAGAGTCTGTTTCATTGTTTCCATAGTTTCGCCAGGCAGGCCAAGCATGAATCCAGAGTGGAACAGCATTTCGTTTCTTTTGAATGTTTCGGCTATTTCAAGTATCTTCTTTACAGTCATCCCTCTGCTGTTGAACTTCAAAACCTCATCAGAGCCGGATTCCATTCCAATATAAAGGTTGCTGCAGTTCGCCTTTTTCAGCAATTGCAGCACTTTGTCATTCACGCCATCAGGCCTTGTTGCAGTCCTGAACGGCAATACATTTTTCTTTTTGATCATATTTAATATTTCTTCTGCCCTCTGCATATTTAAGCCAAGGAACTCATCTTCGAGTCTTATTTCAAGCTTTGGATTTAAAGAAAAAGCAAGTTCAAGTTCTTTCTCGATCTTTTCATAAGGCCTGTACCTTATTCCGCAGCCATGTGTATAAGGAACCTCGCAATAGCTGCATTTATGAGGGCAGCCGCGTGTGCACATCAGCACAACATAAGAATAATCGCGCATATCAACAAGATCATAAGCCGGAACAGGTATTTCATTTTCTTTCAGTATTTCTCTGTCAGGGTTATTTATTATTTTTTTATTTTTCCTGTAAGAAATCCCTTTTATTTTGTCAAATGACATCCCTTTTGCCAGCTCAAGCATTGTTTTTTCGCCTTCGCCTCTTGCAGCAACATCAATGAAATCATTTTTCAGAGTGTCTTCTGGTGTGTGAGTCACATGTATACCGCCTATCACAACAATTGTCTCTGGAGAAGCTTCTTTTACAGCTTTTGCGATTCTTAAAGCAGGAAGATAGGAAAGTGTTGATGATGTTATGCCGACAATTTTTGGATTTTTTCTTTTTATTTTGTTTTTAACAACAACGCATATCTCTTCTATAGAGCGCCTCAATAAAGAGGGCCTTTCAAACTGCATCTTTTTTGTGTCAAGAACTTCAACATCAACCCCATTGCCCCTTAGAAAGGCAGCTATATATAACAGGCCTTTTGGCGGAAACAGTGTCAGCCAATTTATGTCCCATGGCCTTTCCGGGAATGGCGGGTCTATTAAAAGCACTTCTGCCATTTTAAAGTATACCTTCTTTCAGGAGCATGACTTTTATTTCTTCTTTGCCGATCAACTGCGCTTTGTTTGAAACGTACAGGCTTTCGCTTATTGCCTTTGGCTTCGGATAATGTTTTGTGAAGTTTATGTCCAATTCTTTCTGTATTATCTTTGGAAGCAAAACAAACATGTCCTCCAATTCTATGATCTGCCTTGCCTCTTCATCAGTCATCAATTCCTCATACAATGTTTCACCAGGCTTTGGCCCGATTAATTTGATCTGGATTTTCCTGTTTCCTGCCAGTTCTGATATCATGACTTCGGCAATATCTTTTATTCTCATAGAAGGCATTTTCAGGACAAATATTTCGCCGCCTTTTGCAAGCTCTGCGCATTTCATGACGAGCCTTACTGCTCCATCTATCGTCATTATGAATCTCGTCATATTGACATCAGTCAATGTGAGAGGGCCGCCTTCCTTGATCTGATTTTTGAACAGGGGGATAACGGAGCCGTTTGAGCCAATGACATTGCCGAATCTCACAGAGGCAAAGATTGTCCTTTTTGCGCCACGATAAAAGTTGGCGCTTGTGAATAGTCTCTCTCCAAGTAATTTTGTAGCACCCATTGTGTTGTCCGGGCTTGCAGCCTTGTCGCTGCTCGTAAATATCACTTTTTCAACATTGCATTCAAGCGCTGTTTCGATTATGTTCTGCACACCCAATACATTTGTTTTTACAGCTTCCAATGGATTGTATTCACAGGACATGACATGCTTTAGAGCTGCGCAATGAAACACAACATCAACGTTTTCCATTGCAACCTTAAGCCTGTCTTTTTCCCTTATGTTGCCGACAAAGAACCTTAATTTTGGATTATTTAGCTCGTGCTGCAGGTCAAAAAGCCCGCTTTCATCCTGGTCAAAAAGCCTTACATACCTTGGACTGAATCTAAGGAGCTGCCTGACAAGCTCTTTTCCGATTGAGCCGACTGCTCCGGTAACCAAAATTGTTTTATTTCCGAATACATTTTTCATTTTTTCACCCTGATTTGCCTATAGCAATTTTTAATTTCTCGCAGACATAATCTATTTCTTCGTCCTTCATCTGCGTATAAAATGGAAGCGCGAGTGTCGAGCTGCTTACTCTTTCGCATATTGGGAAATCGCCTTCTTTGCAGCCGAACATTTTTTTGTATATTGGCTGAAGATGGATTGGAGGAAGGTAAATGTTTGTTGAAATTCCCTCTGCTTTAAGATGCTCGATTACTTTTTTCCTGTCAATATTTTTATCGAGCCTTATCACATATACAAACCAGCTTCTTTTGGTATCTTTTATTTCATCTAAGAGAGTTACGCCCTTTGCCCCTTTTAAGCTTGCAGCATATTTTTCTGCAACAGCTTCTCTCATTTTAATTATCTTGTTTATTTTTTTAAGCTGTTCAACTCCTAATGCTGCGCTCATTTCAGTCAATCTATAATTATAGCCAATAAACTCGTGCGAAAGCCATCCGCTGCCTTCTTTTCTTCCTTGGTTTCTTAAGCTCTTCAAAAGTTCATAAAGATTTTTGTCGTTTGTGCAGATCATCCCGCCCTCTCCTGTTGTGATCTGCTTGTTCGGGTAAAACGCAAAAATGCTTGCAACTCCAAAAGTGCCTACTTTCCTGCCTTTGTATTCTGCGCAAATTGCTTCGCAGGCATCTTCTATAACAGCAAGGTTGTGTTTTTTTGCAATATTCATTATCTTGTCCATTTCGCAAGGCTGGCCGAAGATGTGGACTGCAAGAATGGCTTTTGTATTCTTTGTTATTTTTTCTTCGATCTTGTCAGGCTCCATATTCAAACTTTTTTCATCTATGTCAACAAAAACCGGCTTTGCTCCTTCATATACAACTGAATTTGCAGATGCTATGAAGCTGAACGGCGAGGTTATGACTTCATCGCCTTCTTTTAAGCCGAGTGCTTTGATGCAAAGGTGCAAACCCGCAGTTCCTGAGTTCACAGCAGCAGCATATTTCACCCCGATAAGAGAAGCAAACATTTTTTCAAATTCAATGCTTTTAGGGCCTGAGCTAAGCTGCCCTGATTTCAATACATCCTGGACTGCTCTCATCTCTTCTTTTCCGATAAATGGTTTGCTTAATGGAATTGTTTTTATCATTTTGTTTCTTGTATTTTTTTAACAATTTTTGCAGGAATTCCAAGCGCAATTACGTTATCAGGAACATCTTTGTTGACAAAACTGAAAGCGCCTATTATTGAATTCTCTCCTACTGTAACGCCGGGCATTATGACGCTGTGGCTGCCGATTCTTGCATTCTTTTTCAGGATAATTTTTCCCTTCTTGTCATCTATTGTGCTTTCGCTGTATATCGAGCAATGGCTTCCTATCTGGACATTCTCGCCAATTTCAACGCCATTCTTCGCATTTATGTAAGTGAATGCTCCGATGTCTGTGTTTTTACCTAATTTCAAGCCATCTTTATTTTGAACCATCCAGTTCCATTTAGTAAGCTTTCCTTCCTCAATCTCCGGCATTTCCCAGTCTGTAAATCGTTCTTGTGTTTTCATTGGTACGTCAACCTCTTTTGCAGCAATTTGTTGTCTATTTTTGTTTCCGATAATATTTTTACAATTCTTTTTGCTGTTTTTCCATCTCCATAGATATTTTTGCAGCCCTTTATTCCTTTTATAAATTCTTTATCGTACAGTGCCTTTTTTATAGCACTAACAATTCGTTTTTTATTATAGCCTACATCAACAACATTGCTGCATCGGTCTCTTCCATCCTGCCTTTCTCCAATATTGACAACAGGAAGATTGAATGATGGAGCTTCAATTATTCCGCAGCTAGAATTCCCGATCATTACAGATGCAGTTTTCATCAAGCCCAGAAATAAAGAATGTTCGATATTTTTAAATATTTTTACGTTCTTGCATCTTCTGTACTTTTCTATAACATCTATTATTTTTCTTCCGCCGGCATCTGCATTAGGATAAATTACGATTGTTTGTTCCCCTAGTTCCTTTACCGCATCCATTGTTTCCGTCATTTGCTTATCTGCTTGTTCTGAATCGAATGACGGATGCTGCAGCACAATAATCACTGGCTTGCCTAGATCAACATTCAGTTTCTTTTCAACTGTTTTTTTATCTGCAATCTCTGAATTTAAAATCGCATCCAAGGAGGGAGCTCCAACCACAAATATTCTCCATTTTTCCTCACCCATTTTTTCTATTCTCTCTGCGCTAAACTTTGTAGCTGCCAGATGTATGCTTGCGAGCTTTGTTATGGCGTGCCTTACAGGCTCATCTATTGTAGCGCTTTTATCTCCGCCATGGATATGGGCAATTGGAATTTTCATATAAGCGGCAGCAACAGATGCAGCGATGGACTCAGCTCTGTCACCTATTACAAGAAGGATATCTGGCTTTATTTTCTTGAATATTTTGACACACCCTTTAAGGCAGTCTGCAGCAAATTCTGCCATTGAAGTTCGATCATCGCTTTTATATATAGCATTTAGTTTATATAATGTAAAATTTTCTTTTTCAACTTCTTTCAAGCTATTTCCAAACTCATCCATAAGATGCATTCCTGTAACAATTATGGAAAGCCTGAATTCTGGATTTTTATTTATTTCACGCAAAACATTTTTCATAAGACCGAAATCCCCCCTAGTTCCGGTTATGTAAACAATATGCCTTTTTTTCATTTGAGATCATCCAGCATTATCATTTCATCTTTTTTTATTTCTTTTTTTGCAGTCTTCCCGATTATTTCTTCAAAATATCTTGGATGTAGCCCTGTTCCTGGCCTTTTTATTGCAATATTTTCGTTTGTTATTTTCTCATCTTTTTTTATATCTACATCAGCGACTATGCTTTTTCTTGCTACCTTTGCAATATTTATTTCCTCAAGATATGGTTTCTTTATTCCATTTCCAAGCGCTTTTTCTATTCCCAACATTTCCTTAACAATATCTTCATATTTTTTTCCTGCTGAAAGATCTTTTTCAGTATGCCGTATTCTTTGGACCAATTCGCGCATTTCTTTTGGCTCAATGGATGCCTTATGATCAGGGCCTTCCATGTTCCTGTCAAGAGTAAAATGCTTTTCAATGACTTTTGCGCCCATTGCAACAGCAGCGACAGAGACATCAATGCCTTCTGTGTGGTCTGAATATCCTGTTATAAGGTTGAATGTATTTTTCAGCGTAATCATTGCCCTTAGATTTACCTGTTCATATTTTACAGGGTAGCTTGTTGTGCAGTGAAGCAGCACCAGTTGGCTGTTGATCGGAAGTATTACATCAACAGCTTCTTTTATCTCATCTAATGTTGACATGCCTGTTGAAAGTATTATTGGAAGTTTTGTTTCAGCCATATATTTTAGAATATGCAGATTTGTGAGATCTCCGCTGCCAACTTTTATGACCGGGCAAAGCTCAGCAGCCAAATCAACATCCTTTTTTGAAGAATGTGGTGTTGTCAGGAACATTATGTTTTTTTTATCGCAGTATTTCTTCAGCCCGCGGAAGTCATCATAGCTGAGCTCAAGCTTTTTCAGCATGTTATATTGCGAATCTTTTCCAATGCTTTTTACTTGGTATTCCGCCTGCTCTGCAGAAGGTGTTACAATGTCCTCTGCTTTAAATGTCTGAAATTTTATTGCATCAGCGCCTGCATAAAAGGCAGCATCAACGAGCTTCTTTGCTGTTTCAAGGCTGCCATTGTGGTTTACCCCGGCTTCAGCTATGAAAAAGCATGGTTTGTTTAACCCAAGGATCTTATTCGCTATTTTTATATCTGCTATTCTCTCATCCATTTTATTCTTCATCATAAACTGCTTTTCTTAGTTTCCATTCTCCTTTCTCCTTTTTCCAGATGTGCGGAGATCTGAACTTATCAATCAATTCCCAGAACCTTTTTTCCGTCATATCCATATACTCCAACATGTCCTTGAAATATTTCTTCGGGAATTCATGATCGAATTTCTTCACCAATGCAACGCCTTCTTCTCTAGTTATTTTATTATTTCTTATCTCCTGCGATGCATCATAAGTGGCTCTTCCAATCCCGAACTTGATCAATGTAGTGTAATAATGGTATGGGTCGCTTTTGTCATCAATGCTGTTGTACTTTGAGTAAGTTCCCTCAGTCCTTTCGCTGTTTGCTTCAAAACTAGTATGCTCAACTGCAAAATAATATGCTTCCTGTGGATCCCATTTTATGTAATACCCCAGATAATGCACCTGTATTTTTTTCTTTTCATATTCTTCTGAATCCATTGGAAGGAAAGGCAGAAGGTCGTTCATGTTAAGCTTATATTGTTCAATTAGTTCTTTTATCTTAACTCCTCCCAAGTACATGTCTTCGTAATTTTTTCCTGTTGCATATTTTGCATTTCTTAATGGTGTTAGATTATCCTGCACAGGATTTCCATATTCTGCCTCATTTTCGCCGTAAAAAACTAATTGGATATTGTAAAGCGCAGCAAACTTTGCCCCAATATTTTTCTGGCCCAATATAAATGGCTGAAATGGATGCAATAGATTTTCAAAAGCCAGTTTTGTCAATAAGCGGTGGACTTTTCCATTTGGATGAAAAAGAATGTTATCAAATCCTGATCTTATCCATCTTTGATGGTTTCTCCATCCTGCATCAGTGTACATATGCGGAGCCCATGTTACAGTTAATGGGTGCATTTTAAACTTGTATTTTAAAAGATGAGCCGCCATTACGCTGTCTTTTCCTCCTGAACCCGGGGCAATGCAGTCATAGCTGCCGTCATTTTTTCGGAATTTGTCGCATAATGCCCATAGCTCTTCTTCCCGCTTTTTCCAATCTACTTCTTTTTCTTTTTTCTCAGCATATCGGCAGGCAGCGCAGATTCCTTCTTCATCAAACTCTATGGTGTGTGAAGAGGAATTTATATTATGCATGAACTCTGATTTTGAGCTCGGCCTTTGGTTTGAAATAACGCATCTTTTGCAAAATTTTATCTCACTTGGAAGCCCCGGATATTTGACTTCTAATTTTTCATTTTCCATTTTATGCACCTCCTAAACTGCCAAAAACTTCAAGCATTTTTGATCCTATTTCGCCGCTTTTTTCAGGATGGAACTGGCAGCCATAAATATTTCCTTTTTTGAGCAATGAGCAGAATTCCTGCCCGCCATATTCAGTGGTTGCCAGAACATGCTCTTTGTCGTTAGGAACCACTATGAACGAATGCACAAAATAAACTTCAGAATTTTCCTGGGTTTTTGAAAGTATTGTGCTGCTCCATTTCTTTTTCTTCGGTAATATTAGAGAGTTCCAGCCAATATGCGGCACCCTGTAATTTTTTTCATTAACTTGCGATGGGTCTTTGAATTGAACAACTCTTCCTTTGATGATGTCCAGCCCTTTATTAAGCCCGAATTCTTCGCTCTCGCTCATAAGAAGCTGCGTTCCAAGGCATATTCCGAGGAGAGGCTTGCCTGAATTTACATATTTGTGCAGCGCATCAATTAAGTTTCTTTCTCTTAGCCCCTTCATTCCGTCTTCAAAAGCTCCAACTCCAGGAAGCACAATGCTCTCAGCATTTAAGATTTCTTCTGGAGTGCTTGCAACAGCCACTTTGTGGCCAATCCTCTGAAAGCCGCTTATGACACTCTTTAAATTTCCCAGCCCATAATCAATAACGGAAATTGTTTTTTTTCCAGGATCTAAATTATTTTTTTCTTCTTTAACAGCATAATGCGATCTCACGGGGATGTTCTTATTTTTCAAATGGTCTTTTATTGCTGCAATAGTTGACTTATTATAGTGCAGTATTGATGCCATTGAAACTGCATCGCAGTTTGTTTCAGTCAGGCATTTTTCAACATGCTCAGAATTTCCTGCGCCTCCGCATGCGATCACCGGGACAGAAACAAAAGGGACAATCTTTTTCAGGAGCTCAATATCATAACCTTTTTCTGTTCCTTCGTTGTCAACAGATGTTATCAGTAATTCTCCTGCTCCCAATTTAACAAGTTTTTTTGCCCATTCAACTGCATCAAGCCCTGTTTTCTCCCTTCCATTGTCAATGTAAGCTTCCCATTTATCCTCGCTTATTTTTTTTGCTTCGATCGAGCCTACAATGCACTGTGAGCCGAACATTTTAGCAGCCTTTGTTATCAGCTCTGGGTTCCTTGTTGCAGCTGTGTTAATGGCAACCTTATCTGCTCCTGCGCGCAGCAGCGTCTTTATGTCCTCTAAAGTTCTTATCCCGCCGCCAACAGTCATTGGAATAAATACGCCTAAAGAAGTTGCTTCTTTTACAACATCAACCAGATTGTTTCTTTCATATAAGCTTGCAACTATGTCGATGTAAAGGATCTCATCTGCCCCCTGCTCATAATATTTTCTTGCGAATTCTGCTGGCTTTCCAACTATTCTTAAGCCCTCTAAATGAATGCCCTTGACAACATTGGGGCCTTTTACATCAAGCCTCGGGATAATTCTTATTTTTTTCATTTTTTATTTTTATTTTTCTTTTAAATAAAATTCAGCTAATTTAAACTCAGACAGCTCATCAATCTCAACTGATCTTTCAATAGGCATTATAGCTGCCCTGTTGTTTTTGCCATATAATGTTTTTTTGTTCATCAAAAGACCATAAGTTACACCATAAACTGCTCCGTTTTTTGCGTAAATTTCCGGCAGATCCTGGCTTCTTGTTGCATAGCCTTTCTTGTCAATTGGGGTTGCTGTTCCGTTTTTGATTGTTGCCATATACGCAGGATGCTGGACTGTTTTGCAGAATGTCTGCGCAGAATCTGCGCCATCTGCCATCAGCTTTATTACATTGTTTATATCTTCTTCATTTCTTAGCGGGCAGGTTGGCTGAAGCAATATTATGAAATCCGGCTTATATTGCTCTCTCTCCTCTAAAACATCCAAGACATGGGTCATTACAGGCAATGTTGGAGTATAGTCCTGTGCAAGATTTGCAGGCCTTTCTATGATTTCTGATCCATATTTTTTTGAAACTTCAGCAATTTGAGCATCATCTGTAGAAACAATGATTCTATTTACTAGCTTGGACTTTTTCGCAGCCTCTATGCTGTAAGCAATCAGGGGCTTGCCTGCCAAAAGCTTTATGTTTTTCCCGGGGATTCTTTTTGATCCGCCCCTTGCAGGGATTATGGCTAAAATTTTGAAGTGCATAGTTTGCTGCAAAAAGGTATTTTTGCCCGCCCTCCTTCCTGCGAAAGTATATGTCTCAGAATTGCCATTTTCTCCCCATTCCAGATTTCTTTTAGCGTGTTCTTATTTAAGTTTCCGACTGATAATGCGCCGTTGAAATCCTGGCAGCATGCTGTAACATCGCCGTTCCAATCAATGCTCAATTTAGTCATCGCTTCTGTGCACCTGAATCCACGCATTTTTTCCCTTTCATGCAAATGCTTTGAAATTTTCTGCCTTTCCATTAATGGTTTTATTCTTTCTACATTTTCCAATCCGAGAAATGCAGTATACCAGTGATCAACATTATCAGCTATTTTGCTCCATTTGCTGTAAAATTCCTTTATCTGGTCTTCAGTTTCATCCAATATCGTTGTTGTGACTTGTATATGGGGATGATCGAGATTTAGTTTTTTTCTTAGTTCAGCCAGCTTTTTTACATTGCTTTCGAGAAGATTATAATTCTTGTTGTTCCTTATCTTTTCATACTCTTCCTTGTTTGTCCCCTGAAAAGAGAAGATAATGCTGTCTAGTTTTGAATCAAGAATCTTTTTTATTTTTTCATCATCAAGAAGCAGGCCGTTTGTTGTCATGTGGATTAGCAAGTTTTTGCTTTTTGCATATTTTATCATTTCAAAAATGTTTTTGTTCAGCAATGGCTCTCCGAATCTTATTAATCTTATTCCCTTGCAGCCCTCTTTTGCAGCTTCATCAGCTATTTTTTTAAACGTTGCAAAAGGCATTATGCCTGTTTTTCTTTTCATTATCTGCCGCCAGCACATGATGCAGTCCAGATTGCAGCAGTTAGTTGCTTCAAGATCAAGAATGAAAGGAAAACTGGCCAAATCATGAGAAAAAGGGTTTTTGAACTGCTCCATTTCATAGATTTTTTTGAACTTATTTGCTGCTTTTTCCGCTGGTTTTTGAGCCCCCATTATTGACGACATCTTATGCTTCCAAAGCTCTAGACCATTTTTAAAGCTTATGAATTCCTTATCTACAAATCCATAAAATTTAAAAGCCGTGCGTTATTCTCGGGAACTGATATGAAAGTTCTTTTAATAAATCCGCCAATACGGGAAGAAGCGCCGCCTAATTGCTTTCCTCTCGGCCTTGCTTATGTAGCTAGAGTTCTGTTGGACAATGGACACGAAGTTTCTGTTTTAGACATTAATGCGCACAGATATAAGTTTGAGCAGCTTCCTGAAGAAATAAAAAAATATGACTTTGATGTTGCCGGAATAACCGGGCTTATAACACAATACAAGTATATCAAGAGGCTTACAATCTTATTGAAGAAGATGTATCCTGACAAAAAGGCGATTATTGGGGGCAATATTGCCTCTACTGTTCCAAAACTGCTTCTTGAAAAGAGCTTGGCTGACATAATGGCTATTGGGGAAGGCGAGGTTACAGCTGTCGAACTCATTAATGCATTGGAGAAAAACAAGGACCTCTCAAAAGTGGATGGCATTGCATTTAAAAAAGACGGAAAAATTGTTTTTACAAAACCAAGGCAGGTGATAGAAGATATTGACACAATCCCTTTTCCGGCTTGGGATCTTTTCCCTTTAAACATTTATTTCAAATATTCTGTAACAGGCTATACGCAGGAAAGAAACATGAACCTTCTTACAAGCAGGGGATGCCCTTTCCATTGCACATTCTGCTATGATACTTTTGGCAAGAAAACAAGGTTCAGAAGCCCTGAAAATGTCATTGCTGAGCTTAAGGAATTGAAAAGAAGATATGGCATAACGAAATTAGACCTGTATGATGAAACTTTTACAGTCCATAAGCAAAGGGCAATGGAGATCTGCAAAAGAATGATTGATGAAAAGCTTAATATGAAGTGGGACTGCAGCGGAAGAGTCAACTGCATTGATGAAGAATTGTTGATAATGATGAAAAAGGCAGGCGTTACGCATATATTATATGGAATTGAGTCAGGAAGCCAAAGGATGCTGAACGAAATGAAAAAAGGAGTTCTGGTAGAGCAGGCGAAAAAAGCAATAAGATCCACAAGAAAAGTAGGAATTGAATTTATACCTACACTCATGATCGGCTTCCCAAGCGAAAGCAAGGAAACAATAGAAGAATCTGTGAACTTCTTTAAAGAGATGGGTATCTTCAGCGAAGCATTCTATCCAACTCCGCATCCCGGAGCTCCTCTTTATGATTATGCATTGCAGAGAGGATTGATCAAGGATGAAGACAAATATCTTGAAAGCTTAACTCACTTTGGAAGATTGGTTGTTAATCTGACAAATATGCCTGATGAGAAATTAATGAGGCTGAGAAATTCAGCAGTCAGGAGGATTTTCATATCATATATATTAAAAAATATGCACAGGGTGCCATACCAGATCATATACAGAATCAGAATAATGGGTTTGAAAGGGTTCATATCGCATCTAAATAGTTATTTTAGAAGATTTATAAGTGTGACAAATTAAGACTTAGCGATTTTCCATAGAACTTCAAAATTACTCCTGTATGTTTCTGCCAATTCTTTGCTCTTAACTAAAATAACTATCTCTGGTTTTGTTAGCAACCAAAATGATACTTCATCGCCATGAATCGCAGTTGCAACAAAACTCTTATATATTTTTGGCAGATATTTATATCGGGAATATGGGGCAATAGGGTGCTTTTCTCCGTCAATAAAAATATATCTTGTTTTGATCTTATATTTCTCTCTTTCTTTGTAATATCTCTCATGATAAATTGGATCCAGCTCTCTTAAATGCCCGGCAATTGCGCCAAATATAAGAAATTCTTTTTTAGTCTCTTTTGATGATTCTATAGTTTCTTTGAAAACAGTTCTAAGCCCTTCCTTGCCTTCATAAACTTCAACTATGACTTTTTTTTCTTTGGGCAATCTTAATTTTATCAATTCTGGGATTAATTTCTCAACAGTCTCTCTTTCTTTTTCTATTTCTTCTTTTCTTAAATCCATCCACTCTAAAAGTTTTTTGGGGCTTGTAGCCATAAAGTATTTTCGGTTATTCTTAAAGACGTAGCTGACCAGTCCCTTTTTTATTAGTGAACTGATTGTATCATAGGTATTTGTCCTGGATTCATGAGTTTTTTCAGAAATTTCTGAGGCGAGAGCATCATTTACTTGCAGAAGGCTGTAATATACTTCTGCCTCTCTTCTTGAAAGTCCTAATGAAATCAGGGTTTCTGTATTCATGCAATGGAGTAAGTTTCTTCGCTTTATAAATCTTATTATTATTGTCTATAAAGTAGACAACATAGATTAAAATACTAGTTTCTTATGATGTTACTATAGAGTAGCTAAATAATAGGAGACAAATATGATCAAAAAACAAACCGAAGTAATACTAGCACAGCCATCTGGGGAAGAATGGCAGCCTGGCTCTACCAGAGGCCATAGCACTTCAGATGCCTATGAATTAGCTCTGCTTAATCAAGCATTAGAAGATGCAGGCATAAGATCAGATTACATCGTTCAAAGACCGATTGGAACAAATAAGGAATTTTATCAGGGAACAAAAAGAATAACTCCTGCAGCACCAAGCTTAGAAATTTTAGCAAGTGATATCCTAAAAAGACAGCCGAAAGTTGTAGGATTGGAAGTTATGAGTTGTTATGAAGCAAATGCTAGAGAACTTGCCAGAATGATAAAGGAGAGAAACCCAAATATAAAAATCGTTGTTGGAGGTTATCATCCTAGCGGTTATCCTGAAATATTAAATGATGCTAATGGAGCAGTTGATTTTGCAGTTCTTGGTGCAGGAGAAAAAGCACTGACATTTTTGGTTCAATCTATTTTAACAGGTAAAAATCCACTTGAAGGAAGATCACTAAGGGTTCTTCCTAAACTTGGAGACCCCCGAAGAAGAACTGCTATTAATCAAAGTGCTTATGCTGTAATTAATAATGGCAGGATTCAGTTAGTCGAGAGATTAGAGGCTGATTTAATTGCTTCTTTTGGTGACTTGAATATTCCTAAAAGAAAAATGGAATATCAAGATGGCTCAGTCTCTGGAGTTTTGGCAAGAATTACACCTGATAAACAGATTATGGCAACAATGCAAACTAGAAGGGGATGTGATGCAGGCTGCATCTATTGCGCCTCTTCAAATGTGTATGGCACAAATGGGGAAAAACTTTTTAGCGGCTCAAACGTTAGATCCTCTTCTAATGTGGTGAGAGAATTGGCATATCTTTCAGGTTTAGGCGTTAATTTCATCTTCTTTACAGATCCAACTTTTAATGAAGACGGAAGATACATGGGAGCACTTGCTGAAGGAATTATTGAAGCAAAGAAAAAAGGGCGAGTTTCCCAAGAGATGGCTCTTTATGCTATGTTTAGGCCATTCAGTAAAGAACAGATGGCAAAAAGAGGATTGTCTCTAAGCCAATATTCCACATTAAAGAAAGCAGGATTTACAAGAATTGCTTTTGGAGTTGAAAATCCGAGTGATGAAGTTTTAAAATCCTTTGGAAGAAACAACACCCTTTCCGATTCGGAGGAGCATTTGTCTATGATACACGATACTGGAATGTTCACCAGAGGATTTATGATGTATGGCCATGAAGGCGAAACAATGGAATCTTTATCAAAATATTCTGAAATAATGAAGAATCTTCATGTTGATGAATGGAGACTTGCTCCTATGACTCCCTTTGTAGGAACTTCAACAGGCGACGCTTATCTGGCTAGACAAACAAGTATTGATTTTAGCAAACATGATGCTAACTGCCCCGTTATTATTCCAGATGCTATAAGGGCTTGTTACGACCATGAAGGATCTTACGCAGAAGATGAAGCAAGAGCTTTCTTGATGAATTGGAAAAAATCAACCTTAAAATCTATTTATTGCAGTGATGAATGGAAAAAGAGAATGAACGAAAAGCACAGAAGATTTCCAGAACTAAGAGAAGGAATTGAATTTTATTACAGATATCTTCAAGAAAATCTTGGCGAAAGATTTGGAAACTAACAAACTTTTTTCTTTTTTATAAAAAGAAGCAAAACTATGAACTCTTGCCATCCTGAATCCTTCTCGCGATTGACAAAAAACGATAATTTGCAACTTTGAGTTTTTCTATGAAAATAGGGGTTCCTTCATAATCGAATTAAGAACTTATCATGTTTTCTATCAGCTTTTTAACTCTTTCTCCAGCCTTCCCATCAAGCCTGTAGCAGGATCCTTTGATGAATCTTTTCTGGGTGATTTTCAGTTTTTTTCTTGCGTTGTTATCATAAAGCGCCTTTTCTATAGCTTCTGCAACATCATTTTTCATAGCAGGGATCGCAATGCCCTCTCCGGAATAATTTGCAATGTATGTTTTGTCAAAATAATTCAATGTAACAAGCGGCTTGCCCATGATCGCTGTTTCTGATCCAACAGTCGAGTATGTTGTTATGATAACATCTGATGCCCATATCAGCGCATATGTATCAAAGTCCTTTATGATTTTTGCCTTAATGCCGTATTTTTCGATTATTTTTCTGTGAACATCAATATCCTGTTCTGTCGGATGCAGCTTTATGACAAGCTGGACATTTTTTAGCTTTTTAACTCCTTCAATCAAAGGCGCCATTAAGGCTTCCTGCTCTGATTCGTTAAGCTCGGGAACACTCATATAAGCAATTAATTTTTTATTTTTATCCAGCTCAAGCTCATTGAATATTTTGTTTTTGTCAAATGCTTTTATTTTTTTGGCCAGATCATCATAAAGCATATTTCCTACAACAATCAATCTTTTTTGCTCAATGCCCATTTTGAGGTAAACGTCTTTATAGCGGCTTCCAAACAATGCTATTTTATCGGTAATTAATTCTTTTCCAAATATAGGAACATCTTCTACGCCGCCGTGCTGCAATAACAGTGTTTTTATTTCCCTTGCCCTGCATGTCAGAGCAACAGTCCTCGCAAACTTTGTTATGTCTCCAAAAACAATGACTAGATCGGGCTTTTCAATTTCATATATGTTCTTCAATATTTCAATGTAATAAACAACTTCTATAAAGCCTGCTTTAAAAAAATAGGTGAAGAGTTCAAAAAGAGCTTCTGAAAAACCGCAATCGTCATATTTAATCTTGCTTCTTAAAATAGGATTTTTATTGAATTTTGAAAAATAAGAGCTAAGCTGTTTTTTCTTTTTATTTATGTTTTTAATAGAATCTTCAGTGCAGTAATTTTTAAATACCTTATAATTCACATTTTCTTTTTCATAAGCATTTCTGTCAGATTCATTTAAGCCGATTACGAGCAGATCGAACTTTTTCCTGCCAACAAGCTTTGCCCATGGCGCTGTAAGCTTTATGGTCCTTAAAACATCTGTAAGCACTAAAATTTTTTTTGTGTGTTTTTCTTTGCTGCGCAGCTTAACTGCCTTGATTTTCTTCAATGAAACAGGAATCATCATCTTTGCCGCAAAAGGGAGCATTGCCTTTTTGATAAATGATGAAGCTTTTGTTATTGCCGGGCTTTTGTCAGAGAACTGCATTGCGTTGTTTTTTGCAGCTATCTGCAATAAAAGGGAATTTATGCTGCCGTTAAAAACAGCAATTTCATCAAATCCGAGCTTTTTCTGCTCTTTGATGAATGAAGACAGGAACTTTATTTTTTTGAGCAATCGCGTTATGTATCTATAGGAAAAGAATATCTCAAGATCCAAAAGTGACAGCCCGTCATATTCCTGGACCCTTTTAAATTCAGGATCAAAATTAACAAGGCTTCTCGCATAATCCACTCCTTCCTTGTTTATCGCCTTGTCCTGATTTATTTCTTCTTCAGAACTAAGCTCGTATTTCAGCAATAAAGGATTTATTTTTTTTTGCTTTAGCCTTTCATAAGTTTTTATATCAAGCGCAACAAGCTTTATCTGTTTTTCATCAGCATTTGACTTCAGCCATGGCAATATTTTTGCATTGTACAGGAAATTAAAATAAGAATCTGTAACAAATTTGTAAGTTTTTCTTATAAGCGCATTCTCCACATTGAAATCAGGCGCATAGCTATCCAAAAAGATTAGTGTTTTTTTCATCTTAATCAGGAAATCCGTAGCGCAGGCAGTTTGCGCATATTGTTCTTATTTTTTCTTTATTCTTTATCTTGCCTTTTTTTGAAATCAGTTCCCGTGAAAATCTGTAAATTTTACTGTTCCATATTTTCTTAAAGCTTTGATCATTTATATTTCCGAAATCATATTTCTCCTCCCATACAGCGCAGCACGGCGCAACTGATCCGTTCCAGTTGATTGCTGCCTGCGTCCATAAAAACGGGCATGTTTTTATTTTTACTTTCCTCTCCATTTTTTCATAATCATATCTGCAGTATTTCTCGTTTAATGGAAGAAATTTCATGGCATTTTTTATCCTTGTTTTGTCATCTTCCATTATCTCTTTCCCAAAATCCGCGCGCATCATATCAAAGCTTATCTCTATTCCTAGCTCTTTTGCCATTTTCCTGGCTTTCTCGATTTCATGCTCATTCTGCCTCATAACGAGAAACTGCCAGTTGACAATAGGTGTGCTTCTTTTTAGCTCTTTTTTCTTTTTTTGTATGCGTTTGATATTCTCAATAACTTTATTGAAATTCCCGCCAATCCTGTATTTGCTGTAAGTTTCAGGGCTTGAGCCGTCAATTGAAACAGTGAGCCAGTCAAGGCCGCTTCTCACTATTTTCTCAGCTTTTTTTTCGTTAAGCAGGTTAAGGTTGCTGCTTGTCACTGTTTTTATTTTTCTGTCATGGGCATATTTAACCATTCTAAAAAAATCCTCATTCACAAGAGGCTCACCCCAGTTGTGGATGCTTATTTCATACAGATAAGGAGAAAGCTCGTCAATTATCTTTTTAAATGTTTCAAACTTCATTACACCCCTTGATCTGCCTTCTCTTCTCTGGCCAGCAGGACAAAGCGGGCAATGCAGATTGCAGATGCTTGAAGGATCAATATAAAGCTTGTAAGGATATCCGATAATGCAGGAGTTTTTTGTAATGTTTTTTTGGAAATGAATTAAAGCCAAATTAAAAAATCTCCTGAATGTAAAGCTTCTTGTAAAGACAAAATGCACGAACAGGCTTTTTATTTTATTATAATTCATCATTTTAACCAACCACTCTTCCTGCAACTTTAAATGCATTCTTTGGATTTTCCAAGCTCATCCTGAATATTTTTCTTATCAGACCAATTGGATGGTGAATTAAGTTATACTTCAAATAGCTTTTTGCTGTCCATGACCTTACAAAGCGGTCATTAAAATCATCGTACATATCTAAAAACTCCTTGTTTCCCATCTCTCCAAAATGCGATTTTCCAGTTGTGTTGTCAACATTAAATTTGCCCCAGTCCGGGTTTATAAGGCCTTTGCTTTGCAGCATATCAAACAATTCGCTGCCTGGCAATGGAATAAAGATGTTGAATCCAATTACATCAGGCTTTGTTTCCCGTATTAAGTTTGTTGTCTTTACGAAATCCTCTTTTTCCTCGCCGGGAATTCCTACAATGATGTCAGCTAAAAATCTCAAGCCAACCTTTCTTGCAAGCTTTGCAGCAGCATAGTTCTGCTCTGCAGTTGTATGCTTCTTCATGATGTCAAGCATTTTCTGGCTGCCTGATTCAAAACCATATTCGATCTGTATGCAGCCGGCTTTTTTCATAAGCCTTAAAATATTTTCATCAACTGAATTAACCCTTACTTGAGCACACCATACAATCTTTTTGTTCAGGCCTTCTTTTATCAAAGCATTGCATAGCTCAGTTGCCCTCTGCCTGTTGCTCAAAAACATGTCTTCTGCAAAATAAATGCCTTTTACTTCGTATTTTGAAATTAAATGCTTTATTTCTCTTATTACATAATCAACAGAATGATAGCGGAGCTTTCTTCCAAATGCAGCTGATCCTGCGCAGAATGAGCATTTATATGGGCAGCCTCTTGTTGTGAAAATATGGGTTGCTTTGACAATAACGCCTCTTAGGACAATGTTATGTATGCTCGTGTAAAATTTCATGTCTAAAAGATGCCTTGCCGGGAATGGAAGTGCATCAAGAGCTTCAATTGGTTCTCTTGCAGGGTTTGTTATGATTTTTTTATTTATTCTGTACGAGATTCCTTTTATTTCATTAAGTTTTTTGTTTTTAACTATATCCAGAAAAGTAAATTCACCTTCTCCTCTTATGACAATATCGATCTCCCTGCATTCTTCCAGTGTTTTTAAAGGAAGGATTGTTGCATGCGTTCCGCCAAGAATAACTGTGCAGCCAGGCAATGTTTTTTTTACAAGCTTTGCAGTTTCATAGGCATCCGGGATCAATGCAGTTGTTGCGCTTATTCCGACAATTCTTGGCTTTTCCTTTTCAAGAGTCTTCTTTGTAACATCATTGACAACAGCAATGTTTTCGCTGTTTTTGATATTAATTATCCCCCTATCTATTATCCTCGTCTTATGGCCGTTCTTTTCCAGCACAGCAGCTACATAGCTGATGCCAAGAGGCGGCCACAGCCCCATATCAACTTCGGTCCTTTTGCAGGGATAAATTAAGACAACTTCCATTAGTCGGTACAATCAAAATTTCATTTAAAAAGCTTGTGAATTGAAAATCCAAAAGTTTAAATATCGTTGTTCTGCTCGTTGCAGTATGATCAGGGATTTTTACAGGGGATTGAAGCAGGCAATTTCTTCTATTCTTAGTCTCATCTTTACAGAAAGGGGTTTTTTGTTTTTAAGCGCTATTGACAAGTCAATAAGGTACAAAAATGTTGCAAAAGAGATTAAAAAGTTTAAGGAAAAGGATGAAAAATTAAAGATACTTGATGTCGGAGGCGGATACAGCCCATTGTGTTATTTACTGGACAAAAGGAATTTTGATCTGACAGTGCTGGATGTGAGCAAAGAAGAACTGGAGCAATTAAAAAATAAAAAAAACATTAAAACAATCATAGCGGATGCTTCTGAAAAGATACCTTTTGCAAACAGGTCTTTTGACATCGTTGCCTCAGTCGCATCGTTTGAGCATGTTAAAGCTGAAAAAAGAAAAAAATATATCCGAGAGCTGAAGAGGGTTGCCAAAAAGTCAGTTGTTTTATATGTGCAGACAGACAAGATTGCCGAGTATTATGACAGGAAGATCCATGGCTTCAGAACAAAGATCGGCATAAAAGACGAATGGACAGAAGAACATATGAAATATGGGCTGCCTACAACAGAGCAGTTAAAGGCTTTTTTTCCAGATGCAAGGATTATGAAGATGCAGAATGCCTCTGTTTGGTATTGCATCATGATTATGCAGAGCACCCCTATATTTGAGCTCATATTCCCGGGCATAATTTATGCTTTAGTTTTGAGATGGTCTGATAACAGAAAGCCGTTTATTGCAACGCTTTTGAATTGGAAAAAATAAAATGGAAACAGCGGTAATTATTCTGAACTGGAACGGAAAAAGGTTTTTGAAGAGCTGCTTTGATTCTTTATTAAATCAAACTTATAAAGATTTTAGGATTATTTTTGTTGATAATTGCTCAAAAGACAGCTCAGTTGATTTTATTAAAAAAAACTATAGAAAAGAATTAAAAAAAATCAAGATATTGCAATTGAACGAAAACACAGGATTTGCAAAAGGGAATAATGAAGGGATAAGAGAAGCATTAAAGGATAAAAAAACAAAATACGTTGTAACGCTGAACAATGATACAATTGCAAATAAAGATTTTTTAAAGGAATTGACCAAAAAAGCTCAAAACCGGAATATTGGTATGGTTTCGAGCAGAATTTTGTTTTTGAAGGATAAAAAAATAGATACATTAGGGTTAATGCTGTTTAAATCCGGCTTGTTCTTTGACATAAAGAATGAGGCAAACCTAAAATATCTTTTCTGCCCTTGCGGCTGCGCAGCGCTTTACAAGAGAGAATTGCTTGAAGACATCAAATTAAATAATCAATATTTTGATGAAGACTTCTTTGCTTATGCAGAAGATGCTGATCTTGGCTTTAGGGCAGTTCTTCGCAGCTGGAAATGCGCTTATGCAGAGAACGCAGTTGTTTATCACATGCATCAGGCAAGCTCGAGCAGGGATTTTTTGGTTTATCATATTGAAAGAAACACGATCTGGGCAATATTAAGGAATATGCCTGGTGCATTGTTCTTCAGGAACCTACCGTGGTTTATTCTTACAAGAGCGGCAATACTTTTCAAATACCTGTTCAAAGGAAAGGCGCATTTGATCATAAAGGCAAGGCTTGATGTATTAAAGAAATTAGGTAAGGTTTTAAATGAAAGAAAAAGTATACAAAAGAATAAAAAAATAAAAAATAAAGATTTGAATAAATCAATTTCAAAAAGATTATTTTAATTAAGCAATTTTCTTCATAAACCCGACATATTCTTTTGCAGCCCTTTCTTCGGAATATTTCTCCAGCAGTTTTCTGCCTCTTTTCCTTAATTTTTCTGTTTCAGAAGGGTTTTTTACAAGATATTTTATTTTTTCTGCAAGATCATCTGCATCTTTAAACAGCATAACTCCTTCGCTGAAAAGCTCTCTTAAAATAGGAATATCCAAGGCAAGAACTGCGCATCCCTTGTTTACTGCTTCAAGAATAACCAGGCCAAATCCCTCATATCTGGAAGGGCAGATGAAGATGCTTGCTTTTTTGTAGAGATCTTCTTTTTCCTTTTCAGAAACAAAGCCGTGCATTGCGCAGTTATTCAGCTTGTTCTTTTTTATAAATTTTTCATAGTATCCTTTCATATATCCCTGCCCGACAATATCTAACGGAACATTCCTCAATTTAAGCATTGCATTGAGCAGAATGTCAACTCCTTTTCTCGGCTCCAGATGCCCGACAAACAATAATCTCAGATTTTTATCATCTTTTTTTATTATTTTGTTTTCGTTCTTCATAGTGCAGTTTATGACTTTTATTTTTTTATTGACAATTCCTGATTTTACAAGATCTTTTTTGATTGTTTCGCAGTCAACAATAATGTAATCTGACTTTCTCAAGCAAGATCTCTGCTCAAGATGGGAAAAGAAATAAGGAAGCTGCAAGATTAGCTTAAACGGAGCATGAACTGCATTTCTGAAAAATATTTTCAGCTCTTCAAGATGGCTGTGGTGATATGTTGTAACAGTTTTGTGCTTTTTATTGAACAAATAAATAAATCCGCTTGTTTCTGAAAAATTTATGGCATAATCTTCTGGAATATTTTCCCTGATAAACCTATTTGCCTTAAACTGGAATTCAAGCACTTTCAAAGCGCCTTTTCCGGCAATAGGCAGCGAAATAAGGCGCATGTTTTTCCCTATTTTCTTATCTGAGAATTTTTCATCGCGGTGTATGACAATAACATCATCCTTTGTGCTCTTCAGGGCATTTACAAGGTTAAAGATATGCCTGCCTGCTCCGGCTTGTATATCTGATATCTTGTCATACATTACAATGCAGATTTTCATCGGATTTGAAAATCACAACATATTTAAATAGTTTCTGAATTAAAGATATCATGATAAACAGGCTTGCAAAGCTGTCTTTTGAAGGCATTAAAAAGGGAGTTCTGCATAGGATACAATACAGCGCAAATAAGGCTTCTTACCCGACATTTTTAACCTATCAGTTTACTAATCTTTGCAACAGCAGATGCATAATGTGCGGAATATGGAAGAACAGAAGAAGCAATGAATTAGCAATAAAGGAAATTAAAAAAATATTTGAAAACAGGCTTTTTTCCAAAATAAGGTGGATTAATTTAACTGGAGGCGAGCCTTTTTTAAGGAATGATCTTGTTGAAACTGTTAAGATAGTGAATACGCTGCCTGATCTTGAAGGAATTGCGATTCCAACAAACGGGTTTTTAACAGATAAAATTGCCAAAGACGTAAAAACCATTTTAAGTGTTTTAAATAAAAATAAATTTTTATCCGTAACTGTATCAATTGACGGCCTTGAAAAAACTCACGACAAAATACGCGGCATAAATGGTTGCTTTAAAAGAGCTATTTCAACGATAAAAGAGTTGAGGAAGATAAAAAACAAGAATTTCAATCTTGGCGTTGAAACAACGATTTCAAAGCTCAATCTTGGCGAATTAATGGAGTCTTACCTTTATCTTAAAAAACTTGTTCCTTATATAGGCCACACAATTGCTCTTCCTTCAGCAGGCTATTTTGGAAATTTAAATTCAAATGTTTTCATAACTAAAGAAGATTACCGGAAAATCATAAAATTTCTGAAAACAATAATAAAATACGAGCCAGAGCATGCCTTCTATTACAATTTACTGATTGATATAATGAACGGAAAGAACAGAAAAATGTTCTGCCTTGCAGGTTTTAAAAGTGTTTTTATGAACCAGAACGGAAACTTGTACCCCTGCGCAATATTGTCAGGTAATAAAAAATATTTTGTAGGGAATGCTATTGACAAAGATATTTTAAAGAAATGGTTTGAAAGCAATGAATTAAGAAAAAGCCTTAAAAAAGAGCAATTATGCAAAAGATGCTCGTTTTCATGCGATCTGATAAACAACATCAAAGAGGAGTTTCTGCAGTTTTCCATGTTTTTATTAAAAAATCCAAAAGTAGCTTTTGGTTTGGCGGGAAAACTGAATAAGTTTAAGGGAAGTTATTTTTAAGTTCAGGAACGACATATTTTTAAACTAGAAAAAGAATTTTAATATATGATTGAAGTTATATATACGCAACACCTGCATATTCCTGCTGCTGCAAAAATTCTTTTCGAAACTTATTATGGCTCTTTGGATTGCGCAAAAAATTATCTTAAAGGGAAAATAAAAACAAAAGAAAGTCTTGTGGCACTAGAAGGCAATAAAGTTGTTGGTGTTTTGATTTATGCACGAGATTATTCTCATTATGCAAACTATATTCAGGATATCGCTGTATCAAAGCAATATAGGCAAAGAGGTATTGCTATGCTTTTGATGAAAAAATGCATAGAAATCAGCAAACGAGAAACGCCATCAAAACAAAAGTACCTGTTAAGCAGCACCGATGCAACCAACAAGCCATCCATTAAATTCCACTTAATGTGCGGCTTCAAAGAAATTGGCAGACTAAAATGGCTGCATTATGGCAAAGATGAAGTCTTTTTTGCGTATAAGTTATTCTAGTTTAATCAAAAAAAGAATATTAAAAAAATAAAAAAAGCTTACTCCACAACGTCCTTTAATCCGCCTTCTTCAACAAAGAAGTTGCATTCTGCTTCTGGCAGATTCGGGCTGTCAACAAGCTTTGCCACTCTGCTTCCCTTCTTGCCTTTTCTGAGGTATATTCTGAAAGTAGAGGCATGAGCAACAATATGCCCGCCAATTGCCTGCGTTGGATCGCCGAAGAACATATCCGGCTTTGCCATAACCTGATTCGTTACATAGACGCAGAGATTGTTTGTATCTGCAATCCTCATCAGGGTGTGCATGTGCTTGTTCAGCTTTTGCTGCCTGTCAGCCAGTGTTCCCCTTCCTACAAATTCTGCCCTGAAATGGGCTGTAAGGGAATCAATAACAACAAGCTTCACTTTCAGGCCCTGCTTTTTTATCAGGTCTTCAGTTTTTTCAGCAAGAAGCATTTGGTGATCAGAGTTGTAAGCCCGCGCAACTTTTATGTTGTTAAGCACCTGCTCTGGCTCCAATCCCGCGCCTCTTGCAAGCTGAATTATACGCTCAGGCCTGAAGGTATTTTCAGTGTCAATGTAGACAGCAACTGCGTCCGGATCATCCTTCTGGCACATTACAGACAGTATATGCCCAACCTGTGTTTTCCCAGATCCAAATTCACCGAAGCATTCTGTGATTGCAGCTGATTCAAAGCCTCCGCCAAGCAAAGCGTCAAATGCCTTGCTTCCTACTGAGAGTTTTTTTACACCCTGCCTTTTCTGCAGCAGTTCAGCTCCTGTCTCAAATCCCATATCCAAAGATGAGCGGGCTGCCTGTATCATCTTCCTTGCTGTTGCTTCTGTAACACCTGCAATTTCAACTAACTCTGCCGGCGATGCAACTGCTACTGACATTAAATCATTATAGCCGCAAGTTTGTAATTTTTCTGCTGTTGCTGCCCCGACTCCGGGCAGATCCATTAACGCAACTTCTTTTTTTTCTTTTTTCATTATGATCACCTTTACATTATATCTTCCAGCTCTACTTCGCCGTAATCCTCGGCTGCAGAATCGCCTTGCTCTTTTAGAACAAGGTATTCATATGCTTTCTGCGAAACTAATGCTAACTTCGGCAAATCGCCAACTCTGAAAGAAGATGTATTCTTCCATGTATTGGTTTTTTTGTCCATATAGCTTCGCTCTACCTGCACTGTGCGAAACTGAACACTTTCGCCAGTTTTGCTTTTGCCAGTGTTTTGCCATATTGTGGCAGAAATAGCTCCTGCTCTTATCTTTTTTTCCGGCTTATTGCCAGAACTTGTATCTGTTTTCATATTCTCACCCTTTTGCTTTTCGCATTTTGTTTCATACTTCCCTTGATTATGAAGCCAGTTACAGCTTCCAGGAAGCGGGTGTTGCTTTCTCAGCAACAATATAAGGAAAGAACGCTTATTTAAATACCTTTTGACCGCAGGTGTCCACTGTGTCCAGTGGCTAATTGAGAGTTAGGATCGAGAAAGATTGTGTTATGATCCTCTAATTTTGACGTTTTGGGGCTTATAATGGCTAAAGATTTGAGCTGAAGGGCAACGATTTAATATAATCCTCCATAAATTGCCAATTGGGGTTTCCGTTTTTATCTATGGGTAGTTTGATCTCATCAAAATCCAATCTTTGTAATCTTACTTGTCTGCCAAAATCATATTTATATTGAAGTTTCTTTAAAGTTGTTGCTAAGAACAAACAAACATATTTGTTCAGAGAAATATTTTTTGGAATTAATGTATGGACATTATCATCACTAAAATATTTATAATTATGATAAAAGACATTAAAAAACATATCAATAGTTAATTTATCTCTAAAAATTGTTTTACTATCTTTAAATTCATCATACGAAATATAATCTACAACACCATTATTTTCAGAAGTTGCTGTAATCAATGGAATATTGCCATCTGTTCTTTCTTCTTTGACTAATCTTTCACCCTTTTCAATATCAAATAAATCAACAATCTTAAAATTTTTCCAAGTTTTAATATTTAATTCTATTTTTTTAGAATTAATTGATTCTTTTTTCAACTCATTGACTTTTAATGAATATACCCAAGAAGGAATATCTTGTTTTGGTGGAATTTCTAAATCTTTTAGTGTTTTATTTGCTTGTCTCCCATAAGAATATTTCCAAGCATTTTGTTTTAGACACATACAATAATATAATAATTCACGCTCATTTAACTTTATTTTTGGGATTAAATAATATAAATCTCTTCCACTATAATAGGGTTCATTCTGTAAAAAACTCGCCATCACAGAACCACCGCAGGAAACTGAAATAGTATTTGCAGGATTGGGATTTATTCCTTCAATTAATTTAACTCTTCCAACAACACCATTATTTTTTTCAGTTCTGGCTACAAAAGGAATTCCATTAGAATCTTCTTCCATGTTAGAAAATTCTAAATTAACCCCATATTTTAAATCAAAATAATCTTTTACTTTGACCATTTAATCCTCTTTATTTAAAAATTTAAATGCAATAAAATCCTTTAAAGTTTTTTCAAAATCTTTTTTGTCTAACTTAGAATAATTTGTTTTCATATATGATTCAACACACCATTCATCATTGGCAATTACGCATTTTTTAACACTGAATCCTTCAATCTCTTCTTTATTTTTATAATTTTCTAACCAATACTTTTTAATTTCCTTCCATTTATCTTTATAATCGTCTCTTCCAGATTTTCTTTTTATAAACCCATCATCTTTCCAATATCCGAAATAAGTTTTATAATTTTCAGGATGTTTTTCTTTCGCTTTGAAAACCATTATACATGTATTAACCCCAACATCAGAATTATGAAATAGTTCTTTTGGCATAGAAAAAACAGCTTCTAATGTGTGCTCTCTCAACAATTTTTCTTTTAATGTAAGTCCAATCCCACTTTGAGCTAAAGCACAACTCATAGGTATGATCGAAATACATAATGAACCTTTTTGAAGCATTGAAAGATTATTCAGTACAAATTCTAATTCTTCAGGATCAGTTTTAGTCGCTTTATATGGTGGATTTAAAAATCCTACATTAGGTTTAAAATTTTTAACTTGATTCATAACCTTATCATCAAAACAAGAACCTTTTATTAAATTACTTCTTCCATCCCCATGAATATACATATTAGAACAAATTAAAGCAAAAATATCGTGTTGAAATTCAATTCCAATAATTTGTTTATGTTTAATATTTTCCTCTTTGTGACTATCTCCCTTAGAGTCTTTAATCATTTTTCTCATAGCAGAAATTAAAAACCCGCCAGTTCCGGCACAATTATCCAAAACTATGCTATCTTTGTTCACATTGGCTATCTCTGAAAACAGTTCTGTAACGTGCGGGGGAGTTAGAACAATCCCCAATCCTTTATCATTATTAGCATATCTTAAAAATTCAATATAAAATTGTCCAAGAACATCATAATATTTATATGTTTTCATAAAATTGTTAATCTTTTCATCTATCTCCGTGATTATATCTCTTAATTTATTTTCTTCTTTAGAAATGATTGTATGTGTTTTAATAAAACTATAAGTTGTAATGATCTCAGTTATATGTTCATTCGGAACATCTGTAAGTTTGTTTTTAATGGTATTGATTAAATTTTCAGATAATTCTTTAGGTTTCTGAAATTTATATGCACTACAAAACGCTTTATCTGTTAAGGCAATCAGAACGCCGCTAATTAATAGACTTCTTTGTGATTCTGGAATTTTTATTGAATGTAACTTATCATTAAGAGTTTTTGAGTATTTTAGTAACTCTTGATAATCCTGATTAAACTTTTTTTCATCTGTTTTGTACCCATTTAAATAATCATTTAAGGTTAATAACTTATCTTCTTCAAATACCTTATGAGATTCTTTAGTTTTTCTTAATTGTAAAAAATGAGAGATTCTTATATTATTCTTATCTTCGCCACTTATTGCAATAGAGAGTACATCATACTCTTTAGATAAAAATGAAGAATACAATAAGACCCCATCTACAGCATAATCTTTATATACATTTCCTTCTTTAGAGCTATGAAATTGAATATTGGGTTTACACTCAACAATAATAATTAGATCATCATTTTCTTTAAATTGAATAATAAATTCAGGGTGACCGATGCCAGTTCCACTTTTTGAGGCATTTTTTAAGAGTTTATCAATCTTGATATTTTTAGATGATTGTTCTTCAAGAATAATTTTACCTTTTTTATATGATTCATCTTTTTTAACCCAATCTCTAAAAAAATCTTCAGTTATCCTTTCATTCACCATCTTTTCCCTTTTTACCAAACGGTATACGCCATTGGTTTTAAATTCATCTAATGTATGGGAGATAAAGAACTATATAAATGTTGTGTGCGCATATGTCCAGTGGCTGTGGTTACAGAATTTCCCTCATGAACGACTAAACTATAACTGAAACTAACTGAACATAACTAAGACAGCAGTCCCCTAAGAAGCATCGGCAACGCAAAACTTTTCGGACGAAATTTTACCCCACTTTGCAGGGTAAAGAACTTAACAAGAATTAGTGTCAATTATTAATCGGGTGCCCAAAATCAATCCTTTTTCTTAGAATGTAATTCAATCAACCGATACATTTGATTTAAATGAAATTTAGTTCTCTGCTTTCTGTAATTATCTATTTGGTCATTTGCTTTGTCATGAGATACTTCCTTTTTTAGAACATCTTTAAATTTGTTAGTGATATACTTCTCCATTTCATAAGCCGCAATACGATCGGCAGTGGCATACATTTTTTCATATAATTTCGAAATATCTCCTCTCTTGAATAATCTAATAAGGTTATCAATCTTCAGTATGCTTAAATCTCCACTCATAAACGTTAAAATAAGCATCATCTTTAACTATTTTTGGGTGTCCTGTGCCTTAACTTTCTCCTCACTACGTTCAGCAGTTCTTCTATCAACAGATTTATAAATTCTGCAGTATTCTCAGAATAAATGGAAGGCATAACGCGTGAAGCGATCATTGGCGATTTTGTCGCAACGTATAGGCAGATAGTTAAACCACTGCTCGAAAGAGATGAAATAGAAACTGCGAGGATACCCGTTGAGGATTTAGTAATCAGGTATTCTCTATATTTGAGCACATTTGATGTTGGAAGCGGGGGAAGCCCAGAAGCACATTATCGGGTTGCCATCGGCTCTTTACAATTTTTAATTTCTGAGATACGTGAGCCAGAAATGTTTAAACGAGTTTTAAAAAAGGTTGATGCTCAGATTGGCAAAATAGACTTGCAGCTGTCTGGTAATGAGGATTACCGAATGCTGACAAAAGGGTCTTCAGATAATTAAAAATAAGATCTTGGGCAAAAGATTTAAAAACGAGAATACATTCCTCTCCGATATGACGCACCCATATTTACCTGATTTTTATGAATGCCTACAGGAAAGATATAAAAGATTAGATTTAAGTCCAAAACAAAGAGCAGTTATAGATCCCATGATGCAATCTGGAACTTTGGAAGATGCAATATACAGTAGACATTCTCAGCTGGATGTTGAAACTCGAGCATTACTGCTAACTGCACAAATTGACAAATGGAATGATATTGGAATGGGTTCGCATGATATTCTTAGAATGGTATCGCCCGAACTAAGAGCAGCCATAATCCAAATGGGTTATGCTGTGAAAGTATCGCAATTTAATGAAGAGATTGGATTTCATAAACCAAATGGCTCTGCTTGGGAAGTAGGTTTGACTCTTTTAAGAAGATAAAACCTTTTGCCCTTTACTTTCAAGCTTTTCAAAGAACTATTTCACTTCGATCTCTTTCTCGTTTTTGCTTGGTAGAAAACCTAATTGCCGTACTTAAATTCGCTCCATCTTTGTCTAAGAAATTCAACCTGAGGTCGTCTATTTTCAATTCTATGAGAATTAACTTTCTCCTCACTTCGTTCGTCGAACTTTTTCACTCTGAAACTTCAACCCAATTCTGATTAAAAACTATAGATCATAGAATATCAAAATCAAGAATTAAAGGGAGATGATCTGAAATTTGAGTTTCAATAACTTTAAAATCATTCACTTTGATCTTATCATTAACAAAAATATAATCAACAACATCCCCTCCCTTGTCAGTGCCATCATTAAAATTAGGTCTTGTTGATTTGATATTAAATTCATTTATTAAATTTCGAAATTCTTTACTAATCAGTTTAATGCCCTTCATCTCGGGCAATAGATTAAAATCTCCTGCTATAATTGTCGGAATATTTTTTCTCTTTGCAGCCTTAAGAACATATTTGCATTGTTCTACAGCTTTTTCATTGCCCTTTTTGTCTTCTGACCAAATTCCATGGAGATTTAATATCTGCAATTTTTTACCTTCTACATCTAATTCCACAATTATGACTGATCTTGGTTCATCGTCCCTTCTCCAATTAGTCCAATCCAGTTCGTAAGAATACTGTTTATAATAGTGCTCATTTGTTGCAGAAATAATTGGGAATTTAGACATGATTTCATTTCCTTGCTCCGCCATTCCGCCTAAATCCCTATGTATCTTTCCGTTTTTCATATATTTGTCAGTGATCCATTTTGGACCAAAGAATTTGTAAGGGAACTTTGCAATTTTTTCAATTCCAAATTCTGATTTATACATTTCAAAGACATTTTCATCAAAATGCCTCATGATCTCCTGATATGCAACAAAGTCTGGATCATGCGATTTAATGAATTTTCCTACCTCTGTTGCATTATCAATCTTTAATCCAACGTTTAAGCTAATTAATTTCATTTTACTGTATTGGTTTGAAGTTTATTATTTATAATACTTTTGATTTAAAGGCTTTTCAAAGCCTATAATGGCTAAAGATGAGGGAGTTTGCATACAAAGTGTTATGCTCAATTCAAAAAGACTAAAATGAGCTTCCCCCCTTCTCATTTTGTGCAAACTGAAAGATGATCTTAGAGCCAACCCCAAATTTTTAGGAAAGTTTTTATACAAAATATTACTCTTGGGCGAAAGTTTTAAAAACTCCACCATATTTACTGACTTTAGAATGGGAACACAGCTTGTAACTCCTCCAACAATGTATGTCTGGGAAAAACGCACACCACTTGATCTAAAATATATTCAATCCGTTCTAGGAATGACTAAAGCGCCAACTTTGGATGAACTTCAAAGAAGTGGTTTTAATCCAAGACTCGGTACACATACAATCTATACTGATGAATTTATCATATATGCTACTAATAAAGATGCTGAATGTACTGAATGGGCAACCCCGATTATTAAAGAAAGATTGCAAAAACTTGAATTGCCTCTGCCAAATCACGAACTGAGATTTTTACTACGATGCCCGAATAATGAATATGTAAAAATTAACCCTGAAAAAATAATGGATTTAGCAGCATTGGTGGAAATGACAACTCGTTCTGACGTTCTTTTGGTTCCGGGAACAGATATAGAAGGAAAAGTATCACCTCCGCTGTATGTGTCTGTCGATATTGTGCAAAAAGTTTGTGCTGTCGCACTGGCGAAGCTGTACCAAGATAAAATCTTTTGCTCTGTGCCTTAAAGCTTTTCAAAGAACTATTTCATGTCAAAAACCACCAATCATAGATGGGCGGTATGTTGCTGTGCTTTGCCACGTCAGGTGGTTTTTGAGCACACAGATATTCCACTTATTGATTTGTGGTTGGCTTTGCTAACTACCTATTGGAGATTGGCGGAATATCTCGTGCTTCTATCTCTTTCTTCAGTCTTTCGATCTCTTCAGAAGGATCAACATTCGGGAATACGAGCTGCGATATGAGCTCCAGTCTTCCAAACATCGCATTCTTGACAACCCTGCCCACAACCTTGATCTGTTTTCCCTTCAGCTCGGTTTTCACTGCTTCAAACTCAGGAATATTTTCCCTGTATTTTGTGATCTCTTCCTCATTCTTGCTCAGCAGAGCGTTTGCCTGCTTTTTGAAAAACACAACCCTTATGTTGTCTGTTCCGTCATCCAAAAACGTATTCATAACATAAGAATAAGCTGGCTCAACTATGCCGTGCTCCTCGCACATAAAATTGTTTGACAGCATCCTTGCCCTTTTCTCGCATTTCGGGCAGACTTCAAAGAACTTGGGATCAGAAACATCCACTATTGTGCCGAACAGCTCTACATTCGGCTCGCTTTCTTTCAGCTCATTTATCTTTTTTCTTTTCGCCTGTATCTTCATTTCTGTTTCTTTTATCTCATCTATCGCTTCGCCAGGCGGGCTTATGATAAGCTTGCTCTTGTCATTGATATGCACTTCCAGCCTGCCAAAATTCTCCCTTACATAGCCGCCGACAATCTTGATTACATCACCCTGCTTCATCTTTTCAAGGTTATTCACCTGGTCATTCCAGAGCACAATCCTTACGCTGCCTGTTTCATCCCCCATCACAAGTGATGCAACCTTTCCGCTTCTTTCTCCAGATATGAACTCTCTCAATTCATATATCTCTGTAATTTTTCCTACAGTTTCAACATTCCTCATGCCGGCAAGAATATTTTTAATTTTTAATTTTCCAGAAACCTGCTCGAAGATCTTGACACCAAGGTCATTCGCCACAATATGGGCTGCCCCTTCCCTCGATATAAGGCCAGAAAGATGCTTTAGTTTTTCCTTGATCTTATCTTCAATCTCGTTATCGCTTAAATTTGTCTTCTCCTTTATCTTCTCAATTATAGTCTCTACAGGTATTTTAATCAATTAAGCCACCAGGATTCAGGTTAAGCGCATTATTTATAAAGTTTTGTATAATGCAGAATACTATGAGATTGTTATTGTTTTTAAGTTTTTATCATTTAAATCTGAAATTTTATTTGGTGTTTCATCTGTTGCTATAACCGCAAAATAATAAGTTCCGGCAGCCAGATTGTCAAGTGGATAGCTCAGATCAGACAATGCTGCAATCGGTAAATCAGCAGGCTCTATTGCGGTTTTAAGTGCTGTAAATTTATAAATTTCATATTTGTTGAAATCATTTATATTTGTTCCATCATAATTCTTATCAACAGCCAACCAGGATAAAGTTAGTTTTTTGGTTGCAGAATCGTATATTGGCGTATTCATCATTACTCTTCCGGGAGCCAGATCATCCGCCACATTTCCCTGCGCAGTTTCAAGCTCTTGCCCTGCTGAAACGCCATCGATCTCATTGTCGCTGAAATCAACTGCAGCAACTGCAAGATTATACTTTTCACCATCATCAAGGCCGCTCAGAATATAAATAAACTCCTCTCCCCATAAGTGTAATTTTCCTTTTTCTAATGCTTTATTGTACTTATCATAAACGCAAGGTTCGCCTTCTTTTACATAATTGCAGTTTTCTAAATCAATATCGCTGATTTCCTCATATTCAGTTGCATCAATTTTTTCTTTTTTATCTACATTGTCGCCACGTTCATCTTTCAAATTATGATTTTCAATTTTAGTTTCTTTTATGTTATTTTTTGTATAATAAATATTAAAATATTTGATGTCATTCGCTTCTTTTTCATCAATCTTGTCCCACGTCAGGATCAAAGAATTCTGGGCTTTTGGCTGATCTATTGCTTCCAGATTCTTAATTGGCGGCGGCGGGGTTGTATCGCCAAAGTCAATGGCAAAGCTATAAACAATGTTCTTTTCTTCAACCTTATCAGCTATTTTGTCATAGACAAGAAATTTCTTCTCATTGTTTGTTACGCAGAAATTTGCCTGCCTTTCCGAAACAGAGCATGAACTACCAATCTTGTTTTCTGAAAAACTTACTAGTTCTGATCTTTTATACATTTTTAACATATCTAGATTAAAGTCATACCTTTTATTTAAAAAAACAACCCCAAAAAATCCTAAATCCCCGCTATACGCTTCGCTCTTTAACCTTATTGCAGCTTTTCCATCGCCATCATATTTTATTATAAAATCAATGTATTTTTGCAGATCAAAAACTAATTGTTTATTTGAATCTTCTATTGCTATTGTTGGTCCGATTGCATCTATAGTTTCGCTAAACTTGTTCAGGGTAGCTGTGATTTTATTGCCGTCATTTGCCATCCTTATCTTAAATTCCTTGTTCTTAGGCCCATCTTTCAGCTTGAATTCGCAGCTGCAATCTGTCATCTCTGATGCAAGGCATCTTTGGTAATAGCTCAAGAATTCAGAGAAAACCTTCTCTTCTTCTGTTCCGCAGTCTGCTGACCAGCTGAATGTTTTTGAATCAAATTTTTTAATTTCATTATTCGCGCAGGTGTTCAGATCTTCCTTTGAACATTTTGCAATCAAATCCTTTACATTTTCTTTTATTAAGGAATAATCATCCAGGCTGTAATCAATGGCAAGATCAAATGAAGGCTTTATAGCATAAGTTACCTTGTTTTCAATTGCCTTGCATGTTAGCGAATCTTTATTAAAAGTTACATCCCCATATTTTCCATTCTTCAATAAAGGATGCGAGAAATAGTTCAGCGGATTTACATAATTGCCTATTTTCATGCTTGCTGTTGCATCTTCATCAATAACAGCCAATGCCAATATATCTAATTTCAATATATCAGTGTTTGCTTTGCCTATAAGATCCTGCGTCTTTATCTCATTGCCTTCGTTCACATTTATTGTCTTAAGGTTCCTGTATTCAACTTTTATTTTGTTCCCTGCATTATCCACAAGAACACTGTCAGCTGTCACTTTCTCAACCTTTCCAGTTAAAACAGCAAAAACATCTGAATCTTTTCTTAAAACTACCTCAATATGATCTATGTTTTCTTTCCTCGTTGAATCATACCCAAAGCATTCCTCGACATACGGCTTGTCATCACTTGTCGGCCATGCAAAGCCCCGCGGCTTATTAGTCGATTCAGAATATGACCTCGACGTATAGATGTTCTGCAATGCAATGCCGATAATTTTTAATTTTTCATTAAACGCAAAAGCATAGTTGTTTTCTGGAATAAAAATATCCTTGTAATTTGACAAATAGGGATTTAAATTCTTATTCAAGAACGAAGAAAGATTCAATTTTATGGATTCTTCATCCGGATAGCATGCTTTATCCTTGGTTGTCCATAATGCATAGATGCCGTATTCCCCGCAGTCAGGCTTGTTGTTATAGCCGCCATTGGCTGCAAGATCATAGATTGACTGGTATGCTGAAAATTTAGCGGCTGTATCAATATACATCATCGCCTTCTCGCCTTTTCGATATTCGTTAAGGAGATTGGCTTCTCTTTCACCAATTTCTTTTTCATCAAAATTTTTCACCTTTTCCAATATCGTAAGGAGTGCCAATACCAAAATTGCCACAGCTATAAAAACAAGAAACATATTGAAAAACATTATTGATTTTTTATTCAACTTTTTCATTTTTTATAAAGCGGATCATCCAATACGGCCCCCCTGCCTTTTTTCCAGAGTTCAATCTTAAGATAATTATCATCTGACGGAATAGATAAATCTGCTGTAGATGACAATATGTAATTTAAACCGCCTAAGTTTGCGCCCATGCTTCCGTCTTCATCAAACAATAGTTTATCTTCAGGCTCTAAATAAATCTTAATCTTCCAACCTCTCCAGTCATTGCTTCCATCAATGAAAAATATGGGATCAAAAAAATCTTTGAATATTGGACGTAGTTGTTTCAAGTTATCATCCAAGTAATATCTAATTATTAATTCTGACATTGTTGCTTCTGGTGCCATATTTGGAATTTTTTGCTTGCCGATAACAGAGCTAACTGGTGTTCTAAAATAAGAATAAAGTAATGAAGATTCGGAGATAACATTAATGCCTGTTAAGACCCTTTCTTTATCGACTTTTACAGCAAAATAAAAAAGAGCGACAAAAATCATAAGAATAATAAAATAAGCGATCCATGCAAAGAAATCAACTAATGCTCCTGCATAGCCTTTTTTGTTTAGTTTTTTAAATTTCATCTTAACCTTTATGTGTTACAATATCCATTTCCAGTTTTGCCGGTGTAAATTTGCCATTATCATATATTAAAACATAAAATATCCTAAATTCGCGCCTGTAGCCGGATGCAAAAGAAATCGGCTGGATGTTATTGTAAGTTTTCTCGTTATATATCAGCGATTTTATTTCCTTGTCTTTCTCATCAAGCAATCTTATTTTTGCCGCTATTATTGCATTGCCTTTTTCATCAGTATCCTCATCATCATAGTATATTGCTGTTTCGAGATGGGCTGAATCGAATTTTTGCAGATCTACAATGCCAGGATATGCCCTGTCTGTTTCCGGGCTGTTATAAGTTATGCCGTCAGGCGAATAAAGGATCCTGTTTGCCAGTAAAGCAATCCTCAGGTCAGTTGTTTCATTCTTGAGATTGAAGAAAAATGTTATGAGGAAAAGGATTGAGAATACAATTGTCACTATAAAAAGCAGTCTTTGTATCCATATCACTGTGTTAAAGCTTATTTCAACCATTTTCGTAGTACTTTGTTAATGCCGCCGATATTGCTTCGCCAATATAATCTGCATCGTCCAATAATTTTGTTTGTGTTTCCCGGTCATTATCAAATTCTATTAAAACTGAAAGCTTGTTCTGGTTAAGTATTGCATTGCTTGATGTTGGAATTATTGACAAGCCGTTTGAAGCCGGAAGATCTTTGCTTCTTAAAAGGTAATTTAAAACATAGCATGCCAGTTTCCTTGTTGTTGCTTCGTTTTCATTCGGTATGAATGCCTTTATTGTGTTTTTTGAATCTGTTTTGGCTATTGAATTAAGAAGTATTACCGCTTCTGGCTTTGCAGCTGCTATCTGGGCTTCAACTGTATCGCTGTGAGCCGGATCATCTATCATCTCTTTTTTTCCAAATGGCCCTTTTATATTTATATGTTCTAATTTCTTTATAATATCCTGGCTTTGCCCTGCGCTATAACCCGGATCAATTACAATGATCTTGTCATTTACAGTGCCCTTTATTTCAACAGTCGGGCATCTTAGAGCTTCAGGCAGCGCATCCTGCATATTTGATGCCTTGAATTCAATGCCTGTTTTCGAAAATAATGCTTCTTGTGACAGATCAATATCTGAAAGCGAAGGATCGATATACTTGTCAATGCCAAAGGGGAATTGCTTGTATTCCTGTTTGTCTTTTTTACTAGCTACTCTTACAAATGGCCTGTCTGTTGTTATGAACGTCATCACAAAAGGCTCGGGTGTTTTAACTTTGTAAAGCATATAAGCAGTTCCAGGAGCAGATTGCATTGTATCCAGCAGTAATGCAGTATCTGTTGCTGTTGCTCTCTTTTCAAAAGACGTGTCTTTTGCCAGCACATTGACCTCCCACAGGAGGAAGAGAAGAACTGCAACAAGGATCACCAGCTCTATTATGACATAGAGCATCAGCTGAATGACCCCTTTTTTGTTCATAACTTGATCTATAAGGGGTTATTTATTAAGTTTTTTAAAAATGTCAAAAATTTTCACCAATCTTGGTTTGTTGGCTGAAAGCCATTCCCTTTTGTTTGTGTAAAATTTTTGAGCATGCTCGAAAACTACTTGATTCAGTGAATAGTAGCAACATTCCACCGGTCTGTGATGGGTGGTTTTCGACAAATTTATAAATGGGGGGCATAATATGCCCTTACATGAGAGTTGCAAGAAATTTAACGGTGATTGTTGCCGGATTAGGACTTATTTATTTATGTGGTTGTGGAAACAGAACAGACACCGGTAAGAGTGAATCTGCATATTCGGCCGGAGTTCGCCAAGATAAACGTGTTTTAAGTGAAAGTGGTGTTAAAACAGCATTTGAAAACTATATCACATCTTGCGAATGGTTGTACCAAGAACGCATATTTGGGGGTTTAAGTATTATTGAAAAGCCTAAAAAGAAAGGTAATGACTTAATCGCAATCTTAAGTAAGGATGATGAAAAAATAAAGATAAAGCTGACAATAATGCATGTGGGGTATTGTGATATTACAGAACAATTTGCAAGAGAGAACCATGTAGGCGAGATTTTTATTGGTTTAAAAGTGGGAAGTGTGGGTTATATTTTACTTGCCCGCGATAAGCCAATACAAAAAAATTCAGTATTTTTTAAAATTCCAAAAGGAGGAATTCAGTGGAAAGCAGAAGAACAATACCGTATGGATATGGAAAATATATGTGAAAAAGTTTTTCCTTGGCAACAAGAATATTATAATAATAGGCAATAATAAAATTCTATAAACAGAATGTTGTCATTAAATGGTTTTTTTATCCCTGCAATCTATCGCAGGACAGTCTTTCTATGTTTTCATAAGGTACAACATAAATGTCATAGAAACTTTTTGACGGTTCTGCTCCTGTGATTTTTTTTATCATTTTTTCACTGATTTTGCTTGCCCAGCTATCTTCGATAGCATAAATAACAACGCCATACTCGCCTTTAGATTTCAAAGTCGTACTGCCTGCAATATTGCCCCAATGAACAATATCCAGCACTTTTCGAAGATCTATCGACTCTATAAAAAAATCATTCCTGCTCTTTTCTGGAAGCGATCCTTTTAGATAGTCATAATAATAAGCGTCTTTTTCTTCAGAAATCTTTTTATTTTTTAAAAAATCTACAAATTCATCTTCTGAAATGCTTCCTTCTGTTTCAAAACTAAATTTAGAACAAACAAAACATACTGCTTTGAAGACAAACCCTGCTTTTGTAAAAGGATCCTTCTTCCCTTCTCCAAACTGGCGCCAGCATTTGCGCATCAATTCTGCAATCTGCTTCATTGCATCTTCTTTTTTCTTCTCGTCAGTTGCTCCCTGGGGCTTGATCTGCCCGGCATCGTACATCTCGCATTTTATTTCAAGGATAGTTGATGACTTGTCAGCAGCAATGACTGATGTCAAACAGACATCCTCGCCGCCCTGGCGCATAGTTGCCTTTATGATCACGCCGAATATTGCAAGGAGTATGACGAAGATAATTAATGCAAGGATTATGGGATTTATTTCTTCCATTGCCTTTTTGTTAGATTTTTTCATTTTATGTGTCCTTTATATAGACTGTGTTGCCTACTCTCCACACGATTACGTTTTTTACATTACCTCCATATGGGCTTTTCCTGTTCCATCCCGAAATTATGCTGCTCTCTATTAAGTTATTATATTTGCCCTCTATTACCACATTATATTTAAAATGCTTTTTTGCAGAGAACAGACCTGGCTTGTTCATTTTTCTAATACATAAGCATTTATCGCAGCATCCTGTATCAGCAACACGCGAAACCAACTCGTATTCGGGCTGTATATAATAAGGCACAAGTTTTTCATCAGCTGTTGCCTTCTCAACTGCCGGAACAAGAATCTGGTAAAATGTATTTAATGTAGCTAAGTCTGGCTTTGGAATGGATGCTGAAAAAAGAAGCCACATAAGCCAGAACAGCAATATTAGAAATATGGCCGCTATCACTAGGCTGATTATTGTTTTTAAGGGAAGATCAATAGTTGCTTTTTTGTTCATTTTATGAGCTGCAGCAGCAAAGCTCTACTTTTTCAGGATTGAGTGTAGCCGCTGCTCTTACTGTTTTTTCTGACGGGCAGCTGTATTTGCCTTTTTCAGCACTTTGTGCAGGACCACAACCCTCATGCCCATCCTTTCTATTTACATCGCTGCAGCCGCTTACTTTGTCATAGTTGCACGGCTTCCCCTGGGTTATTGCGCCTAAGCACCATGATGCTGCATTCGCCTGTCCGCCTGCTGTGTCTGTCTGCCCCCTGAATATTGCTGCTATTCTTCCAGTTCCACCCATGAAGATGAAGATCAGAACAGCAAGAACAACTAATGCAAGAACAGCCCATATAATGGGCCCAAACATGAACTCCGCAGCTTTTTTGTTTTTTATGATTGTCATTTTGCACCTCTTTTGAATCATAAGGGATTTAGAAAAGCCTGTATTTAAAGTTTTGTAAAAAAAACAAAAAATAAATGAGAAAAATTATTATTTAGTTATAGGTATGCAGCAAAAATTGTCTGATTTTTTATCCTTATTATCGTCTTTTTCACAATCTGTGCCTCTCAGTATTGTCCAATCTGCACTTTTTTCAGCGGCACAATCTGCAGATGTTCCGGCAGCATTTGGTTTTACACATTCTCCACCCTTATCTACGCAGCTCTGCACAGCCAGGCTGAATCCACCCAATCTTCCTGTAAATATGGCAAACAGAACAACTAAAACAATCAATGCCAATGCAGCTATAATTATGACATTAACAGACATATCCATTCCTTTTTTGTTGCTTTTCATCTTAACACCTCTTATTTATGATACTCTGATATTTGTAGCAGTAATATTTAAAGGTTTCTATGAGTTTAAGGGTTTTGGAGCTGCATTATTACGCAAGGGCTTCCTGCTACCGAATTATCTTTTGCCAGCGCATAGTTGCCATTTGGCAGATCTTTGTCAGTTGGGCATAATGAAGTTGCTGATTTTTGGATTTCTTTTTTTGGATAATATGCGTAATTCAATAGAAGTTCTGAGCCTTCCTGTTTGAGTGTATAGTCTGCTGGAAGCTCTAATTTTACAGTTTTCGTAGATCCTGTTCCGCTGTTGACATCATTGATCTCTTTAACAAAAGATTCAAATTTCTCATTTGCTTCAACTACATTCTTGGGAGCGGTGCATTCTTCTATATCATCCCATTTTGCTCCGCCGCGCTCTATTTGTTTTTTCGCAAGAAACCCTGTTTTTTCTAAACTGTATTTATAGATATAGTTGGTAAACTCATCTAGCCAGATGGTGCTATATTCATCGTCTTTTGTAGAAGTTCCCAGATATGTGCCTGCGCTTAACTGAATACCGCCTATTCCTTGGTCTTTTCTTACTTCTTGCGTTGCAAATATGGATATTTTTATTTTTTCAGTAAAATCATCAAACTTAGGATATTTTACTCCGTTTCTAGTCTCCCAATTAACGGAATATTCTTGTTTTGCAAGTAATTTGTCATTGTTAATGATAAGTAACTTAGCTGCCGTGTCTTTTTCCATATTCTCAAACTGGAATGTTTCAGAATTTGTTGTTTTATATATTCCAGTAAACTTTACAAGATTAATTTCCACATTCCCGCCGCTTTCAGTCAGCTCTATTGCATACCCTGCAGGCAGCCTGCTCTCCAATGAAGTTATCTCGCATCTGCATTCTGTGAAAGGGCTGAGTTTGCATGCCTGATATTGATTTACGAAAATATTGTAAAAATCGTAATTCGTCAATGGCTCTATATTCTGGTTTTGGCCGGGAACATCAAATCCAAGAATGGCTCTTATGCCGGCGAATGCCGTGCTGTTCCAGAAGAAAATGATAACAACCACGACTAATAAAACAATAATTGCTTTTATAATCGGGCTTAATTGAAAATCCCCTTTTTTTTTCATCCGCCAAATATCTTTTTTATTCCTTCCCATAATTCCCATCCTTTTCCTGAAAGCATACCGACTATTATCAGCAATGCAAGAAGAATTGCCAGCATAATCAGCAAGCCGCCTAAAACATTCCATTCAAGCGCTTTCTTGTTTGCCATTTTAAATTAAAGTCTTGTTTTCATTATATAAACTTAACTGAAATAGCCTTCGAACGGCTCAACTCCCAGATCGATGCATTTTACCGATAAGCGCGAATAATCATAAGGTACAAGCAAAACCATTGGCGCATAGCCGCCTAACTGACCTGCCGCCATTATGCCGCCAGTTCCTGCCCCGATGGCAGCAGCGCCGCCAACAACAATAAGCGTAGTCCATGTTATTACGTTTATTCCAGGCACTAATGAAAGGACTGCAATTACGCCTGTAGTCGCTACACCCGCACCTATGCCGCCTCCAATTCCGAGGCCTTTCAAAATTCCCTCCCAGTTAGTTTCTTTAGTGGCATACAGCACTGTAGCATACCTGACTTTTGTCGAAATCTTTGTTTTGTCTTCTCTGTAATATTTAATAATGTCATCTGTTGCCGGAGCTCCATTAAAATACTCATAATATGTCCTGTCATCTCCTGAAGGGTTGTGCTCTGCAAGGTAAAGCGCAAATCCGTCAATGTCTTCAGAAAACCCTTCAAATGTATTTATTGAGCAGACAGCGCAGAATTCATATTTATTTACAAAGGGATCCAATGGCGGCTGTTTATTTGCTCCGAACTTGTCCCAGCACCTTTTCATTGTCTGAGCAAGCTGCTCCCTTGCAGCATCTTTGTTCTTGGAATCTTTTATTGTGATTGGAATTGCTTTGCATTCTTTCAGGTCTTTCCCCATACCTGTTCTCGCAGCAATATCGACTGCCTTCGAGCATTTCTCATCTTCACCAACTCCGCGAGCTGCATCTGCCCACCCTTTCATATATAGAAGACCAAAGACAGCAAGAAAAACAACGCCAAGTATTAGGCTTATAAGCGCAGCATTCCATATGTCTTTGGTTGTTCCCATTCCTTTCTTATTTCGCATTAAAAACTCCTCCGAGCTTCATGCCAACAATCACAATAAGCAGGATAAAGAAAATCACTGCAAGTATTATTACAACCAATTCCTGCGTCATTGATTTTTTTGATTTCATGCTATCGCCTTCTTTTTGTCATACGCCATAAACAGATATTTAAATCTTTGTTTAAATTGGCTAAAAACAAATAATTTTTAAATGCGCAGCATAATTAAACTGAAATGCTTGAAAAACTCGCAAGTTCCAAATGGGCAAAGCGGTTTATAACTCTGGCCGGTAGCTTATTCATTGGCAGTTCTGTTTTATTTAATCAAATGAACGCATCTGCTGAAGAAGCTGTCTTGACAGTCCTCTGCCACGGCATAAAGAGCCAGCCCGACAGCATGAAAAAACTAGAGGATGCTATTGAAGACCAGTCTGCTGTTGTCAATGTTTATTATCCGAGCACAGAGCAGAGGATAAAGAACTTTGCGTACAACTTAGATGTTGCAATAAAGGACAAGTTAGTCAAGCTTAAGGAGCAGGATATTGATGTAAACAGTATTGTTTTAGTTGGTCACAGCATGGGCAGCATTGTTGAAAGATATTACATAGAATGCGGCAATGCCGGTTTTGCAGATGTTGTTTCGAAAGTCAAGGCAGTGGTTTTGATTGCACCGCCAAATCATGGAAGTCCATTAGCTGATGCCGCGTGTTATCATGCGGCATTGAAAGGTGAGAGATCTGATTTAATCCCCCCTTCAATCATTGAACTGGTAGAATCAGCCAAGCCAACAGATGATAAAGCAGTTATTTTTATAAAGGAACTTTTTCTTACACCTGCAAATCGGTCAAACAAAACAATGGGCGTATCAAGTGCAATTAATTTTGCTGATTCCAACTGGGGAAAAACATCTGTTTACGAATTGAATAGTTTTGAAGATGGCTTTATCAAAAAAGAATTAAATAAATTTGGCTTAAAGCAAGGCGTTTATTATTGCGTTGTTGCAGGAACTGATAACAACGTTCCGACAACCATTTTGATCAACGGTCCTAGCGATGGTGTTGTTCCTGTTGAAAGCGCAGACATACGTGATTTAGTTAAGAACAAAGAAAACTACAGATTCGAAACTGTGAAAGCAAATCATCTGAATATTACTGAGAATAAAGATGCGATAAGGATTGTGAAAGAAGTTGTGAGTAAATTTCTCTTTCCATCAGAAAAATTTTTCCCAGATGGCTGGACTTCAGAACAATGCATGGTAAAAACAGCTACGCATCATGGCGATGAAGAACAGCAAATTACTTATCATAAAAATACCATAGGAATGAAGTTTGTGTTGATCCCTCCAGGAAAGTTTATGATGGGTAGTGAAAAAGGAAAAACTGATGAGCGACCAGTACACCCAATAAGAATAACCAAACCCTTCTATATGGGTGCTTACGAAGTAACATATGCCCAATACAAAATGGTTACTGGTAAAAATCATCCTATTTTTGAAAATAGATTTGGGTATGCCCCCATGGATTGGGTGTCGCGGTCTGATGCTGTACTGTTTTGCACTTTACTCTCAAAAAAAGAGAAGACAACATATCGTTTGCCAACAGAAGCTGAGTGGGAGTATGTATGCCGTGCAGGTTCAGCTACTGAATTCTACTTTGCGAATGACGATGGGCATATTAGAACAAGTGAGGGTTTAGTTAAGAAATTTACATGGTCCGAGGAAAATGGACCCCGCCATATAGGTGAGACAAGAGCAAATCCGTGGGGAGTATATGATATGACAGTAAATTTTTGGGAATGGTGCCAAGATTTTTATGCAAAGGACTACTACTGCCAAAGCCCAATTGATGATCCCTTTGGGCCTGAACTCCCAGAATTTCCATCTCATCCGATGTACGTAGCAAGAGGAGGGGTATATGGTACTCTGGATGGGGGAGGAGCACGATCTGCATTCCGTTCTCGTCATTATGATGAAGTTGCTGGCGATTTAGGTTTTCGTGTAATTGTAACGATAAAAAAATGAACCACTATCTAGCTAAAGCAGATGTATTTGTCAAGCTGTTTTTAAAATTGTTTGATTAAAAGTAGCAAAACAATCAGTCATATTAAATTGGCGATTTTCAATAAAAATCTTTTTTCATCCCCCGCAAATATCCAGCCTGAAATAAAGCAATCCAGATGCTGACTGCAGAGGCTGGTTTGCGCTGTACCATGTTGTGCAGTTGCCCTCAGTTATATTTAACATTATGTTCTCAGTGCATTTTATTTCATCAGCCACTCTGTTTGCTTTGCATGCTGTAAATTTGAATGCATCGCGGTCAAATCTGTCTTTTAAAGTAGGATAAAGTATTTGTGTTCTAACAATAGAATTAACATGCTGGCATGAATACTGCCCTGTTGTAGCACAAAGTACATCTCCCCTGCCATTGCCTGATTTTGCGCAGTCTGCATAAAGCTCCCAGATCTCGTAATCATTGCAGTCTGTTGTTGTTCCGAGCAATGTCGACAGAGTATTTGAAGCAAGCTCTGACTTAATGTATCTTTCCCTTATTGTTGAACCCTGCTTTGAAAAAATGTAAATCACTGCAAAAAGCAAGGCAAATGTTATAAGTACAACTACGATAACCAATCCAAGAACTTCTGTCTGTGATTTTTTGTTTAATTTGGCTGCCATGATTGTATTGTCAATACTCCGAAGTTTTTTTTGTCTTCTACGGCATTATAAATACTGATCGGAATATAAGTTAGGTAATATGTTGAATAGTTGGCGGTTTTATTGTAAAGAACCCATTCACCATCTGGTAGAGTAAGTTGTGGGTAAATCTGATTGATTTTTATAACGCTAAACCCGAAAAGGTCAAAGTAGTAATTGTCCTGCAGCGTGGAATCTGCCGCAATCAGCTCGTTGAATGCCATGATTTTATACAAATCAAAACTTATGTAAGTTATATTCTTGTAAGTCTGCTGAAGCTCTGGCAGGAATTGTATTAAATTGGCTATTTCAATTGACTGCTGCCTGAACTGCTCTTTTGTGCTTTCTTGTACTTCGCCTGTCTGGAATTTTGCATAGAAGATCATTCCAATAAAGACCAGTACTATGAATATAAAGATCACCATTATCGTTTCTCCCATTTTCATCAGTTGGGCTTTTGTTTTTTTCATTTCAGTAGATTAAAGGGCAGGAATCTGATTCTGCATCTGAGTTTTTTTGGACCAAATCATTTGCATTTGTTTTTATTGTTTCTATGTTTGCCACTCCAAAACCAGTGTTTAACTGCAAGATTATACTATCAAGTGCAGTCGTGGTATAATAAGAGCAAGATGTTATCAAAGTTGGTTCTGTGCTAAGAATGTCATTTCTGTTTTTATACAATTCCGCCATTATTTTATATTTTTTGAACGCCTTTTCCATATTGCACTTGTAGTTTTCAGCATCTTCTGCGAATGCTGCTCCGATTAAAGAAGGTGTTTCGATAAAAGGAAGAGGATCATCACCTTGTTCTTGAAAGTATCTTGAAATATCTGTGTTATACTTATAAAATTTAATCCCGTCGTCGTTTATGTTAATTGCGGTAATCTGGTTTTTTATTTTATCAAAAAAGTCTGGAAAACTGGGCGCAATATTGCCCGAATGTGTTTGATAAAAAAAGATAAATTTTATTTTATAATTATTTGTATTTTGAATAGTTCCTATTTCGCTATAGTCTGTTATTTCTTTCAATATTTTTTCAGGCAATAAAGTATAAAATTCATTTGCTTTGGCTTCTGTTTCTGGCTGCGCAGCATCTTTAACCAATATATACCTCACTTCAGGGCTCGTTATATACAGAAAATTCATAATGAAAAAAGGAGATTTCCATTTCATTGTGTAAGTCACCATCTCTCTTCCTTTTATGAAATCCGGGGAAAACAAGACTGTTGTTGCCAATGACTCTGAAACCCCTGTTTTTTCTATGTTAAAGGATGATGTCGCATCTTCGCAGACAAAATTAATCTTTTTATTAGGCGTTCTTATCAGATTTTCCCTGCTTTCTTCTGTTCCGAGCTTTGAGTGCGTTATTATCGTCCTCAAATTGTTCCTGACATCCTTTGCGAGATTAGTTTCAGCAAGACCTCTCTGCCAGTTGACAATCGCTATAAAAAACAAAAGAATAAGCGAGCCTGCAATCATTACAAAGATCCAGTTGAACTGAACCTCAATCATCGCTTTTCTTTTAAGATTCCGAGATTTCAACATAGTTGCCCCTGCCTGTTATTCTGAATGCTACTCTGCCAGAAGAGGTATCTGTGCATAAAAACAAAGGGTTTGCAGAATCTGTAGGATCTGGGTCCGGAATATTGATTTTTCCTACATAAAATGATTCGGCTGATGCCCTACTTTTAATCAAGAAGATATTTTTTTGAATACCCGAACTGATGCTATTTTTTATTATGGGGTTTAAGTTAGCAGGAGGTGATGGGCTGCCTATTAAGTCATCATCAACAAAGCACATCTGATTATATCCTACAGGGAGCTTTAAGTCCAACAGCTCAGAGCTGCCTGCTTCTGTCGATATTGCGCCTATATCGCGCTCCAAGGCTGTCTTAAACCGGATAAAATCCGCCTCTGTTGATTTCACCATCAAATCGCTGATTGCCTTGAAGCCGAAAATCATGACCAATCCTATTACGAGCAATGCAAGCATGAAAACAAACACAAGATTTTGAACTTCTGCTTTTGCCATGTTCTTATTCCGCATCAAGATTGGACAAAATTTTCTTTGCCTGCTCCTCAGATATCAATTTTTGTCCAGCAAGGTCTGACAACAGGAACTTTGCATCTGATTTTGTTATTTTATCCAGCTTCATCAGCTGCAATAATATCTCTTCTGCAAGATTTTTTGTGATTTTCTTGGTTTTAAAAAGATTAGAAAATGTTTTGCTGAGATCTTGCTTGGCCATTCCTTTTGATTCTGTAAGTGCAAGCAGCTTCTTTGCATAGTCGCCTTTCAAGTTTTTAGCTGCTATTTCTTTCAGCCTTCTGAATGCATCATCTTTTTTTGAAGGCTTGGCTGCTTTTTTGGATTTGACAGGTTTTTTAATTTCTTTTTCTAAAGTGCCTTTTGGCTTTTCAGCTAATTTCCTTAATCTGGCAAATATGTCGCTTGGCTTTGCTGCTTCAGGCGCTGTTTTTGCTTCTTCTTTCATTTCTGTTATTTCAGGTTTTATTTCTTTCTTTATCTCGCTTTTTTCTTTTATCTCTTCTTTCATTTTTTCTGCTGGCTTTTCAACTATTTTTTCCAGTGGTTTTTCTTCATCAAATGACTTAAATATTTTCTCTCTTTCTTTTGCTTCTGCCGCCCGTTTTATTTCCCTGGATCGTTGTACAGGCTGTGCAGGCCTTTGAATGAATCCTGGTTTTGCCTCAGGTCTTGAAAGTGATATTGGCTGCTGCATCCTTGGCGCATAATATGGTTTTTTCTTCTGCAAGTAGGGCGCATAATAATATGCATAGAATGCATAGCCTCCTCCACTGAGTGCTGCAAGTATAATGAGTGTTAATAATATCGGGAACCAATTAAAGCCTCCGCCTTCGGCTTCAAGCCTGCATGACGCGCTGCATCCGTCTCCGCTTGCTGTATTGCCATCATCACATTCCTCGCCTGCATCTTTAAAGCCGTTGCCGCATACTGCTGTTACATTAACTCTTTCATTGCAATAACCATTCAGGCAGTAATTTGTTGTGCAGTCTCTTGAAATTAAGCATACTTTTCCAACTTGGCATTTCGAACATGCTGCGCCGCCGCAGTCTTTGTCTGTTTCATCACTATTTTTTATATTGTCGCTGCATGTCTGAGTTATGCATTTTTTACTCGGGCTGCAATAATTCGTTATGCAATCGCTGTTGTCCAGGCAATTTTTCCCAGAATCGCATGAATCGCAGCCTCCGCCGCAGTCAATGTCTGTTTCATCTCCGCTTAATTTGGCATCTTTGCAGTTATCAAGGTCTTTTTTGCATATGCCGGATTTGCATTTTAAACTGGTTGCGCAGTCGCTGGTTTGGATGCATTTCTTGCCTTCTGTGCAGTCTGGGCAGCTTCCGCCGCAGTCTTTGTCAGTTTCATCGCCATTTTGAACATTATCGCTGCATGAAGGAGTTGTGCACTTCTTAGTTGAATTCGGGCAATAGCCGCTCAGGCAGTCTGAATTTATCAGGCAGTTTTTGCTGTTTGTGCAGCCTATGCATTGTTTGCCGCAGTCCACATCTGTTTCTGTGTCGCTTTCAAATAAGAGATCCACGCAATGGCTAGGTAGCTTTAATATATCGACTGTTACGCCATCGCTTGCCTTGATGTCGCTTGTCCAGTTTGCATAGTCCACTGCCTTTACTTTAAACTTATAGCTCCTTAGATTTGTCAAATTGAGCTTTGTGCCGTTAGTTTGCGCCCAGTTTGGCTCGTTATCTTTAGTTAACCAATACCATTGATCATCTATTGAGCTTGCTGTCCAATTCACAACCACATTCAAATAGCTGTCTTCCAGCAAATACATATAATACCATATCCCTGATCCTACATCTGTGCCGTGCCATTTTGCCTGCAGCCTGTCTGTGAAATATGAAAATTGCGTATTGTTGGCCAGGTTGCTGGAATCATCAACGTAGCTCATATTCGGCTTATTCGTGTCAACTACGAAAGTGATTGTTACTGGATCAGACCATACGCCGGCAGCGATGCACTTCGCATAATATGTGTTTGAGCCTTCCTGCTGGTTAGGCGTATGCTTGTGGCGGTAGCCTGTTGTTTCCGAGAATGAATATATTATTGAAGAGCTGCTCATACCCCAATAGCATTCTGAATTTTTGTTTGTTCCGATATCTATCTTTGTCTGGTTTGTATTGCTGTAAGTTGGAGAATAAATCGTTATTGCAGTTGGAGCGCTCAGGTTTACAACAAAGCTTATAGTTGATGTTGCAGATGTCCAGCCGGCGAGATTCTCGCATGCAGCATAATAAGTGTAGCTTCTTTCTTCTGTTGGAAGGTATAATATTTTGTTATGTATTGTATCAAATTGCTTCTGGGTGTAGCTTGAAAAGTTTCCTTCCATCTGGGAATAATTCTGCGTTGCATTGCTGTATTTGCATATTGCTGCCTCGTTTGTCTGAACTTTCAATGTTGCATTAGGCGGAGCTTCTACTATGAGTGAGGGATTTGCATATGCTGTTATTATCTGCGGCAGTGATGAATCAACCCTGATTACAAATGTTTGGCTCATTATGCCGCGCTGCGTATCATTGCATTTTACATAAAAGTTATGTGTATTTTCATCTGTAATGTAAAGGTTGTATAATTCGTGCAGTGTTGAGTTTGAAATATCAAAGCCCGCCATGTTATTGAAGGACTGAACTGATATGTCAAGAGACTGCCTGCATTGCACAGCCTTGTCTGTCCCAATTGTTATATTGAACCGCGGAGTTGGTGAAACGTTGTATGGTGGATAAAGCATCGTTATTGTTAATGGAACTGCATCGACTTCAAATGTGCTGATTGACTGAACAACGCTTCCTGCATAATCATGCGCAGTTATTATCAATGTTTTGCTGCCGTCTGAGAAGTTCTGTGATTTTGTGAATAGTTTGTTATCTGAAGTTGTGAATGTTGCCGGGATTAATGAAACTGCATCGACTAAAACATCATCCAATATTACTGCTTCGCTAAAATTAAATCTCATTGAAAGATTTGACTGATTTGAGTACGCGCCATTTAATGGGCTTTGCAATGTTATTGTTGGAAGAACAGTATCAACTATAAATCTAATAACTTTTGGCTCAGTCATCGGAATTCCATTTGTGTACTTGGCATAAATTGTGAGTGTATAATTTCCATTAGAAAGGTTTCCAATAAAGCTCAATGTAAAGTTTTGTGCTGGCGCAGTTGTTGTTGGGAAAACTATTGATGTGTTTATGCCCTCTATTTTTGCTTCGGTGAGTATTGATGAACTATCAAAGTCTATCTTTATATTTGGAGCCGGGATGTTTATGTATTGCAGATTGTTTAATTCTGAAGTAGATATGTTCTTTATACCCAAAACAAGTTTTACAATATTCGGGCCAGAGTTGCCATTCCATATGCACCTGTTGCTCGTATTGCTGCATATGTCTGCAGGAGAGCAGTCTGCATCAACAAGGCATTTTTTGTTTCTGCTGCAGTATTTGCCTTCCGCATTGCATATATTGCCTCCGCAGTCAACATCTGTTTCATTGTCATTCTGATATGTGTCTGAGCAAGTTGGAAGCTGGCATGTATTGCTTGCAGGATTGCAGAAGCTTGAACTGCAGTCTGCATTGCTTGTGCAGTTTTTGTTTTCTGTGCATGAATCACATGAGCCGCCGCAGTCAATATCTGTTTCGCCATAATTTTCAATTCCATCAGTGCAATGTTCCGGGAATTTAGATGGATCAATTATTATGCCATTGCTGCCCATTACCGTGCTCCATAAGCCGACATAGTTCTTGGCTTTGGCTGTGAAATAATACTTGTTGCCCGGTACAAGGGTTAATCCAGTTATTGCGCGCCAATCATCACTCAAATCAGTTGTATCTGTCCAATTTATGATTGTTTGTGCAGTATTATTATTTTTAAGAGTATATTGGTATAGTGTCACCCACGTGAAGTCTTCAGAAGCATTCCATTTAACTCTTAGCTCATCAGTCTTCCATGCATATTCCGCTAAACTTATATTTGTTAAGCCAGTTATGTCTGCTGAATCGTCCACATAGCTCATCACAGGCAGAGTGGGGTCTGCTACAATTGTTAAAGTATAAACAGGCGTCCATGTTCCGCCTGAAGCGCATTTTATGTAATATAAATTTGGGCCTTGTGAGAGAGTTACACTGGCAGTGTGCCTATAGTGGTCTATTGTGCTCAATGAGCTTATGATGTTGTCGAGTGTTGTGCCAAGCAGGCATTCCGACTTCTTGTTGGTTGTTATGTTTATTTTCCCCGACAATGCGCTGGTGTAATTTACCGTATAATCTGTTATGTTCAATGCCTTTGACAAGTCAACTGAAAATGTTATGGGTGCTGTTGTTGAAGGCAATCCTGAATAGCCTTCGCAGGCAACGTAATATGTGTACGTATAAACTTGCGCTGCTGCTGAGAGCTCTATTGTTGCATTGTGCATCGTATTGAAGCTTTCCTCATCATAGCCTGGGAATTTGCCCTCCATTGATGCATAATCTGATGTTGTGCTGCTGTATTTGCAGAGTGTTGGATCAAAATATGTTTCCACAAAAAGCGTTATATTCGGAGGGATTTCTACAACAGGGTCTGGGGCAGCGTAATTGGCAGTTATTGTCGGAGACTGATTTATAACTGTGAGATTAAGCGCTTTTGAAACTTCAGGATAATAATTGTCATTGCACCTCACATATAAAAAGTGCTTATTAAGGTCGGATATTTGGCTGAAGCCAGTTACTGTATGGTTAAACCCATTTGATGATGTAAAGTTGTTCATGTTTGAATAAGTGAGGTTTGAATCTAGGTAATATTTGCATGCTGCAACATCATCAGTATTAACTATGACATCGAATGTTAAGGTGGAGGCAAAGCCGAAACGGGGCCTTAGCATTGTGATGTTCAATGGCAGAGCATTTATTGTGAATGTTGTTGTGCTTGAAACTGCATTTCCTGCATAATCATGGGCTGTTATTATTAATGTTTTTTGCCCATCTGAAAATTGCTGTGATTTTGTGAATAATTTGCTGTCCGTCGATGAAAATTGAGATGTGTTTAATGAGATGGTGTTGACTGTAACATCGTCTAAGAATACTTTTTCGCTGAAGTTAATTGTTATTGAAGTTGTTGATGCTGCCGAATAGTTGCCGTTTATTGGATTCAGCACAGTTATTGTTGGCGGAGTTGTGTCAACTATAAATGTTTTTGTAAATGTTGTCGGCATTGCCGTATCAAAATCATCTTTTGCCCTCACTGAAAATGTATAAACGCCTTCGCTTAATGCTGCTGTCGGGATAAATGTATAGGTGATGCTATCTGACGAATAAGTATTGAATATTATGTCTGCTGCTGAACTGTTTATTTTTGACAAAATTATTGTTGCAGGCTCATCAAATAGTGTGGTTATTGCCGGCAATGCACTCTTTGTGTAAATGATTTCATTTACTTCTGTGCCGTCTGTTATGCTTAGGTTAAGTACGTGGGGTGGGGTTGGCACTGGAGTAATAAGAATGTTTTGAACGATCCCCAGATTATGCGCAGGATCTTCTGTATAATATTTTATAATATTGTTGTCCTGAGTTGCTGAATCGCCATCATTTGTCAGTTCGAACAGGAATGCCTGGGTTGCACCATCATAAGTGAAAACAGTATAGTCATTAATGTAGAACTTCAACTGTGTTGTTGAATTAGTATAAGGATGCTGTGCTACAATGCAATCTGCCTCGTCGCTGCCATAGTGGCAAAGATATGTCCTGTAATCTGATGCTGAAACTCTCCTGCTGTAGTCTGATTTTGATGTTTGGTCATAAATCTGAATGTCTAAGTACTTGTATGAATTGTCTATGTCTTTTACCGGAACAATTGTTGTTGTTGGCTTAAAGTAATCTGCTTCGCAAACTGCATCATCATCTAAGCAATCTTGGGTATAGTTGTTGTCTGCATTTTTATGGCAGGCCCCATTGAGATTTAATTCGCATACGCCAATAGAACAGTTATCAGGGCTTCTAGTTGTGATTGTATTGCTTGCATCTAATGTTATGTGCTGATCTCCGCATTCTGTTTCGCTATAATTTAAACAGGTCATTACATTGCAGCTGATTGCAACTGAGCCATTAGTGTAGCAAGGATAATTGGGTGTTGATAATGCTCCGGATTTTTGCGAAGTGCATATATCAAATATCTCGTTGTATGCCTGAAGATTTGAAGCTGCACTTGTTCCCTCAAGATTGCATAATTCGCAATTGCTTTTGTCGAGATCAACACAGACGCCTATTCCAATTTCATCAATTGTATCTGTCCACTGGCAACTCCCTACATTGCAGTTATTGCTTTCGCATGCTGATTCTGATTTATAATCATAGCAGAGCATGCTTGGATTGCAGTCATAGCAGTAATCTGTAATTGACGGAGATTTATCATAAAAGCAGTATTTTGGCGAAGTTATGCCTTCGCAGAGAGATCTGCCGAAGAAGATCGCATACGGATTTGCGCTTACATTCGAGCATTGCCCTGCCTTCAGGCAGGATGCTGTTGCGCCATCTGCCACACACACATCTGCATAAGTTGACGAGCATGGCGGATCAGGTCCAACCAACATATTACTATCATCACAGTCATACGCATTGTTGAAGCGGCTGCTGTAGCGTGTTTTGACATCAAGCAGGAAAAGATTGTCGCTTGCGCTACTAAATCCTCTATCGATTAAATAGTCTTTGAACTCAAGATAGCTTGAATTATGCAGGCAGAATTTGTCGCTGAGCTTGTGCCAGCATTCTATGTTGCCTGTTGTGGCATTTAAATAGCGCGGCCCTGAAGCTCCTGATAATGCATAATCTGCAACTATCTTGTAAGTGTAGTTTGTATCCCACAATACATCGCTATCGATATAGAAATTATTCGGCGTTGTTGCAATTTGGGTGTATGAAGCGCAGCTGTTTGTTGTGCATCTTGAAATAGTGTACTGGCTTACTGTGCAGCCCGCATAAAAGTTAAGCTGCATTCCTAACTCGCCTTTGGGGTATGTCACTGTTACATTAGGCGGCTGCGTGTATGTTACATCATTGCATGTTCCTGTTGGCAGCGGAGGTGGCGGAGGGGTGGCGCATACATCCGTACATGTTCTTCCGTCATAAGCTGTGAATGTCTGGGCTGCAATTATTGGGCATTCTGCTTCTACAACATAACTTGTTCCGCCAGGGCAGCAGCAGCCGAGTGTTGTACACTGCGATATTTCAGAGTATGGTTGTGTGCTGCTGTAATAATTGGACTGACAGTCTGAATATGCTGACGGCCCATAGCCAGTTGCAGCAGAATAATAATATGGATAATCTGCTTCAGGTGTCGGGCAGCAGTCTGCCAAAGCAGCGTCTGTGCAGATCCTTGATCCTGCATTTGAATTATAGCAGGTTTGCTGCGCCTGCGGAAGCGTGAACTCAGCCAATAATGTTATGAATGCTGCTGCAAAAAATACGAGCATCGCTATTTTTATTTTATTATTTTTCATTTTCATGATATTGTGAGCGCTATTAACTGGTAATCTGACAGCTCCCCGTCAGTTGCATTGACTAATATGCTCAGGCCATTGTTTTTATCTGTATCTGTTATTGTATAAGTGGGCTGAAGAGGATATGCGATGTTATTTTTATAATAAACAAAACTAATTGCATCTTCATCAGGGTCATCTGCAATTATAGTTTCACTTTCCCATGTTGTGCTTCCGCTTATTTTGGTTATGTTATTCAGCATATCTGTGGTTATTAGGTCATCTGCCACAAATGTCATCCCTGTTGGCGGCCCTGAAATCAGTTGCAATGCTGGCATTCTGTTTTTCCTTGCAAACCTCATAATATAAGGCTCGTTCCATATCTTTGACTGCGTATCCATTATTGATATTAAGTCATCTTTATTATAATAGTCCCTTGTGACCACAACCTGCATTTCGCTGCTGCTTAGCGTGCTTGGATTGAAGTCAATGTCTGTTATGTCTTTGTTTATGAGGACTTTAACAAATTCTCCATATATCTTTTTCAGCCTTACTTTCTGGTTTGAGTTGAATTTGCTGATCTTCACTTTTTGGCCTGTTGCTGTTTTTGTTATTTCCAGAGGAAATCTGAGATTCACTGAAACATCTTTTTTTCCGATAATTGTTGATGTATTTGGCGCTTCTGCAATGACACTGAATCCCTGCGGCTGGAAAACGCTGAAATCTGTGCAGTTTCGGATGTGTGTGTTAACGTACTCCTCCAATTGCCTTTGCAATGAATGGGATCCCTGGTTTTTATATAATGGCGGGAATTTGTCTTCACCGTAAATTTTGAATGATGGCGGGTTGTTTGGGTAATCCGGCCATGGGTATGTTGGCGGCTCAATGGATAATGGAGGTACTGAAACTCCTAAAGGCATTATTGCATAAGGTATTATGTAACTGCCATCCTTCACATAAAATTTGCCTACCTCATCTGCACGGTAATCTTTTTCTGTTCCGCCCTGCGAACTGAATATCCTTCCTCCCTGCTTTCCCAATAACTGCAAAGCATCTGCTGAGACCTTGTCAAGGCAGAATGTTACATAATTTTGTATCGGGTTTATCTCTTTAATCTGTTCTTCTGTCAGCTGGGCTTCTCCACCGGCTTCTTCTCTTGCTGCATAATTTATGATATAAAACACCAGCCCGAAGATGATTAAGATGACTATTCCGATTATCATGAAGACGGTTATCTGCGATTTCTTGTTAAAATTATTTTTCGGGTTCATTTTTTGTTTTATTTTTTATATCTTCAATGATTTCATAAACCAAATGCTTTGGCCAGCCTAGTTTTATGAGCCCTTTTTCAATCTGCTCAGCTTTGTAGCCTTTTTTAAGAGCGCCTTCAATATATTTTTTCAGCTTTTCATTTTTATCAAGCTGCTTTTTCTCTTCCAGCTTTTTGAAAAAGTTATTCCTCATTCTTTCAAGGATGAAGAAGATTGCTGCAATTATAGCTATTACTGCTGCGATTATTATTGAAAATGCACTGATTTTTATTTTTACCTTTCCTTTTGCAGGGCAGTCTTGCAGGCATGATGATGAACTTTCGTCCTGTCCGCATATGTTGTTGCCGCATTTATTTGCATATCTGCCGACATCTACGTCTAATGCCCTTATTCCGTTTTGATCAAATATCTCGATCCTTTTTCCGTTTTCAAAATATGGCGTTCTCACTGTTGTTTTATTCCCGAACATTGAAAACTTGAATGAATCCAGGATCTGGTTTTCAAAAGAGCTTATTTCCATTCTGTATCCTTTCTCAGGCTCTACCCTTGCAGGAGCCTTGCCGCCAATTACGTAGACGTGATCTAGGACAAGTTTTCCATTTTGAAGCTCAAGGGTGATTTCATAATGCTTGTCATTTGTTTGGACTTTTGCAGCCTGGACTAGAGCTATGTTTAATAAGAACAATACAATGACCAAAAATGTTTTTGTTTTGTTCATGTTTTTTTGTTTGTTTAATCTCTTTTTGGTTTTGATTGTTTTTTTATCTCAAACTGAATTTTCATGCTAAGTTTTTAGGTATTAGTTTTATTTTTGCCTGCTTTTTGTTTATCCTTATTTTATTAGTTATCTGCAACAACGCACATATACACTTGCTTTATCGCAATTGCTATTTGCATCCTCAGTAGCACATAACCAACCATTTCCTACTGGATAGTCAAACATAGCTGCATCTGGCCACCACCCAACTTGACATCCGCCACCAGTCATTGTCCAACCAGCTTCACAGCTAATATCCGCTGTACACCTGACGGTTCCGGTTGAAAGCAAAGAAGTTAAAGTTGTACATTCCTTAAATCCTTCAAAATCCCCGCCATCAATCGCGCTCTGCAATGTCTTTGCAACTCCGCCAACAGTGACCATCAATTCGCCTCCGCTATGGCCGAACGTATCCGGCGTTGTTGTTCCATAACCTATGACCAATACAATGCCCGCTACAGCCAACACAAAAGCCATCAAAATATACAAATGTTTTTTTGCGATGTTCATTTTTATTTCCATTTTAGCTCACCCTTTTTAGTTTTTATTCAGTTGTATTTTGATTGTTTGCAGCATTAAGGCAGCCCACATCTATGAAATTAAATGTTTGATTTCCCGCAAACAGGCTGACGGGCTGGCAGTTTCTTGATTGTTGGATTATTGCTACAATGCTATTCTGCAATCCTAGATTATATCCATTCTGCTGTGCAGCAAAAATCTGTCCGTTATACCATGAATTTGCCAATAAAGCAAGAATTATGATGACTAAAACAGCTATTACAATGTAAAGTATTTTTGTCTTTTCCATCTTTTTCACCTCTTTGGTTTCAATTTTGTTTTTCATTTTATTTGCAGCATATCTTCAGGCTATAAAAATCGCATCTTGCAACATGAGTGTTGTAAACAGGCCGTGCTGTTGCCTGCGCCAGTGAAGCGATGCAAGTCTCATCTGAATTGCAGCTTCCATCCCTATATGCGCATTGTGTTGTGTCTGGCGAAACGCAGATATTTGTTGAATATGTGTCCACTGCTGCATCTGGCTCTGCTGCATGAGCATTAGATGCTGCATTAAGCTTCAATATTCTTGTCCCGCAGCTGTTGCTTGTGAACTTGCTGCTTGGACAGCAGACCTTGTATGCTTCGTTGCATGACTGCGACGCATGTGAATTAGTTTCAGCATTCATTGAAAATATGCAAGTCTGATCTGCAGTGCATGATGATGCAACTGCGCATTCTGCTGCTTCAGGGTTTATTGAAAATGGAGCAGATGCTGTATCTGTCAAAACAGGTGTGTTTGAAGTTGCTGTTATTTCTGCTGTATGAGCGCCAGTTGGTGCATTTACTGAATCCCACATAGTCATGTATTCGTTTCCGCCTTGGCTTGTAAGCACAAGATCATCTGCCAATCCAGGGCTGTTTATGTCTACAGCTACATCCACGCCAGACTGCGTATTATCAACAACAGTTGCTGTAATCTCAAACATTGTTCCAGATGATGATGTCATGGGCGTAACTTGAACATTTGTTATTTCCGGCGGATTAGGGTTTATTGTAACAGTGACTGTATCAGGCTGGCTGTAAAGCTCGCCATCATAGGCTGTTAATTGGAATTCATAAGTTCCTTCTTGTGTTGCTGTAAATGATGGCTTTTGAGCGGTTGTTGATGACAGTGTTATAGAAGTGCCTGATGTTTGCACCCAATTATAGGATAATTGCTCTCCTTCCGGGTCAGAACTGCCAGAGCCATCCAACTGCGTTATTGTATTTATAGCAGAGCTTTTATCCGTGCCAGCATTTGCTATTGGCGCAGCATTAGGAACCAAAACATTGACCACGATTTTATCCGCAGCAGTTTTTCCATCTGCATCAGTAACTGTTAATGTTGCTTCATAAACTCCTGATGTCAAATAAGTGTGAGAGGGATTTTGCTCGTTGCTAGTTGTTCCATCACCAAAATCCCAATAATAAGAAGCCACGGGATTGGTTGATATTGCATCGCCGATAAAATCAACTGTAAAGGGGGCAGAGCCGCTGACTGTCTTTGCCGGTGTGGTTATTTTAATTAAGAGCAACAGTACAATTACTGCAAAGATGACCTTAAAGCTGTTTTTTAATTTTCCATTTTCCATTTCAACCAGTATCCGCTATTGCATATAGTATATCAATTGATCCGCCTGTCCCCTGGATCCTTAATTTTGAAGTGAAATCCCGCCATAAGTCGAATACAGCATCTGTTATCTTGTCTGCAAATGGCTTGGCTGCAATGTAAAATTTATCATCATCTTTGTAGCATATGTATTTATTTGTCCTGTTGACATAATCATCACATATATTTAATGCGCTGAATCCTGTATAATTTATCACAAGGTATTTTGTTATAACGCCAGTAGCATCAGGTATATTGTTTTCTATCAATGCAAAAATAGATTTATCTGTTGTTCTGAGCATGTATAGATGGCTGAAATCCTTTGTTTGGTTTATGAAAGAGTAATCAAATGATACTGGATTGCCGCCAAAATCAAATGAAGGCTGCAAAATAATATTTATGAAGCTGTGTAATGCAAGTATTGGGTTTTCAAGGAAAATAAGCGATAATGTTTTCAGATATGATGATGTAATTGTTGTCGGCATTGAAAATGCTGCATTGCTGTAAATCAATGTTTTTGAGGCATTGTTGTACCATGCTTTAGTGTTAGCATCGCATGAGTGGAATTGGCCATCATTTGTAACGGTGCAGCTCGATAATCCCAATACATCAATAAAGGCAGATATATTAGTATTCAATGTTATGCCGAATAATATTTTATCACTGTAATTCAAAATACAGACCTGATTTGCGCATGGCTGGTTGATCTGGCTGCCAAAAGTGCATGTATTCGAAATATAATCCTTTGCATTCTTTGTTCCAGTTATTATGTAATTATAATAATTCAGAACATTTGCATAATCATCGCAGAATAAAGTATATTCTGAGCTTCCTGCCAGCCTGATCATTGTCAATGCCAGCTGCTTTGTCCTTGTTGTCCAGTTTCCATTTTCGCAGTAATGATCCAGAATGAACTGCCCGCCATTTATGCATTGCGGCGGTGATGAGCCAAAATAAGCTTCTGGATTGCTGTTGTTTTCATAAGTTCCAGACGGATTGACAAGGCATTGCGGCTGCTCTGGGCAGTACCCTGCTGCATTGTCCCATGTTTTCTTCGGATAAGCATCTTCCCACTCTCCATTGATGCATCGTTTATTTTCATATGCCTGCGCATAAGGATTTCCTGCTTGATCATCAACGCAGATTGTTCCATTAAAGCACTGTGAGTCCTGGCAGCATGCTGTTGTAGATTCTGAAGGTGAACTTGAGCTGTGATTGATGATTAAACCGCCATTTGAAAGCCATTCTTCCAAGTAACCGCAATAAAAGCCGCCCCTGTTTGTGCAAAAAGCGTCATTTATTATCAAATTACCTGTATGCTGCGTGTCTTGCTTCGCTTGCAAAGCAGTAGGAAGATCGCAGCCGTAGAACTGGCCGCTAATGCTTACTATTTTCTTCCCTCCTTTGAAAGAAACGTCATCAAACCACGCTCTTTGGCCAGATGCTGCTGATAAAAAGATTTTAATATACCCATTTCCTAATCCGGGAGTATAAGTTAAATTGTAAGGATTCCAACCCACAGACACTGCTGCTGAATTTTCTAACGCTGTGCTTGGGCTTGCAGAGTTTTTATTTGCATCGTATAAATTTATTTTTGCATTTACATTGCCGCTATAATAGTATGTTAGCGTGTAAGTAACGCCATCAGTCACAGGAATGAAGTCGCTTTCTATTGATGCGCCGTTCAGCAGCTGAACTGCCGTTGGACGCGTTGTGCCGCCATTATAGCTGCTGATGTCTCCTGTTCTTGTCCAAGATTTTAAGTTATAAGCATCTACCCACTCCACCAAGCCAGAATTTTTAACCAATTCATTTGAAGACAAAATTGTGTTGTTGTTTATGGTCCTTTCATCCCAGCAGTTCTTGCTGTACAGTGGGTTCATAAGATCATTATATGCTTCATGAGGGTCTTCTCCGCAGCATAAGCTTCCTGTATAGCTGAATCCTGCTGATGTGCAGCTGCCTTCAGAATAAATGTCAAGGTCATTTGACCATAGTTTTTTGTCTGCTGTATCAACACAGTAATAAGTTTGACCGGGCCCATATTCTATAATGGCGGGGCTTGTATACGCAGTTACAGTTGTGGTTGTTTTTACAACATCTCCTGTCTTGTTCCTTACTCCTTCGCCTGCGCCTCTGCATATGGGCGCTCCAGATGTGCTGTCAGAATATGCCTGTCCGTTTCCTCTGCATTCATAAATATTATAGGCACCATATGCATTGGAGCACATATATCCATGCGATTGCGTACTGGTAGGTGATGTTGCTATATCTATAGGACCGCCATAAAAATGAGGGCATGCTTGCCAGATGCCATTCGTATTTGAAACGTACATTGTGCCGGAAGCATTTATAATGTCACCCCTGCAGTCATCTGCTTTGAGCCATTCCCATGTGCTGTTTGTGCATATTATGCTGTTGTCTGAAGTTCTGTAACCTATATCGCTAGAATCATCGCCGCAGCATGCTGACGCTGTGCTGGACCAAGCTCTAAGTGCGGGATTATCCGCTTCTCCGCCAACAGGACATGCCGAGCAAGCTTCTTCACTCAAATCAGGATTGTCCGTTATGTCATCACCGCAGCAGTTGTCTTGTGTTGTACTGATGTCTCCGTCGGCATTTATCCATATGTAGCCCCCACTTACGCATACTCCTTCACTGTAATCAGTATCCTCTTCATAATCACAGAGTTGGTTTTGATTGCTATCCATGCATGCTAAGAATTCTAATTCTCCTCCAACTATTTGATTTGTATAAACATATACTTTAGTGTCGTTTGTTTGTGTTGTAAATCCGTCTACACCAACTAATTCTTGTGATAATGAAGCTATTTTTTTTGATTCTGTATATGTTATTGACGAACTACCGCTGAGAATTTCGTAATCACCGGCATCTGTTATATATGTAAGAGAGACATGTGAGTCGCCACCGCCGCCATCCCAGTTACCTGCTGCTGTTTCAATTGTGTCTCCTGCTTTCACATCCATCTGGAGATCAAAATCAGATGTGCCATCACAGCCAATTGTGGCAATATAAGTCCCTTCTCTCGTACAATAAACAAACTGGTTGTCGCCGGGTGTTCCGCATGTTGCGCTCTCTCCGAAATAATCACAAACCCCCGTTGTTATTTTTTCTCCATCTTCGAGTTTTGTCAGGTATATTTTAAAATCGTCATCAACGCTGCCCAGGTCTATTTGTCCATCACATCCTGCCGAAAACGTGTTGCTATCGCCCGATGCTGTTGCAAAAAATGTATTTGTTAGAGAGTTGCAATCAGAGTAAACAATATAATCAAAAGAAACATCGCCAAAAACTACTTTCGACATCATTAACAAAAATAAAATTATGATGAGTTTTTTCATGGCATTTCACCCAAACATCTTTCTTTAAGTTGCGGACTTGTAATCTCCATGCAAATAGCGGCGTCTTTTGTTTTCTTTGCAAGCATATATATGCACGAATCTGCCTTGTTTTCTTCATCAGATTGTAATTGTTTGCATAGCTCTATGTTCGTTGTGTTGATAGCAACATCATACATGCAGCTATTCCTTAAACGAGAGTCTGCAATATCATTGCAAAGCTCTAAGTTATTGGTCTTAGCAGCATATGTGCGGAGACAAAATTCTTGTTCAGATTCATTTTCCAATAAATCACAATGGTTTTGTTTGCTTTGAACTGAAATAAGCGCAAAGCAATCTTTTCTCATATTCGCATTTTTAATTTCTTCACATAATGCAGGATTATTTTTAACAAGTGCTTGATCTCTGATAGAGAAATCTTCTGTTTGAACGTTTGATGTTTCCGGTGTTTTTTCCATTAGTTTAAGAACCAAGATGAATGCCATGATGATAAAAATAATAACCATGAGGATTACGAACAGGGATTTGAAATTAGTCATTTTGGTCTCTGGCTTTTCTATTGGCTTAATTGACCCAGTTATTTCGTCTACAGCATTCTTTGGGTAGCCTGCTGTTAATAGTGCTTTTTTGATTCTTTCAATAGGACTGCCTTTTTTTAATTGTTTTTTGACGTAATCAACAACATCTTGGTTTGCCATTTATAATGCCTCTTTTGTTAGTCTTTTTTGTTTTTATCCCCTTTTTTCAGCTTTTCCTCTATTGCTTCGTGTATGAATTGAATCAGTGTCTTATTCTGGAGAACAGCGTTTAGCTTGGCTTTTTTGTGAAGCTCGTCATCAATCTCGATGTTTATTCTTGTCATTTGAAATAACTTATTTAACTTAGTTAACTTAGTTTACTTAGTTTACTTGTTTTAAATAATTAAGTTACTGATAACGGCTAATCTGGAAGTTCTTGTATTTAAATATTGCGGAAATTACCTGAGAAGTTCGAAAAAAGACTTCAAATCGTGCCATCCCCTCATCTCGTAAGGAGCTGCAGCAAAGGAAGCGATCATTGTATTAACCTTGTACTTCCTGCACAGCTCAATGTTCTGGATCATCCTGCCTATGATCTGCGCCCTAAGCATGCCCTCTGAGCCAAGGATCGAATTAAATGAAAATCCTATTGTCTTTCCCTTTTCTTTTGCTATTGCGCACAATATATGGTTTAAGCCGGAATCCCTGTGATGGATGAAATCCCTTCTGCCAGTCTCTTCAAATGCAAATATAATGTCTGCTTTTGTTTTTTCAAGAACATATCTGTTGTCCTCTGCTGCTTTGACTAAGATCAATGTATCATCTTCTTTTTTTACTCTTTTAAAATGCTGTATCAGGGCAATATTCAGCTTTATTTTCGTATTTTTCTGTAATTCTTCTAAATTAGCAGCATCTTTTTTATTTTTATAAACAAAATATAATTCATCATAATCCAGCTTTTCAGCTATTTCGATGAATTCTTTTTCATTGTTTGAGGGAAAAATAAAATCTATTCTCATTTTATTGCTTTATTTTTGACAATAAATTGCATGTCTGGCAGATTGTTCCTTTAGACGGCTCTCCGCACTTGTTGCAGTAATTCATCGCTTTATCTATTTTATTGTTTTTTAGGTTTTTAATGTTTTTTAAAAAATACGAAACTATGTTGCCCTTAATTTTCGGATTCTTTTCTTCATAGTTATTTAATAGATTTCTTATAAAATTGCGGTATGCGTCATGGCAGCAGGGGCATTTCCCGTAATCAACATCAAATTTCATTATTCCGGAATATTTGATTATGTCTTTTTCAGCTGTCAAATATAGCGGTTTAACCCTTGGAATGAACTTTTTGTCTTTTAAAATGCCCGAAATTGGGCCCAGCCTTGCATTCAGGTCCGGCCTGTTCCTCAAAAGGTTCATTAAGATAGCCTGCGCCTCATCATCCATATTGTGGCCTGTAACTATCTTATCAGCTTTCAGTTTTCTCGCGTATTTGTTGATCAGATAGCGCCTTAAAACACCGCAGATTGTGCAGGATTTAAGATCGAGTCCTTTTGAATTTAAAACTGATCTTATGTAGCAAAGGGAATAACCAAACTTCTCCCTGAACGAAACAACATGCAGCTTGACATTTATCTTTTTGCAGAAATCCCTTATTTTCTCCAGGTTCTGCTTTGTATATTTGCCGATCAGCACATCAACAGTTATTGCTTCAACATTATGGCCTAGTTTTTTTAGCAGATAAAGGATAGCTGTTGAGTCCTTTCCGCCGGACACTGCTGCAAATATCTTTTCTTTTTTATTCAGCAGATTGAATTTTTTTATGGTTTTTTTTATTTTATTCTCAAAATCCCTGACGAATTTTTTTCCTTCATTGTTTTTCATAGTATGAGTTAAAAGTTCTTTTTTATTTATAAAACTATGTCAAAAAGTTAAAAAAACAAAATATGGATTGCAGAATAATAAAATATAAATACAAGCTCGGCTTTAGGGCAATTATGAGCCATATTTTGCATATTCCAATGAGAGGGGTTCTTAATAGATGTGGCTCTTTTGTGTACACAGCCTATACATCAGGTTGTTAAGAGCCCGATTTTAATCCGGGTTCTTGCAGCTTCTTTTTGGGCATTAAAATTCCATTCTTTTTCTGCAAACCTGGAACAGGAGGTGAAAAACGTGAGACCGCAAATAAGCGAAGGTTGTATTTTGTGCAGCGAGCAGATAACCCAGCCAGTATGCTTTAATTGCCTGGCTAAGGAGATGGCATGCTGGCTAGATGAAAGAAACAAGGCATTAGTGCCATTGCTAATCGGCAGAGCCAGCATATTCAAGGTCTACAAGCACAAAGCAGCAAGATGCATTATTTGCAAAGGAAATATGAATGTATGCGCGCATTGCTTCAGTATGGAGATTCATGACTGGCTGAATGAGAGCTACCCGGATATTGCTGAGGAATTCGGGGAATATTTTAACTTCGATCTTAGAACTGAATGTTGCCGCTGATTTTTATTTTTTTATTTTAGGCAGCTTATTCCGCTGTTATTTTTCCTTTCATAGTGGGATGGATCGAGCAATGATATTCAAAAGTTCCCTTTTCATTAAATGTATGCAAATATGCTTGCCCATTTGAAAATGTTTCAGATATAATTTCATCTCCCGAATCAGACGTTACTGTATGCTTGGCAAAAGTATCTTTATTTATCCATTCGACTGTTTCTCCTTGTTTTATTTTTATTTCCGAAGGGTTAAATGCAAAATTCTTTATGTCAACTGTATTTGCCTGTGTTCCTGAACTGCTGCCAGTGTCTTTTTGATCGGACTGGCATCCCAGTATAGGCACGATAATTGCAGCAATGATGATCAATATAGCCGCTTCTTTGTATGAATTCAGTTTCATCTTTTAACTTCCCCTTTGCTTTGTAAAAGCCTTGCAAAAATATACGATATTGCTGCGATGAATGAGAAATGAACTATCCCGATAATTGCTGCCGAGTAGAATGTTGAGCGGGGGAAAGTGAAATAGTAATAAATGCCGAATATGGCTGTGCCAAGAATTCCTGTTGCAGCTGCTGTGATGATTGGGTTCAGCTTCTGTTTTGCTGCAAACAAATATACGAAAAAGAATGTGATTGCCGCTATGATTGATTTTGTAAGGCCATAATATGTGGGTGCAAAATAGCTTTCATAAACAAAATTATACCCCTTGCCGAGCAGCAATGGGTCCAGAATAAACCTGTGTCCTATGCTAAGCTCCAGTACGCCTACAAGTGCTCCAACCAGGACACTATACAAAACCAACTTCAAGCCAAATGATTTCATTTTTTCTTTTTCTCATAATCTTTTATTGCATTCAAAAGAGCTTCCTCGCCAAGAAGGCTGCAGTGATGTTTTATTTTTGGCAGCCCTTTCAGCGCATCTGCGATTCTTTTGTTGGTGATTTTTTTGGCTTCTTCTATTGTCTTGCCTTTTGCAAGATCAGCCAGCATATCAGATACAGCGATGGCCGCAGTGCATCCGAGGGTCTTGAACTTTACATCTTTAATTATTTCCTCGCCTTTTTTATTCTTTTCTATTTTTATGTAAAGCCAAAGAACGTCTCCGCATACTGGATTTCCAACTTTCCCGATTCCATCTGCATTTTTAATTTCTCCTACATTCTTTGGGTGCAGGAAATGCTTCATCACTTCTTTTGAATATTGGAACATCTTATTTTCTCCAGAAAGGGCTTGCCTTTCTTAATTCTTCAACTGCTTTTGACAAAACTGCCAAAACATGATCTATCTCTTTTTTCGTGTTGTCTTTTCCCAAAGTCAATCTTAATGACCCATGCGCATCCTCTGGCTTCAAGCCAAGAGCCAGCAAAACATGGCTTGGCTTCAGTGATTTGGAAGAGCATGCGCTTCCAGTTGAAGCTGCAACTCCTTTATCATCCAGTTTCATGACAATGCCCTCCCCTTCAACATATTTGAAAATAAAGTTCGCATTGTTGCTCAGCCTTTTTGCAGGATGACCATTCAAGAATGTTTCAGGTATTTTTAAAACTCCTTTGATCAATTCATCTCTCAATGTTCTCATTTTTTTGTTATTTTTCTCAAAATCCCTCTGTGCAATCTCAACTGCTTTTGCAAATCCAACAATGCCTGCAATGTTTTCTGTTCCGCTTCTTAATCCAAACTCGTGGCCTCCGCCGTGTAGGAAAGTTCCTATTTTTTTCTTGATGCCTTTTCCAACATATAAAGCGCCAACTCCTTTTGGCCCGTAGATTTTATGCGCGCTCAATGACATCATATCAATATTTTGCTTTTTGACGTCAATTCTTTCCTTGCAGTAGCTCTGGACAGCATCTGTGTGAAATATGACGTTTCTTTCCCTGCAAATTTTTCCGATTTTTTCAATATCCTGCACTGTTCCGATCTCGTTATTAGCGTGCATTATGCTTACAAGCAATGTTTTTTCAGTTATTGCATTTTTTAACTGGTCAAGATTTATAATGCTGTATTTGTCAACATCAAGGTAAGTTACTTTTGCGCCCATATTTTCCAAAAATTTGCATGTGTTCAAAACGGCATCATGCTCTATTTTGCTCGTTATTATGTGGTTCTTCTCTCTGTTTGTGAAAAACAGCTCTTTGATCGCTATGTTGTCGCTTTCTGTTCCACCTGATGTAAAAATGATTTCTTCAGGCAGCGCATTTATTGATCCGGCTATTGTTTCCCTGCTTTTTTCCAATGCTTGCTTTGCCTCTCTTCCATAAGCGTGCAATGAATTTGCATTCCCGTATTTCTCGCTAAAATATGGCAGCATGGCTGCTAAAACTTCTTTTGCTACAGGCGTTGTAGCTGCATGGTCTAGATAGATTCTTTTCATTTTTTTCTCAAACACGTCTTGCCGCAATATTTGCCTGCATGATTTTCAACAATCTCAAGCAGCGGAATCATTGTCTTTTTATTTAGAGAATATATCTTGTTTTTTCCCTTCCTGACTGCTTCAACAAAATGACATTCCACCAATTTTTTTAGGTTGTGGCTTACTTTGCTTTGCTCTTCTTTTATTGCATCGCACATCTCATTAACGCTGAGGTCATCAAACCTCAATGCCTCAAGAATCTTCCATCTTGTTTTATTCGAGAAGGCATCAAAAAACAAAGCATATGAACTGCATTTCATATGAAATGTGCATCATATGTCATATATAAAGGTTGTGGATTTAATGAGGAACAGAAAAATCAAAACACCCTAGATCTTAGCAGAATTAATCATATATTCTTTTTTTCTTCTCGTAATAAGACCTTCAGACTCCATTGTGACAAGAACGTGCTGAGATGAACCCTCCGTATATTCGAGTATGCCGAGTGTATGTTTTGCTTGGTCTATGATAGTAGATATTGCTACTTTTTGGCCAGGCCCATGTTGTTCTACTAAGTCTTGGTGCAATATCTGAGCTATGGTTACTAGATCCAGTTCTGTTGTCGGCATGTTGGGTTTGCAATAAGCAATTGATTTATAAATATTGTTGCCATATAATGTATGTATTACATACTATGTTTTCCACCAGAAATCAAGGGGGTTTATAAACTCCAATATACTCATTTAAAAACAAAAGTATTTATAAACTAGCGCCATTTATAAGCTTTATAAATAATATTAACAGAATGGGGGTGTTTTTATGGCTAAAAAGGCTAAAAAAGTAGAGAAAAAGGTTGAGAGAGATATAAAAGTGGTCAATATAGTTGTTTCTACCTCTTTAGAGCACGATATTCCGCTTGAAAAGATGGCTGCAACACTTGCTAATACAGAATACAACCCAGAACAGTTTCCTGGGCTTGTAATAAGGATAAAAGACCCTAAAACCTCTGCTTTAATCTTTAGCTCTGGAAAGGTTGTTTGCACTGGAGCAAGGACAATGGATAGTGTCAAGGCATCCATACAGAAGATCATAAAGAGCTTAGAAAAGATAGGCATCAAGATAACCATAGATCCTGAGATAAAGATCCAGAACATTGTTGCTTCCGGTAGCGTTGGCATGGACCTGAACTTGAATGTCCTTGCAATGAAGCTTGACAACACAGAATATGAGCCAGAGCAATTCCCGGGGTTGGTTTACAAGATGGCTTCTGCAAAGGCAACATTCTTGCTTTTCAGCAATGGAAAGGTTGTTTGCACCGGCACTAAAAGCGAGGAAGAAGTGCACAATGCTCTTGACAAGCTAATAGCAACGCTAAAGAAAGTCATGAAAAAATAAGTTGAAATGGAAGCGAGCGAACAGATAAAAAGATTTGGTGAATTTTTTGATTTGAGTTATGGCGCAGCAATAGTTGAAAACCTGAGGAAAGGCAATAAATTCTTAATTGTTGATTTTGCTGATCTGATAAAATTTGATCCAGATCTTGCAGAGCAGCTTTTGGAAGAGCCGGAAGAAGTGATAAGGGCTGCTGAGCTTGCTATTGAAGATTCTGGCCGCGAGGGCGATCTGAAAAAATTCAAAGTGCGCTTTAGAAACCTGCCTAAAACCCAGCAGATCATGGTCAGAAACATAAGAAGCAACCATATAGGAAAGCTGTTTTGGACAGAGGGTGTTGTAAGGCAGAAATCTGATGTGAGGCCGCAAGCCGTAGTTGCTAAATTTGAATGCCCTGCCTGCGGAAATACAATTTCTGTTCCTCAGCTTGATAAAAAATTTCACGAGCCAAGCAGATGCGGCTGCGGTAAAAAAGGAAGATTTAAGCTGTTAAGCAAGGAGCTTGTTGATGTACAAGGGATTGTTTTAGAAGAATCTCCGGAAGATTTAGATGGTGGAGACCAGCCAAAAAGGATGCAGATTTTTCTGCAGTGTGATTTAGTCAGCCCCTTAAGTGAGAAGAGAACAAGCCCTGGAAGCAAAATACGCATTGGCGGAATAATAAAAGAAGTGCCCATAACATTGCAGACAGGCGGCCAATCCACAAGATTTGATTTGCTGATCGAAGCCAATTGTGTCGAGGGCGTAGAAGAGAATTTCTCTGACATCACGATAAGCAAGGAGGACTTAAAAAAAATCAAAGAGTTAGCTGAAGATCCAAACATTTATCAGAGGCTGTTACGTTCGATTGCGCCAAGCATATATGGTCATGACGAAATAAAAAACGCCCTTATTCTGCAATTGATGGGGGGAATAAAAAAGGAAAGAAAAGATGGTGTATCAATAAGAGGAGATATCCATATTTTGCTTATTGGCGATCCTGGAAGCGGAAAAAGCCAGCTGCTCAAAAGAATTTCAAAGATCTCTCCTAAAGGCAGGTATGTCAGCGGAAAGGGTGTCAGCGGAGCTGGCTTAACTGCAAGTGTTGTGAAAGACGAATTCCTGCGCGGCTGGAGCCTTGAAGCAGGCGCACTTGTTTTGGCGAATAAGGGATTGTGTGTTGCTGGCGATACATCCATTCTGCTTGCCGATGGAAGTGTGATGCCTATTCAGCAGGTTTACAAAGAGCAACGTAAAGGAAAAGAGATCCGTGTTCAATCTTTAGATGTAAAAACATTTGAAATATGTGAACAAAAAGTTGTGGGTGTTTCGCAAAGAACCGCAGAAAACCTTCTTGAAATTAAGTTTGATACAGGAGATAAACTGCATATAACGCCAGAGCATCCTCTTCCTGTTTGGGACAACGGCCTTCGTTGGGTGTCTTGCGGAAAATTAAAAGTCGGTGCTTCTGTGGTTTTGCCGACAGAATTTATTTCAAAAAAAGATGTTGAAAATGCCGCTCTTCTAGAACTTTGCGGCATGATTGCAACAGACGGGCATTTAGCAAAGAAAAAATACAGCATAAGTTTTTATTCAACTAAAGAGTGGATGATTGAAAGAGCAAAATACCTCGTTAATGCCTGTTTTGGGAAAGAAATGCACGTGCATAAAAATAATCGCGGGTCTCTGCATGCGCACATAGGTTCTAAAGAAATTCATGAGAAAATAAAAAATTTCGGGATACCTGTCGGCAAGAAAAATGGCCTGATAGATCGTGTTCTGTTGAATCTTTCGCATGATGATATCAAAGCATTCATCATTGGTGCGATAAATGGCGACGGATCGATTTCAAATAGAAAAGGCGGGGGAATCGTCTCTCTCATAACGCAGAATTTACAAACTGCCGAAACTTATAGAAAATTATTGCGTAAGATAGGTGTAATCGGCAGAATAAGAAAAATTCTTTCCACGGGAGGAGGAATAATAAAAGAAGGCAGATACATCATATTCCATGTTTGCATTACTGGCAGAGAAAATATTGCAAAGTTGTGGGATTCGCGCCTTGAACCGGCAAAACTTGCTGCACTCAATAAGATTCTTGAACGCAGATCAATGGACGGAAGAATTCCTCATGTTGATGAGCTGATTGCGAGTGTAAGGGCTGAATTGAAACACGGTCAAAAACAAGCTTTGTATATGAATGGCGTAAAACAGAGCCAGCTTGATGACGGATACGGTATTAAAAGAGGAACTTTGCAAAGAGCATTAGAAGCGCTTGCTGCTTTGCTGATACTGCCTGCAAATTCTTTGCAAACCTTGAAAAATGTAGCGCAGGATAATGTTCACATAGGTAAAATAACCGGCATAAATGAGATTCCTCCTGCAGAAGTATTTAATCTGCAAACTGATGCGAAAGAAGGCCCAAATTATATCGCAAATTTTATACCTGTCCACAATTGTATGATCGACGAGCTCGACAAGATGTCCACAGAAGACAGAAGCGCAATGCACGAGGCATTGGAGCAGCAGAGTGTAAGCATCTCAAAAGCAAATATACAGGCAACATTAAGGGCCGAAACAACTGTATTGGCTGCTGCAAATCCTAAATTTGGAAGATTTGACCCTTATGGTGAGCCCATTTCTAAACAGATTAATTTGCCCACCACATTAATCAACAGGTTTGATTTGATTTTTGCAATAAAAGATCTTCCGCATCCGGACAACGATGAAAAAATGGCAAAGTTCATTCTTGGCATGCATCAAAATCCCGACTTTGAGAATGTAGAGCTGGACACAAAACTTTTGAGAAAATATATTGCTTACGCTAGGCAGAATGCCCATCCAAAGCTGTCTGATGGCGCAAGCGAGGAAATACAAAGATACTATCTAAAAATGAGAGCCTCCGGCACTATTGAAGGTGAGATGAAAACAATACCCATATCAGCAAGGCAGTTGGAAGCATTAGTCAGGTTATCTGAAGCTTCAGCAAAAGTAAGGCTGAGCGATACAGTAACGAGAAAGGATGCGAAAAGAGCAACCGACATACTCCATTATTGCCTGAATGAGATTGCTCTTGACAAAGAGACCGGCCTGATTGACTTCGATAGGATCTCAACAGGCATTCCTAGCTCGGAGAGAAACAAAATAACGATAATAAAAGAGCTGATAGATAAACTAAGTGATAAATCAAAGCAGATTGCTGTTCAGGATTTGGTTGATATGGCTAAAGAAAGAAAAATCGATGAAGGCGATGTGGATGAGATCATTGAAAGGTTGAAGCGTTCGGGCGACATCTTCGAGCCCAAGCCCAGTTTAATCCAAAAGATCTAGCATGGCAAATGAAATAAAACGGTTGGTGGCGTACAAGACTAAAATTTCTAGTTTGATTAATGGAAAATACTTTAAAGAAGAAGGCTGGGCATCTAATTATGTCCTTGCAGGAGACAATACAAAGCTATCGCGAGTCAATATCATAGGTATTGTTGTTGCAAAAAATACAGATCAAAATAACAAGTATAGTGAAGTTCTAATTGATGACAGTTCTGCGAAGATCGGCCTGAGAAGCTTTGAAAAGAATGCTGCTTTGGAAAATGCAAAGATTGGCGATATTGTGTTAGTTATTGGGAGGCCGAGAGAGTTTGGAAATGAAAAATACATCCTTGTCGAAATATTGAAAACATTGAATGATAAGGATTGGCTGGAATTAAGAAGATTGGAATTAGGCCTTGAAGAAAAATCAAAAGAAATTTCAGAAGATGATGCTGAAGAGGTTATCATGGATGATGTTGAAAAAATGCCTGGCGATTCTCAAACAGATGTGATTGGTATAATAAAGAAGCTTGACACGGGTGATGGAGCAGATTATGATGAAGTCGTGCGCAATTCAAAAAACAGCTCTTGTGATGATATTATAAGTCATCTTTTGAAACAAGGCGACATATTTGAGATACGGGCCGGCAAGCTGAAAGTTCTAGAATAGTTTTGGTGTTAGATAAACTTCAATAAATGCTGCGAGAACTAAAAATCCGATAGCAATCAGCAGCAGATCTGAGACATCGATAAGTATGCTGAAAAAATTCTTTGTCTGAAAATGGCGCCTTATGACTGCTACTGAGATTATCCCGCCAGCCAGAGCGCCGTATATGTATGCTATTATCTCTGGCAGGCCATGTATGAAATACCTGAGCAAGCCAAGGGAAATCACTTGAAAATATGTGAATGCATTTACAGACCCCACTGACAGCGCATAATGCGCAATGTTTGTTCTTATAAAATTTCCAATTGCAGTTGCTATTACAGAAGCATTCCAAGTTAAGATGAATATTGCCCCGGAACCATAAATAAAGGAAAATAGAATGCAAAAGGCCAGCACTTTTAAGTTGTTCAGAAGTATTTTTGAGAATAGTGTGACTTGTGAGACAGCATTCCCTGCTATTTGGTTGTTAACGCTGGTTATTGTCTGCGCTTGTTTTTGAAACAAAAACGCCACTGTAGAAGATGGCAGGACAGTGTACCAAAAAACAAATGCAACAGTCATCCCTAAAAAAAGGAATAAAAATATCAATATCGCCTTTGAGTGCTGCTTTAGGCGCAGCCTCTCATTTGACAGCTCCATGTCCTTATATTCCTCTAACTTCAATGTGTTATATATGATAGGCAACGCCGCCATCACTGTAAAAAATACCATGACCATGCTCGCTTCTTTTTCAAAAATCCACAGCGAAAGAAAAATTGCTGCAGAGGTGTAGACTAATCCGATAAAAAACATCTCCCATGGCTGCTTCTCTGCCTTCATTGGGAAGATTATTGATTCTAATACCATGAATTATTTAACTAATCAGAATTATTTAAATATCTTTTGATTAAAACATGGCAAATAAACATTAAATTTAAAAAAAGAAGCAGATTTCTCTTATTTCATGGACTATGAAGAATTGCTTGACAAGGCCAGAAAAGAGATGCCGAGTGCTGTATTTGAAAAGGAAAGGTTCGAAATACCGAAAGTTGTTGGCCATATCCAGGGCAACAGGACTGTAATCGGCAATTTTTATCAGATTGCAGATATACTTAGAAGGGATGCTGCACATCTGGTGAAATATATTCTGAAAGAGCTGGCCACTCCTGGTGAACTGACTAAAACAGCTTTGATAATAGGCACAAAGATCAGCGCTTCAAGGATCAATGAAAAAATCAGGCAGTATGCTTACGAGTATGTTTTGTGCAGCGAATGCGGAAAACCAGACACACAGATCATCAAAGAAGGAAGTGTTCCATTCCTGAAATGCACTGCCTGCGGTGCAAAGTATGCATTGAAAGGAAGAGTTTAAATGATTGTAAAGCAGCATAAAACAAAAGACGGCAGATTGATTCTTAGTTTGTGCGATTCTGGCCTTATTGGCCATGTATTCGAAGAGGGCGATCTGCAGCTTAATCTTGCATCTGATTTGTCAAAAACCACCCATCATAGATGGGTGGCATGAATGGCTTATGCCTCTAAAACCATCCCATTCATCTTGGTGGTTTTTGAGCATGCTCAGAAACTTTACACAATCCGGATTAAGATTGGCTTTCAGCCACTAGTCTTAGACTAGTGGAAAGTTTCTGACATTTATAAAGGTGAAGAGGCTGATGAAAAAAAGATTGAGCTTTTGGTTAAAAAAGCGTTCACACTCATCTTTATTGGCAATGAAGCTGTTAAGTTCGGGTTGTATCATAACTTGGTCATCGAAAAGAACATAAGAAAAATATGCAATGTGCCTTATACAGAGACAATATAGGCAATTAGCCAAACCATTTCCCTAATCCTGCCTGCTTCTCTTTCTGCTTTCCAAACACTCCTTCAATCATTCTTTTTGTGAGCTCTAATGTCTGTTTCAGATATGCTGGAAGATTATATTTTTCAGCCAACGAAAGAGTCGGCTCGAGATATTTTATAACACTCCCTTCCGATACAGTAAATATTATTTTGCCGCCGCATTTTGTGCACTTGCCTATTAATGGCGGCCTTCTGAATTTTTCATTGCATTTGACGCATCTAAATTGCTGTGTTGAGAATTTTCTCAGGTTGCCTCTTATGTCCCTCAGCAAGTGTTTTTCTATTACGAGCCGGGCAACGTCTACAGCATTAACTGCCCTTATTCTTTCAGCAAGATCCATTTGGCCCTTAAGCTTTTCCTCCATTGAAGGAAGTGTCTTATATGCCGAGCACATCACTCCTGAATTTATGCTCGAAACATCGTGTGTAAAGCCAAGGCCTTCATACTGCGCTGCTGTTCCAAGCCGCTTGCCTAATTTTTCTATTTCGACTTCCCAGGGATATTTGTATTTCGATGCCGCATCATAAAGATCCAGAGGATATCTCCGGACAACATCCATTCCGTGGACCATGTCATCAACTTCGCCGGGGATGAGCTTGGTTGTCAAAACAAGCGGGCTGTCCATCGTCCTGCCGCCGCGCTTATCTGGCAAAAACTGTCTTGAAAAATTCAGCAATGCGTCCATCAGCAGTATTATGCAGCATTCGTCGCCATCGCAGTCGCGGCGTAACGCAGCATGCCAAAGCGGATGCGCATAGCATCCCTGAGTTTCTGAAAATCCTATTACGCGGCCAATCATCCCGGCCGAAATGTGCGGCGCAAGCCCAATAACGATGCAGCCAATTAAATCTTCCTTGGTTTTAAAAGTATAAAAAGGCTGCTGGCCATACATCACAACTAAAAGTTCATCAACAAAATTCGCCATTCTCATCAAAACAAGGTCTGCAGTCTCATCAAGTGCTTCCTGGCCTGCAGGAAGGATAATGTCCTGGGGCCTGAGTTCGATTATTTGGTTTACTGACTCCAATTCTTTTCCGAAAATATCTTTTTCATAACCCAGTTCTTTCAGTTTCTGAAGCGATGTTTTGATCTCTTTTGGCTTAAAGTGCGTTATTGGCAGCTCAGTCATATCATACCTTATTGTGCCATCCTTGTTTACATAAACATCGTGCTTTGCCCTGATGATTCCTTTCAGTATGTTTTCGGGGATATGGTCTTTATTAGACGTTCCCCTGACGCCTTTGATCAGATCAGGATTTGTCTTTGTTTTTAGTTTGTTATTCAAAACAGCATCAAAAAGCTCATTTATGTTTATATCCTGCGTTTTGAATGTTGCTGCTGGCCCGTGTTTCTTGCACACCTGCTCTTCTATGTTTCCGCATATTCTGCAAAAAAATCTTTTCTTTGTTTTTTTATCGCATGTCTCGCAAACAGACAAAACTGTCTCTTTGTTGCAATGGCTGCAATAATAGATGGGAAAGTCTGCCCTTACCTTTCCGATTTCTGCCGCGGATTGGAACGAGCGCAACCTTCCTCCTTCTTCACCTACAGGAAATAACACTTGCGGGCTGCCAGTAAGCTTCCTCATTTTTGCTTTTTCAGGCCTGCCCATTCTTGCACCGATAAATGTTCCTGCCTTATCTCTCAACTTTATCTCAGATACCAGGTTTATTATTTCTAAAGGATTTTTTTCTTTGTTGTTTTTTGTAAATTCCTCTAATTCTGCAATCTTCTCGTTTGAGGTTATATTTAAACTGGCTAAAATGGACTCTGCTTCTTCTTTTTCAATAACAACAAATTCTTCACTAACTGCGAGATGCGGTGCGCCAACTAGCTCGAGGATTCTTTTTGCATCTTCCTTAAATGGCAGAATTATCTTTATTATTTTTTCTTCCTTGACAATATTGGCTTTCTTGAGCCATTCCAAAAATAAAATAAATTGGTCTGTTGATATGGTGCTCCAATAATAGCTGAAGCCTGGATGAAGCGGAATGTTTAATTTTTTTGATATGTTTATTGCATCTAGCGCCGAAATCTTTTCCAATGGATTTTTTAATATTTTAGTCAATATTGTTGCGGGCACTTCTACAAGATCAGATAATTTTTCAATATCCAACGATCCGAATAAATTTACAGTTGCTTTTTCAAGCTCTTGCACATACCATTCTTCGCAATATCCTGCAGGAACAAGCACATGGCCATTTTCAGAAAAATCTCCATGATTGATCAAAATGTCCCCTAAAAAAAGTATCTCGGCTATATTCCCCAAATTGTCTTTTGCTTCCTCTTCAGTATTTATTTTTATGACATTGCCGTTGTTTAATTTTACTATCGGCCCGTCTATTGCATCGCAGCTCGTTACTGCAGTCGCTTTTCCTGGCCGCTCTATTTTTAGTTGCGTGCCCACGGCAATATATTTATTCAGAATGTGCATGGTCGCAGGGTGAATCGCCGCTGCGCTGAACCCTGATGTTCTTGAACGCCCATAACGCAGGCGAAATCCTCCTGCTACTGAAGGGTATGATAAAACAGGCCTGCCGGCAACTAGATCTGCGATGTATGTGTAATTCGGAGTAACTTTTAATTTCTTCTCCTTTTCTTCTGTTCCGGATTTTTTCTTCTTTTGCAGCTCTAAAAATGTTTCCAAGAACGACCAGTCTATGTCAAAATCTTTTTGAAATTTTTGCAGTTTCTTCCACAGTTTTGGCGCTTTTAACGCTAACATCGATACAACAAGGCAGACACCGCTGCGAATCTTGTTTGTCGATAGTCTGTCCATGTCTTTGTAGTTGCTGACTTCGATTTTTTCCGTAGGATCACCGTCAACTTCCACCGGAAGATTTTTCACCAAAAAGGCAATTTCTTCTTTGCTCGGCTTATATTGAAGATTCGTTACAAATTCATGGTAATCGTAGAGCTCTGTTATGGTTCTGTTTATCTCTTGTTCATCGGGATCGTAAACATCATATCCCATTTTTTTTCTTACATAGTCAGCTATCACCACGGAAACTGATGCTCCTGTCCCTCCTGCTCCTCTTACTGGCCCTGCATAGCTTAGCGCGAGATAATCTTTGCCATCTCTTCTCTTCTTTATTTTTAATTCCACAAAACCTTCTAAAGGAGCAGAAACTATGCCCAGGGTATGGTATGCAAATCCCACCCTTATTCCAGTCTCCATTGCCTCTTTCCTATCGCTAAATTTGCAGAACTTTTCCTGCGCAACTTCTTCTGCTATTTTTAATGCTACTTCCCATGCAAGCGCGCCATACTCTTTTTCCAGCTCACGTATCCTTTTTATCATTCCAGAGCCAAGAAGCTTCGTCGTAACCGCAGATATCAGCCCTTCTACGCGCTCAGCCATATCATGCGCCAGGGGAATGTCAACTTTTTCTTCAGGATCATATCCTTTTTTCCTCGCTTCATTGGCCACCTTATAGGCTGCGCTCAATTGCGCCTCTATCGCTTCAAAATATTCCTGCATTTCTTTGCTTTCTGATTCTTTATTCATTTTAACCAAATCTCAAAATCTTGATTTTTCTTGTTTGTAAATTTACTATTGGCACCCTTGCCGGCTCTGGATGATGCCCCACCTTTTCCTGAAATGTTGTTTTTGACTGCCAGCAAGAGCCGCAAATCATAGTTATATTTTTGTAAGCTGCAACGCAAGTTTTATGAATGTGGCCGGTGGCAAAAAAATCAGGTATCATATCTATCACAAGGTAATCTTTATTTGTGTCTGGTATGTAGAGTGTTGATGTGTGTGTTGGTGCGAGATGCCTTCTTCTTAACAGGAAGGACATTATGAGGTCTGCCCTGTCATAGCCTCCGTTTCTCCTTATTGAATCTACGTGGGCAACATAATAGTCAAAAGAATATCCGTGATAAAGCAGTACATCAAAACCTGAAAAGTCCTTTGTTTCGTGTATCCTTACAACTGCCGGGTTTGATACCATGGTCACATTGGGCAATTGCCAAATAGCTCCTGCGAAATCCTTATAAAGCTGCGGCTGAGGTTCAGCAATGCGCATTGCATCGTGATTCCCCGGGCATATGATGATTTGAATGTTTTTTGGGATTTGTTGAAGCAATTCTGCGCATTTATTATACTGCTCATAAATGTCTTTGATATCTAGTTCAGAATCTTGCTCCGGGTAAACCCCTACGCCATCAACAAGGTCGCCAACAATAAAGAGGTATTTTATTTTTCCAGCTATATCTTGCTGCGCTTCATCACCAAGCCCGCCATTAATCCATTTTAGGAATTTGTTGAATTCTTCTGGCAAGAATTGTTTTGAGCCAACATGCAAATCTGATAAAAAAATAGCATATGCTTCATCTGGAGATTTTTTAAGTTCTCTTGTCAGAGGAACTTCGGGCCAAATGATGTTGTCTGCAAACACTATGTTGTCGCCATTAACACCAACTATGCCGATAACCTCGTCCATAACTATATTTAGCGCTTCCGCATATAGTTCTGGCTTGCTTTTATTCACCAGCACTTTTATTTCGCCTGTCGGATCTTCAACAACCATCATGAGATTTTTGTTTTTTGTTTCTGCTATTTCTTTGACTATGCCGATAAGCGATATTTCGCTTCTGTCCTTTTTTGACACTATTTTGCTGATGGATGTGAGATTTTTAATCTCTTGCCTGTTTCTAAGCATCTTTTCAAGCGCTCTGTGCCTGACAGTAAAAAACGAAACAAAATCCTGCGCTTCTCTTTGTTTCGGGTCATCAACATAAGAAAAAATCACTTTAACGCCATTATCCGGAGGCAGAATTTTTTCCTCTTTTTTTTCTTTTGATAAAAACTCCAGAAATTGACCATATACTTTTGAATTTTCATTTTTTTCAAATTTGGTGGCGGCTTTTTCAAATTCCTTCCAATTAAGCTCTATGTTCTTGTTCTTATCCAGTATTTGCGTTATGTCTCTGTTTAGAATAAGGATTTCTTCAAAAAAGTCTTTATTTTTTAGGTTTTCATGAAACTTGTTCAGATCAATATCCTTGATTGCCGCAAATATGTCTGGGTTTAACAGGATGCCTTTATCATAAAAAAATCTTACAATTCTCTTTTTATTTTCTGTTTCGTCATCCATTTTAGGCAAGAAGGGTTATTCTTGAGCATCAAGCTAATTCTAACTCTTCCTCCAGTATCTTCTTTATTTTTGGCTGTGTTGTTGGCGGGATTGAGAGCGATATCTCCCTCGTCCTTCCATATCGGCCCTTCGATATCACTTTCGTGCTTATAACGCCAAGCATATCCAGCTCGGCTATTATGTCTGACATCCTTCTTTGTGTTAATGGCCTCAAGCCGATTCTCGAGCACAATTTTTTGTAAAGGTCGTAAACTTCTCCTGTAAACACCAGATCCTTCCTGTTTAAGCAGACAGAAACTATCGAATATAATGAGAGTTGAAATTGTTTTGGTTGTGTTTTCACGATATCAATGATCCTGTCATGGTCTATCTTGTCTTGCGCTTCATCGATGTGCTCTATTTTTAAGGATGCTTCATCTTTTCTTTCAGCTATTTCGCCAGCAACTCTCAATAACTCTACTGCTCTTCTTGCATCTCCGTGTTCTCCTGCCGCATAGGCAGCGCATTTTTCAATTACTCCTGCTTCTATTGCTCCCTGTTTAAATGCCTTTTTCGCCCTCTCCCTCAATATATCCTGCAACTGCAGCGCATTGTAAGAAGGAAAAAAAATTTCCTCTTCACTTAACGAGCTTTTGATTCTGGGATCAAGGTTGTCTGTGAAAAGCAGATCATTAGATATGCCGATAATTGAAATTTGGGATTTGTTAAGTTCTGTGTTCATTCTGGTTAGATTATATAAAATTCCATCTCCTGCTTTTTTGACGAGTTGGTCTATTTCATCCAAAACAAGCAACAGCATCTGCTCTTTCTGCTCCATTATGTTAAAAAATATTTTATAAATTTCGTCTGTCGGCAATCCCGTAGATGGGACTTCCTTGCCCAGCGCCCTGATCAGCTGGGCAACAAGCCTGTATTCCGTATCAGCCACTTTTTTTAGTTTGCAATTTATATAGATGGGAATTATTGGTATTTTTTCCCTGCTGGCTATAGAATATAATTGGTTGGTTGTGTGAATTGTTGAAAGTGTTTTTCCGCTCCCGGTTTTTCCATATAAAAAGAGATTTGATGGTTTTTCTAATTTAAGCGCCGGAGCAAGAATTTCTGCTATTTGTTTTATCTGTTCTTCCCTGTGGGGCACCGTGTCTGGCGCATACGCCGGTTGCAGAAAGTTTTTTTGTGTGAATATCTTAGATTCTTTTTTTAAAAAACGTTCAAAAAAAAGATTTATGTTGGTGTTGTTATTTTTTGCCATTTTACTTGTTTCCAGAAGAAGTGGAGCTTTAAATATTTTTTCATATTAAAAAATACACACCCCCTTATTTCTATTGGAAACTATAGTTTTGTTTTTTGTTTTTAGTTGTTGTTTTATTATTTACAATATTGAAAATAAATATATATTACAAAAACCTAAAAAAATACAAACACAATCTCCATAAGAAATGACGGGGTCTCTCACACACATTCATTACTATATGATAGTCAAAAATAGAAAGATTTAAATATATGTGTTGCTTTCTGAAGTAAAGAAGGTGGTGGGGAGTTATAAAATGATCGTACAAAAAAACTTTTTAAATAAATTAAAAGATTTTGGATTGAATAGTTATGAAGCCAAATTATGGACTGCGTTGCTTTCTCGCGGCGTTTCTACTGCTGGCGAACTGAGCGATATTGCAGGCGTTCCAAGAAGCAGAAGTTATGATGTTCTCGAAAGCTTGGAAAAGAAAGGGTTTATAATAATGAAGGTAGGCAAACCAATCAAATACCTTGCAGTAAAGCCTGAGGAAGTTGTTGAGCGTGTTAAAAAAAGAATAAGGGAAGATGCGCAGAAAGAAGAAGAAATTGTAGACGAAATCAAAAAAACAAATACGCTCGTTGAATTAAATTTATTGCACAAACAAGGCATTGAGCTTGTTGATCCTACTGATTTAAGCGGCAGCATAAGAGGCAGAGACAACATCTATAACCATCTTGATTTTATGATTAAAAATGCTGAAAAGTCCGTTGTGATAGTAACAACTGCAGACGGCCTTGTCAGAAAAGCAAAAGAGCTTAGGAAAACCTTGGAAAAGGCAAAAGAAAGAGGGGTGAAAATAAAGATTGCATCTCCTTCAGGAAAGGAATCGCAGGAAGTTTATAAAAATTTAAAAGGAATCGCAGAGTTTAAGCACATAAACGATCCGCAGGCAAGATTTGCAATTGTTGATGGTAAGAGTCTTTTATTCATGCTGATGGATGACAAAAGCATTCATCCGAGCTATGATGTTGGCGTTTGGGTCGAAACACCATATTTTGCGTCAGCATTTGAAAGTTTCTTCAACAACAGCTGGCAGAAACTGGATGCGGCTGAAAAGGTATTGAATAAGTAGTTTTTAGGTTTTTTGAAGTGATTCATATGCCGGAGAAGTGCAAGCTTGTTGTTGATTGTTATACGTGCCTTGGCTCTGCAAGGTCAGATTTACGAGGTTTTGAGTTCATTTGGGGTATAGATTGTACTTGAATATTTTTCCTACAATCAGGGCATCGTAATCACTTATAATATCTGAAAATTCATTTGTTAAATCCATCATAATCTTTCTATACTGGCTAATATTTTCAACTTCCATATCCAACTCATAATTCCATTTCCCCAATGCCTCGATAATATACACAATTTTGTTATTGGCTCTGCAAATAAACTGAAAATTTGTATTTTCTCTTTTCTTTTTATATACTGAACAATGCCCGTTTAGATTTTCAACGTAGCCGCTAATAAACCACAATCTTTTTATATCTACTTCTATTCCCCTGCGCATGCTCGATCAAAAAAGCAATGGAGAGACCAAAAAGATAGACTCCATCATATACGGCTATACAACCAGCACAAATGCCTTTGAAGAAGAAAATAAATTATTAAAGGAAACAGTTTCCAAGTTCAAGGAAGAGCTCGAAACATTCAAGAAAATGCCGCTGTTGGTTGCTGAAGTGAAAGATGTGGTGGAAAAGAACGCAATAATAAGGCTGCAGAACGGCAACGAGTTCTTTGTCAACATTTCCAGCGAATGTGGAACAATTTTTCCAGGAGATTCAGTTCTTATGGAGCAGAAAAATCTTACAATATTGAGGAAAATTCCATTTTCAAAGGTTTTCAATGTTGAAAAGTTTGTAATAATCGAGAAGCCCACAGTAACTTGGAAAGATGTTGGCGGCTTAGAAGCTCAGGCAAGAGAGATACAGGAAGTTATTGAATTGCCGCTTAAAAATCCTGAATTATTCAGGAAAGTGGGCATACAGCCGCCCAAGGGGATATTGTTTTACGGCCCGCCTGGAACAGGCAAGACATTATTGGCAAAAGCAGTCGCATCTTCAACAAATTCAACTTTTATTGAAGTTGTTGGATCTGAATTAGTCCAGAAATTCATTGGAGAAGGAGCGAAATTAGTCAAGGAGATTTTTCAGCTGGCCAGGGAAAAAGCGCCCTCTGTGATTTTTATAGACGAGCTTGATGCGCTGGCTGCAACAAGGATTGATATCGGAACATCCGGCGAGAGAGAAGTGCAGAGGACATTCATGCAGCTTCTTTCTGAGATAGACGGCTTTAAGCCCTTGGGAAATGTCAAGATTATAGGGTGCACCAATAGGAAAGATATTTTGGATCCTGCAATTTTAAGGCCTGGAAGATTAGACAGGCTGATTAAGATTCCTATTCCGAACAAAGATGCAAGAAAAGAAATTCTAAAAATTCACACAAGAGAAATGACGCTTGACAAAGGAATAGATGTTGACTTGGTTGTTAGAGACATGGATGGATTTTCAGGAGCAGAGATAAAAGCAACATGCACGGAGGCGGGGTATTTTGCGATAAGGGACAAAAGAACAAAGGTTTTTAAAGAGGATTTTGCCAAAGCGATCGTAAAAGTGAAGGCAGAAGAGGAGTTAGAAGGCGAAGATTATATGAAGATGTTCGGGTAGAGTTTTCCCCCCTTTTATTGTAAAGACCAAAATATCTATGTGGACATAATCGTTTCTTACCATTATCATCATCACCGCCGTAGAGATAGTTTTTTGGTTTTAATCAAAATCTTAAAAAAAATATTGAAAGAACTCCAAAAAATTGTGTATAACTCTCTATGTGCGAAAGTGCTCATATTTTTCGCTTTTAAGCCATATCTCGGCTGTTTTTTAAGATTCATGATCGTGTTTTTTGTCGTTCTTGTTTGATAGATTAGCTTATCTGAATTTAATCTCCTTAACCAAATTTTAATTAATGGCGTGCGCTCAGCAGTTACTTCCTTCGTCATCAGCTTTCGCTTCAGTGGGTGTTCACTAGTTCATTGCACACGCCGTTCTTAGGAATAAACCGATATATTTAAATCTTTATACTTACAATGTAAGTAAATATTGGAAAGATTATTAAATCATACTCACAATGTAAGTAAAAAACAACAATGTTTTTAATTAAATACTTACATTGACAGTATATATAAGGAAAAATCATGATTTTTGGTTAATAGAAGGACAGAAATTAAGGTATTATGCCTTTGAAAAAAGAGAAAGGCTTTATTGAACAAAAAAGAGTTCATTTAAAGCCGAAAGAGCTGAAAGATAGACCTATTTCTTTTAGTCCATACTCTGAATTGAAGATCCCCTCTTCAATCTTCCTTGACCGCGATGTCAGCATTCTTGAAGCTGTTGTTGAATATCTGAAAGATAAAGTCGGCATGACATATCACGAAATTGCAGTTCTTCTTGAAAGGGATGACCGCACAATCTGGACTTCTTACAGCCGCGTAAAGAAAAAAAGAGTGAAGAATGTTTGAATTAAAAAAGAAAAAAGAGGGTGAACTTGAAGATTTGGTTAGCAAGGAGCACCACAAAATAGAGTATGAATCAAATTATGAGAAGAGAAAAAAAGAATACGAGCCAGGAGTTATTGTTGCCCTGCTTTTTGTTATTGCCACTATCTTCTTATTTAGAGCAGCATATACAGGATTGTTTATTTACGGCGAAACAGGTTATTCTCAAGAATTAAATCTGACATTTAACGAAACAACAACATACAATCTGATGCTGAATGCAAGCCCGCTTTCTTTGAAGCTCTCTGGAGCTGTTATTGGAAATGGTTACGCTAGGGTTTATTTATTGAATAATGGAATTAAGAAATTGATTATGGATAGCTCTCAGTTAGAAACATCTTATAATTTAATAACAGCATATGCTGTTGCTGAAGAATTTTTTAATCTAAGCTCAAATGAAACAAATGTTTTAGAAAATATAACGAACTTAACCGAAACAACAAATCAAACAGAAACAATTGAAAACATCACAATAAACCATGCGCCTGAATGGATTTCTGGTGTTGATTCATTTATTGTAACTGGAAATTTAACAATAAATCTATCACGATACTTTATTGATGCTGATAACGACACCATTTCTTACATTGTTTCAGAGCCAGAAAACATACTTATTCTGAAAGAATTCGAAATGATAACAATCGTTCCTGAGCCAAATATTGCCGGGAACAGGATAATGAAGATATTTGCTTCTGATTTAAAGAATACAACTGAAAAAGAAGTTACACTGGTTATTAACACAACAAGAGAGATTGCTGAAATCCCCTCCGCAAATGTAACTGTTCCTGTAAAGGTTTTTGACAGTATTTGCACCGATACTTGTTTCTTAACAGATGTCGGCAGAAATATAACTTTATTGATAGAAATAACCAACGCAACATTGAATTTAACGAAGCTCGATTATACAGCAAAGCCCGAGAACATAAGCACAAACAATCCGCCGCAATGCAGCTTAATTCCCAACCTGAATATTTCAAAGAACCAGCTTCTTACAATATGGCTGGACAAATACTGCTCAGATGCTGACAATGACACTCTAAGCTACGATGTTGCTTTGTCATCAAAAGAAGTTGACACAATGATCACAAAAGATATGGTTACGTTTATCCCTAGAAAGAATTTTGTCGGAACAACATTTATATCATTCGCCGTGAATGATTCCAAGAACGTAACTTTCACAAACATTATTGTCATTAATGCAACGGGCAATATAACTGAGAAAAAGAAAAATGCCACAATCAATTTAAAAAACAAGAAAAAAGAGAAAGCAGGCAGTTACAGCTTAATAAACAACAGCGACGAAACATTTGACCTGGAGATCAGCAGCCTGCCTGAATTCGGGGCTTTGGAAAAGAAGAAGGAATCCAGAATAAACATTAAGAAAATAAAAGAATTGAAAGACGCCGATGTTTTAATTGATACGATAGAGGACAGGGGAATAGGAACTGATGTATTTGCGATCAATGAAACCCTTGATTTTGAAAGCGCAGAAATAACTTTAGCCAAAAATTCGGATGTGAATGCGGTGTTTTACTGCGCGGATTTTGATTTTGAAACCTTGTCTTGCTCAAATTGGCAGAAGACAGATATTCCGTTTGTTGACAATGGAAATTCAATAACCTTCACAGTTTACAGCTTTACTGCCTATGCAGGCGGCTACTATCAGAATATAACTGGCAGCAAGACATGGACAACAGAATCAGACTTTAATTCAGGAACAAGGTATAATACAACAACCAATGCTACAAATCTTCTGAAGCTGGAGTCTGACAACAGCACAATAAATGTTTCGATGCCAACTAGCAGGGAGCTTGGTGTAAGCAGTAATACTGTTTTGCTGATGCACTTTAACAATGATTCTGCTGTTGGTGAGCGTTATAACAACTCAAATGGTTCAATTGTCTATGATTATTCAGGACTAGGAAATAATGGAACAATGTACGGAGGAATAAGCGGCCCTAATTTCACAACATCTGGGAAATTTGGCGGTGCATTGAGTTTTGATGGTGTGGATGATTATATTGCAACAAACAGTTTTGCCCTTTCAAGCAGCGACAACACAACAACAATATCTCTATGGCTATACATTTCGTCTTCTTCTGTAATTTATCCTACCTTGATTGGAGATGCTGCGCAATCAGGAATAACTGGTTTTATCTGGTCTTATTACACAGGAAGTAATAGCATTACTTGGCAGTATGCAAATGGAACTGCTTATAAGGAATCTACTTCAGGTAGTAACCTGACTACTTATAATCAATGGAACTTCATTACAATAGTTGCAGATTATAATAACAGAAATATAAAATTTTATAGAAATGGACTATTATTCACGAACAACACCATAAATGAAACCATGCTATACCCAACAGCAAACAGGGTAAAGTATATCGGTTCATATTCATCTACTCCGACCGATTATTATGCTTATAACGGCACAATAGATGAATTGGCAATCTACAATCGCTCATTAAATGCATCAGAGATCTTGGAGAACTATAAAAAAGGGCTCTTCCATTATCCGTCAGGAACATGGAATGCAACTTATGACGGCGGAACAAACGCAACTTGGAGCAAAATAAGCTGGACAGAAGATCTTGATTATGGTGAGGAGCTTCCGGGCAACCAGGCAATTTCTGGCGGAGCGAATATGAGAGGGAATGTGCTTCTGATGCACTTTAACAACGATAGTGCTGTTGGCGAAAGCTACAAAGCAATCGACAACAACGGCACGCTTGTTTATGATTACAACAATGCACTAAATAACGGCACTGCGATGGGTAACATAACCTGGAATGCAACTGGCGGCAAGTTTGGCGGCGCTTTTGTTTTTGACGGAAGGGACGATTACATAAATATTTCTAATTCATCATCTCTGAAAAAACTTGATGCTTATAATAGCTCATTTTCCGTTGAATTCTGGATGAAATCAAGCAATCCTGGGTCGAATCAAAGAATAATTAGTAAATGGAATGGCACTACCGCAGACCCCTATCCCATAATGATAGGTAATAATGCTTCCACTATATGGGCATGCATATATGATAAAACAAACAATCCGTGTGTATATTCTAATAACATATGGGATGGAGGCTGGCATTATGTGTCCTTTGTTATTGACAATGCCACAGATCAGATTTATGTTTATACTGATGGGAATTTAATAAGCAATGTTACAAATAATGTTACAGCATTCACTAATAACAGTCTTCCATTGTTTATTGGAAACGGTCCGCCAAATTTCAATGCTAGTTTCAACGGCACAATAGATGAATTGGCAATCTATAACAGAAGCCTTTCAGCAGCAGAAATATTGGATCATTACAAGAGAGGAGTTTTGGATTTAAAAGCAAGAACAAGGACATCTGGCGATAAGGTTACATGGTCTTCCTGGTCAGCTTGGAATGGAACAAATCATTCAATAGTCTCCCCAAATGGAAGATATATTGAAGTGCAGGTTAATTTATCAACACAAGATGCGAATTACACCCCGCTTTTGTATGATCTTACTGTAAACATCTCTTCAATGCCAACTAATTCCAGCCTAACTATTTGGGATTTTGGAGATTCAGAAGGCGGATCGTTAACAATCAATACAAATCAAAAAATGAGATTCTTTGCGAATTATACTAATACTGATGCTGGTGGCTCGATAAACGGTTCAACTGTAAACTGCTCCTACAGCGACAATTCAACAGGCTCATGGTCAACTCAAGCAAATATGAGTTTTAATACAACAAGCCTGCTTTACGAATACAATAAAACATTCCCCTCAGCAGGCACCTTTGCATTTAATGTAACTTGTTATGGCTCTGTATCGGGCCATGCAGATTTAAGTGCTGTTGACAGCTTTACAATAAAAAATCCGCCAACTTTCCAAGGCAATCTGGATTTAAACAATGACGGTTACTTAGATATTGTGTTTTCAAATCAATATAATGGCTCTTCTTACAACATCAACTCAACAATCTATTACGGAAGCGCCAATGGATTTAATGTTAGCAATAAGACAGACCTGCCGACAAGTGGTGCATTTGGTAATAGCATAGCAGACTTGAACAATGATGGCTATCTTGATATTATATTTTCAAATTCATATAACGGCACAACACAGAACATCAACAGCACAATCTATTACGGAAGCGCATCAGGGTTTAATGTTAGCAATAAGACGGACCTGCCGACAAGCAGAGCGTGGGGGGTGAGTGTAGCTGATTTGAACAATGATGGCTATCTTGATATTATATTTTCAAATTCATATAACGGCACAATTTATAACATCAACAGCACAATCTATTACGGAAGCGCCAATGGATTTGATGTTAGCAATAAGACAGACCTGCCGACAAGCAGAGCAGCAGGGGCGAGTGTAGCTGATTTGAACAATGATGGCTATCTTGATATTATATTTTCAAATAGTTATAATGATTCGACTTACAACATCAACTCAACAATCTATTACGGAAGCGCCAATGGATTTAATGTTAGCAATAAGACAGACCTGCCGACAAGCAGAGCAGCAGGGGTGAGTGTAGCTGATTTAAATAATGACGGCTATTTGGATATTGTGTTTTCAAATCAATATAATGGCTCTTCTTACAACATCAACTCAACAATCTATTACGGAAGCGCCAATGGATTTAATGTTAGCAATAAGACAGACCTGCCGACAAGTGGTGGGTGGGGAAACAGCATAGCAATTGGAAAAGCAAGAGGCGCAAACACAGCATTTGGAACAACCCTCGGAGCAACACTTGTTCTTGATTTCAGGCTGAACAAAAACACAAACCTAACAGACTTTATTGATTTGGATGTTTTCTTCAATGATAAAGATGGTGATTCGTTAAATATAACAGCCGTTGGCAATAACAGCAATGTACAAGTTATTATTAACTCTACAACACATAAATTGAGCTTAATACCCGCTGTAAACTGGTATGGAACTGTTGCTAATGTTAGTTTTGTGGCTAGCGACGGTGTAAGCAATGTTTCTTCAAACAATTTCAGCATTATTGTGCTTGGTGCAGGCGATGTAACTGCTCCATCCATCAACTTCACACAGCCGCCAACACCGCCTAATGGAACAACCACAACTAATACTTCAGTCCAGATAAACATCAGCGTATGGAATGCCTCTGACTTGTCAGACTTCACATGGAACTGGAACGGAAGCAATTATACTTTTTACAATGATTCATTAGTTTTAATGTTTAATTTTGACAATGTTTCTGCGATTGGAGAGAATGCTACTTATGCTGTTGATGTTTCTAAATATGGGAATAATGGAACAATCAATGGCTCTATTTGGAACTGCACAGGAGCAAGATATGGGTGTGCTTTGCAATTCAATGGTGTAAATAACTCTGTCAGGGTTTCAAACCCAACAACTTTGGATCTCGATAATTTTACATTAGAAGCATGGATAAAACCATTTACTTATAATAACGCTTACAATGATATCATATACAGGCAAAATGCTACTGGTGGGCCTTATTATGTATTGATGGTATTAAATTCTGGTGCAGTTTCATGCAGATATAGAAACATAACGGGCAATCTAACAAACTTAGTTTCTACGACGATCTTAAGCCTAAATACGTGGTATCATGTTGCTTGTACTAGAAATAGTTCTAATACATCATTGTACATAAATAGCATCTTAGAAGCTCAGAATTCATCAGTCCAAGGGGCGTTAACTAATAATAACGCCAATCTATCTATAGGAGCATCACCTATTGGAAGTGGAGAGGAGTTTAATGGCACCATCGATGAAGTCCGCATCTGGAACAGAAGCTTATCAGCAGCAGAAATCCAGCAGCATTATTATTCTAACTTAAATAAATACGACACAGACAAATGGGCTTTCTATACAAATCAAAACAATCTGACAACTGGAACTTACACTTATCAAGGATTTGCTAAAGACACGTCAGGAAACCAAAATTCTACTGAGGTTAGAATTTTGACTGTGAATCCTGCCCCCGGATTAAGCTCTGACTCCGGTCCAGACGAATGGCGGATGTTTCATCGCTTTTTAAACCATACGGCGTATATAAATTCAAGTTTTACAACTGGGGCAAATGCGAATTTTGCAGCTTTTACAACTAATGGCGGCTTTAGCCAGTCATCTCCAGCAGTTGCCAATGGCTATGTTTATGTTGGGAGCATTGATGACAATATTTACCAGCTTAATGCCTCTGATGTAAGCCAGAAAATAGCAAATTATTCAACCGGCATAGATGTTTATTCCTCTCCGGCAGTTGCCAATGGCTATGTTTATGTTGGCAGTTGGTGGCCCTCTGCTCCTGATGTATTACAACTTAATGCTTCAAATATCAGCCAATTAATAGCAAGCTACGGTACTGGTGATCGCATTACCTATTCTTCTCCAGCAGTCGCTAATGGTTATGTGTATATTGGAAGCAGGAGTAATAGTGTATATCAGTTTAATGCCTCAAATGTCAGCCAGTTAATAGCAAGCTACACAACTGGCGGTGATGTTGATTCTTCGCCTGCAGTTGCTAACGGCTATGTTTATATCGGAAGTTATGATGGTAATGTATATCAGCTTAATGCGTCTAATATAAGCCAGAAGATAGCTAATTTCAGTGTTAACGCCACTACATCTTCCCCTGCTGTTGCTAACGGCTATGTTTATGTTGGCAGCAGTACTGATAATAAAACCTATCAGTTGAATGCATCTAATATTAGCATTTTTGTAGCAAGTTATACGACTAATGGTCCTGTTGCTTCTTCTCCTGCAGTTGCCAATGGCTACGTGTATATTGGAAGTTACGATGATAAGTTATACCAGCTTAATGCTTCAAATATCAGCCTGTTGATAGCAACTTATACAACCGGTGATGATATCAGAGTTTCAGCTGCAGTTACGGATAATTATGTGTTTATTGGAAGCTATGACAATAAAATATACCAGCTTAATGCGTCAAATGTCAGCCAGCTAATTGCAAGCTATGCCACTGGTGGTGATATTGATTCATCGCCTGTTATTGCAAACGGCTACCTTTATGTTGGCAGCGCTGATGGAAAACTATACCAATTTAGCAGCCTGGATTCAATCATACCCTCTATTGCTTTTGTCTCTCCAACCCCAGCCAACGCAACTACAACAACAAATACTTCAGTCCAGATAAATATCAGCATAACAAACGCCCCTGACTTAAATGAATTCAAGTGGAGTTGGAATAGTACTTATTATACATTTTACAATGATTCTTTAGTTTTGATGTTCAACTTCGACAATGTTTCTGCTATTGGTGAGAATGCAAGTTATGCTGTTGATGTTTCTAAATATGGGAATAATGGAACTTTCCAGGGAGCAGGAGAACCAGCTTGGAATTGCACCGATGCAAAATATGGCTGTGCCTTGCAGTTTGATGGAAGCAATGATAAGATTATTGACACAACTACAAATGGCTTAAATGTTATTAATATGACCGTAGCTGCATGGATAAAACCTGATGTAGTTGGCACAAATGATATGGTAGTTGATGTTGATAATGCTGCGGGTAATGATGGCTGGGGCCTACGCTTAACAGTATTTGGTATTTATGATGGAACTAATTCTCATGGGGTAGGTGTTCCTGCAGGCAATATTACTGCTAATAAATGGAACTATTTTGTTGGAACTTATGATGGCTCAACTATAAGGGTTTATGTAGATGGGATAGAAATAAATTCAACAAACGATTCATTTACTCCTGGTTATACTGGTGCTACACCTCAACTAACAATTGGTGCTATGTATGATACTGCCACTCCAGGCAATTATTATGCTGAGCGTTATTTTGATGGAATAATAGACGAAGTCCGCATCTGGAACAGAAGTTTGAGCACAGCAGAAATTCAGCAGCATTATTATTCAAATCTTTACAAGTATGACAATAGTAGCTGGGCTTTCTATACTAACCAGAGCAATCTGACAACACAAAGTTATACATATTCTGGCTGTGTGAAAGATACAAGTGGAAATCAGAATTGTACAGATACAAGATATTTGAATGTGGATGTAACATACCCCTCCATCAACTTCACACAGCCGCCAACCCCACCCAATGGGACAACCACAACCAACAGAAGCGTGCAAATCAACATCAGCATAACAAACGCCTCTGACTTATCAGAATTTAAATGGAACTGGAATGGAACAAATTACACTTTCTACAATGATTCTTTAGTTTTAATGTTCAACTTCGACAATGTTTCTGCGATTGGCGAAAATGCAACTTATGCTGTTGATGTTAGTAAGTATGGCAATAATGGAACACTTACAAATGGAGCAACTTGGAACGCAAGTGGTAGATATGGAAGTGCTTTGAGTTTTGATGGTGTGAATGATTTTGTTAATTTTACTACATTCAATTCAATGTCAACTGGAACAGCTGGTCGAACTATGTGTGCTTGGGTTAATCGTGCTGGTAGTGGAACAAGACAGGGTGGAATATCTTTTGATGGAATTGCTTTTTATGGTAAACAAGTTATAGGACAGGCAATGTTTATAAGTGCTGCTGATACTACTATTCATGTAGGAGGATTTTCTGATGATGTTTCAATAAGCACAACATGGACACTCGGTGCATGGAGACATATTTGTTTAACTTATGATGGAACAAATGCCAGAATATATGATAATGGGGCATTGATAAATACAACAGCCAAAACATGGAGTTTAGTGAATAGTGAAGGGCTTATAGGCTTTTTGCCAACTCAAGGATATTGGAATGGCACAATCGATGAAGTCCGCATCTGGAACAGAAGCATGTCAGCTGTAGAAATCAAGCAGCATTATTATTCAAATCTTTACAAATATGACAACAGCAGCTGGGCATTCTACACTAATCAAACAAACTTAACAAAAGGCAATTATACCTATTCTGGATGCGCAAAAGACACGAGTGGAAATGAAAATTGCACTGAAACAAGAATTCTAACAATAGCAAATGTTGCTCCAACAGCTGCAAACATAACAACAAACAACACACTGCCGATCACAAATGACCTTGTAACATTTAATGCAACATGGGCAGATGATACCGCATTGAGCGGCTATGTCTTTTCATCAAACTTTAATGGAACGTGGGCAAATGAAACCTTCATCTCTTTTGGCGGAATTGTGAATTACAGCAATTATTCAAAACAAGTTCCATCAACTTATGGAGAATATCAATGGAGAATTTATGCCAACAACTCAGATGGGACATGGAATGATACAGGAATACAGTACATTACGGTTGTTTCAAACAGCTCAGAATGGCCTATGTTCCACCACAACATATTGCATACAGGCTACACATCTTCAGCAGGACCAACAACAAACAATACAAGATGGATTTTTATAACGCGGGGTTCAGCACAATCATCGCCAGCTATTGTAAACGAGATTGTTTACATTGGCTCTAACGACAACAGAACTTACGCATTAAATGCCTCAACAGGAGTCCATATCTGGAATTTCTCAACAAAAAATAGCGTAATATCTTCTCCTGCTGTTGCAAATGGAATAGTTTATGTTGGCTCTAATGACAACAGGACTTATGCTTTGAATGCTTCTACAGGAGCTCATATCTGGAACTTTTCAACTAATGACAGCATTGATTCTTCTCCAACAATCACTAATGGCATATTATACATAGGTTCAAGGGATAAAAAAGTTTATGCTTTGAATGCTTCTACCGGAGCGCATGTTTGGAACTTTACAACAGGCAATACCATCATCTATTCTTCGCCAACAATTGCGAAAGGAATTTTATACATTGGCTCAAATGATGGCAAAACTTATGCATTGAACGCTTCCACCGGCGTGCACATCTGGAACTTTTCTCCTTCCAGTACAGGCGTGATCTCAACAACAACGGTTTTTAACAACATAGTTTATACAGCGAGCAATAATTTATACGCATTAAACGCTTCCACCGGAGCGCATATCTGGAATTATTCGGCTGCCAGCGGATCAATTGATTCATCGCCAGCGATTGCTAATGGGATTGTGTATCTTGGCGATTTATCTAACATACTCCATATGGTCAATGCAACCAACGGCGCATCTATAAGAAATGTAACAGTGGCAGACATGATAGATTATTCTTCACCAGCAATCGCCGGCAATGTTGTTTATTTTGGCGACATATCTGGCAAGTTTTACGCAATAAATACGTCTAATGGCGTTCATGTTTGGAACTATACTAGCGGCAACCAGCAAATAATATCCTCACCCGCAATAGCAAACGGTGTTGTTTATGTTGGCGCAGACAATGGAATAGTCTATGCCTTCGGATCAAACAGAGCGCCGACAGCGACAAATATAATATTAAATTCAACAGATCCGCTGAACAGGACAAACGGCACGTTAAGCGGCTTCTGGACATTCTCTGATCAGGATTACAATGACACACAGCAAAACAATGAAACAAAGTGGTATAACAACAGCATTGAAATTGTTGCTTTCAGAAACTTGACAACAATTGGTAGGAATGCAACAAAAGGCCAAAACTGGACATTTTCAGTTAGAGTTTATGATGGAGAAGCTTGGAGTAGCTGGGTGAATTCTTCAGGTATGACAATAGCAAACACAATTTCAACTACAACAAATGTAACAATATATCCAACTACTACTTACAAAAACAGTACTTTGAACTGTTCTGTTGTTTATAACGATACAGACAACGACAAAGGAACAGTTTATTTCAGCTGGTATAAGAATGGTCTAAAACAAAACAGCTATACAACTTCTCTTATAGCAGGCAATGGGACTGCTGGCTATCAAGAGGGAACAGGAAGCAATGCGATGTTTGAGTGGCCTGCTGATTTGGCTATTGACTCAGCTAGAAATATTATCTACCTTACAGACTATAGTAATTTTAGAATTAGAAAAATAGATTTAACAACTAATACAACTTCGCTTGTTGCTGGAAATGGAACTGAAGGTTATGCAGAAGGCACTGTTAGCAATGCTATGTTCTACGATCCAGTGGGTATTGCCTTATATAATGACATCCTTTTTGTTGGGGAATATGGCGGTCATAGAATAAGAAAGATCAACATTACATCAAATACAACATCTCTTATTGCAGGCAATGGAACTGCAGGTTATGCAGAAGGAATAGGAAGCAGTGCAATGTTCAATTCTCCGGGAGGCATCACCATAAACCAAAATGGAACTTATCTGTATGTCGCGGAGTACACCAACAACAGAATAAGGCGTATCGACTTAACCACAAATGCAACATCAACTATTGCAGGCAATGGAACTGCAGGTTATGCTGAAGGCACTGGTGGTAATGCCATGTTCAATGGCCCATATGCCGTTACTTTAAGTTCAAGTGAGAATTATCTTTATGTCACAGATCATGGCAATAATAGGGTAAGGCGTATCGACTTAACTACAAATACTACTTCACTCGTTTCTGGAAATGGAACTGCTGGATATGCGGAAGGAGCCAGTAGTTCGACAATGTTTAGGAACCCAGAGCAAATGTCATTTGATTCAACAGGAAACACCCTTTTTGTTAGTGAAATTGTTGGTCATAGAATAAGAAAGATCAACATTACATCAAATACAACATCTCTTGTAGCAGGCAATGGAACTGCAGATTATGCAGAAGGCACTTTTATTAATGCAATGTTTCGGTCTGTTGAAGATCTTGTTTTAAGCCCAGATGGAACTAAACTTTATGTAGCTGATGGTGGCAACTACCGAATCCGCGCCATCAATCTGCAGAACGTCTACGATGCCACAGTTCCGAATGTAACGAGCGGCTCAACAGTGTGGACAAATGTTTTTGTGTCAAGCTCCGCATTAACTAAAAATGATAACTGGACTTGCAGCGCAATAGCGTATGATGGCTCTGTTTTCAGCAATTGGATAAATTCCAGCAGTGTAATGATCAACAATTCAGCCCCAATCCTTAACTCCTCAATCCTGGCTCAATCCTGGAGCGAAGGCGGATCAGTAACAATCAATCTTTCGCTTTATTTCACAGACATAGACAATGACGATCTGAACTATAGTTCAACAACGCCTTCAGATATCTCAGTATCAATAGACCAAACAACAAACATTGCAGCATTAACCGCGATTGGCAGTTGGTATGGCGAGAATTTCATAACATTCAATGCAACAGACAGCTCATTAAATGCAACAAGCAATAATGTAACATTAACAGTTTCAAATATAATAAGATGCGGCGATGGAAATAAAGAAGGATCTGAAGAATGCGATGACGGCAATGCAGTAAGCGGGGATGGCTGCTCTGCATCATGCGCAACAGAAGGAGGAGGTGGAGGTGGGGGTGGTGGTGGCGGAGGAGAAGTAATCCCGCCAGTGAAGCCGCCTCAACCACCGCCTGAGCAGCCTCCTGAACTTCCGCTTGAAATTCCTCCAGAACAGCCGCCGCAAGTAGAATTCCCTGCAACAATAACAGCGCCGCAGACAATAACGATTGCAGGTATAAGCTCCACAATCAACACAGTGCCCTGCTTCAATTACACTGAAAACAAAACACTGGCATTAAAACAGACAAATATAACAAAAGCAATGAAGATTCCAAAAGGATATTCTGTCTTGATCAATCCGTTCAGCCCTGACTGCGCAAAAGGATCCTTAACTTTAACCTTCAACATTCCAAACAACTACATCGATATTGCAGCATTAAAATGCAGAGGCGATGAATGCTCTCCGGCAATTATAGAGGAAATAACAAAGCTGAAGTGCGGCGGAAAAATAGTAAACGAATTCAGAAGAAATACAACATACCTTGAGCCGCTATTAATGCCAGTAAACATTACAAAGACAGACATATTAATTCAGTATGGAAAAGACACAATCGAAAGCGGAAAATACAAAATCAAATTCTTAAATGAAATCAATCAAAAAGTAATTCTGGAAATGCCTTCTGAAGCAGTAAAAGAGCCTGAAAACGCAAACTTAAAAATCATTGGAACTCCTTTGATTGTAAAATTTGAAAACAAAACAGCAATCAACGCAGTTATCACATTGCCTTATATCTTGGACAAGAGCATAGAAAATGACAGCATTGCTATTTACATCAAAACAAACGAAACATGGGCTTATATTGGCGGCGACATAAATTATGAAGAAAACAAAATAACAGCAACAATAAGCAATTTAGAAGAATTCTTAGATAAAAACAATCAAACAACCATGGCCGTAATGGGAATTATCTGCCTATATTGCGAGAAATCAGAATTAACCAAGGTTTATGACCCAGGATCAAGAGAAGCAGTAATCTTGATTCATGGATTTGAAAGAAGCCCGGAAAGATTCAGTGAGATAATCAATGACATCAGCCTGACAAGGCAGCCATGGCAGACATGGACATTGGGCTATTCTTCTTCGAAAACAATAGCTGAGAATGGAAAGGAGTTTGCAGATTTGCTGGAATTAAATGTAAATGCGTATGACAATATTTACTTTGTTGCCCATTCATTAGGCGGCCTTATAACACAGGAAGCGATTTATTATGGTCATCTGCGCAATTACAGTTTTGTTAATAAGGTAAGAAAGGCAGTCTTAATAGCATCTCCGAACAAAGGCTCGATATCAGAAGGAGTTTATAGAAGTTTATACAATTTCCTGATGAACAGCAAAACAGCAGAATTGTTCAATATAAAGGGGGCTGTTGTTGAAGAGCTGGTCCATGGAAAACTAATCCCGGAAGTTCCTGGCATAGAATATAAAGTAATAGCGGGGACAAAAAGCTACGGATTTATAAAAATAACCCAAAGCAATGACGGCCTTATAACTGTTGAAAGCGCGCAGACAGTCGGCGGCAAGATGATAAACAACAGCTGCGAGAATTACTGGGCAATCAATGTAACACACACAGACATTCTGGACAATATTGAATCTAGGCAGATTATAGAGAGAATAATCGCAGAGGAAGTTGCTGAAGTTATCGGAAGCGGAAAATCACTCTTAGGCAGCAACCAGTACATCGAATTGAGCATTCCTGATTGCAGCTATGAAGATACTTATGTAATAGTCGGCAAGGAAATAAAAGAAGAAACATTGCCAGACATAACAGGCTGCAGCTGCGGAAACGGATATTGCGGCCTGGATGAAACAGCAGCGAATTGCCCGCAGGATTGCGCGAAAATAATTTCCAAGGAAAACATTGAGCTTATTGCATTGATCGCATTGGCTGTTGTATTGCTGATGTCCTTAATGGCGGCATTAACCGCGCTTTACAAGAAGATAAGAAGGCATAAGATAGGGAAGCCATTAAAGTACACTTTACTGACTTTAATAACTGCAGGCGCAGCAATATATCTTGCAAAGAGCTACTTTGTTGATAACAAGTACCAGTTTTTAGGCAATGCAGCTGCCATGATCCTGGCCTTAGGAGTTTTCTTCATTCTGTTCTTCTTCTCATCAAAAATATTCAATCTGATTTTGAGATATGCAAGGATAAGGCAGATCAAAATCCCGATCAAAGCAAAACCGAAATTGCAGCATAAATTATTGCCAGATTTCAAAAATCTCATTAAAGTTCTGCACGAAAATCTGGCGATCTGGCTGCGAAACTATGAAAATAAAAGAAAATTATCAATGGCATTGAAGGAAAAGAAGCTTCAAAAATTAAACACCAGAAAAGAATTGGAAGAGAAGAAAAAATCAGAGGAGCAGGAAAGACTAAGGATCTTAAAAGAGCAGGAACGAATAAGGCAACTGGCAGAAAAAGAGAGACTTAAGAAATTAGAGGAAGAGCGAAAGAGAAGAGAGCTTGAAGAAAAAGAAAGATTAAGAACATTAAAAGAAATAGAACAGCAAAGAGTTCTTGAAGATCTGAAAAAATTAAAAACAATAAAAACCAAGGTGTCCGATGCAAATATTCTGATTAAGGAAAACGTCAATAAGGCAAAACAGCTCTATCTTGAGGTTCTTGAGGATTACAAAAAACTTTCTGTTGATAAAAAGAAAGGCATTTACAATCATATAAACAAACTATATAAAAAATTAAGAGAAACAGCAAGGCTTGAAAAATATGTTAAAAGCGCATTAAAGACAATTCTTGGCAAGGGAATTGCAATTGCCCAGTTAAAAGAATCGCTGGAAAGAAAAGGATGGAATAAAGACGTAATTAATGCAGCGCTAATAACAGCAACTCAAGAAGTCTATAAAGAAGAAATAAGGAACGTAAGAGATAAGATTGAGGCTGCAAAGAAAGAATACTGCAAGCCAATATATCTGAATATCATTGATGTTTATGCTTACTTGAGCTTGGGCAATGTTCTTGATGCAAAGAAACTGTATCTGGAAACTTTGCAGCTTTATGCAAAATCTCCATCTTATGTCAAATTGGAAGTTTACAATGACCTGCAGAAGCTCTATCGCCTGCTGTTCAAAAGAGGACCTGGAAATGCCAAATAAACCAATAAAAACAGAGGAAAGAATAGCCAAAGTAGGCATACCAGTCTCCATATTGAAGGACAGGAAATTAAGCGCTTTAGAAGCAATAAGCGAATATTTGAAAGAAAGCCTTAATATGAATTACCATGAAATTGCTGTTTTGATGAACAGGGATGACAGGACAATCTGGACTGTTTATAACAGGGCAAAGAAAAAAAGAAATGCATTAGCCAATAATTGAGCTCTCACGAGATATGTATTCTGATCTTGATATCTGGTCGTTGATGTATTGTATCTGCAAATCTTTTAATGGATCGCCTGTAGCAGCAGTTTTGCAGATTTCAGTTGGCTGCGCTGGCTGCAGCTCTGTTGATATGCTTTGTATGTAATTCTTGCCAAGGCTCATGACAATTGCTCCAAGGGCTATTGCAAAAGCTATCAATAAAACAGTCGCTATCAATGGTGACAAAGCTCGCTTGTTCATTTTTTAAGCCCTTTGACATATTCTTTCTGCAAAAGAACCATGTAGATGAAAAGAGCAATCATTACCATCTCAAAAATTGGGAAGATAAAAGACGGAAAAGAAATAATTTCAAAAGACCTTAAAACAGTCATAATCTCTTCCACAACGAATATGAGAACAACTATAAACAGCAGTTGCCAGGGCTTTTGAAAAATAAGCTTATTCGGTATTCTAAGTAAATTATAAAACAAAATAAGCAATATTATGACAAATGCCAAATTATAAAGCGGCGCCACCATTGCGATTGATTCGTATATTGCCATTTTAGACCTTTGTTGTGTATTTGCTTACAATTATCTGCTGCGTTAAAGCATAAATCAAAAATCCGAGCATTAAAGATGGAACAACATGAGTTAAGTGCGGAGTTGAATAAATACCAAAAGACCTTAATGCGCCCAAGATTTCTTCAACTGCAAACAGGATCAAAACTATTATCAAAGGCCGCCATGCCCTTAAATGCTTCTTGGCTCCAGAAACCTTGAAAAGCGTGATTGCCGTCAAGCCCGCAACAAGTATCAAGAAGACATTTGCAATCTGCAATACTCCTTCGGCATATCCTATCATCTATTCACCTCTTTTCAATATCGCCTCACTCTATATATTTAAATATTGCTATTTTAAGATTTCAAAATCTACACAAACCCTGAACTCCCTCGGCTTGTACTGCCCGCATTTAACAATATTGATTATCTTGCAGGACCTTTTTAATTTTTTACAAACATTATCGAGCTTTTCAATGCCTTTCTCAAACTCGTTTTCATTCAAAAAATCATAAAAATGGATTATTGTTCCCTTTTTTGCTGCAGACAGCGCAAGCTCAAGAAAATTCTCTGCTCCTTTTGGCAGCGGCATTAAAATCCTGTCAAATTTTTTATTCAGATTTGGAACAATCTTTTTAGCATCGCCTTTGAAGAGCTTTATGTTTTTTACCTTATTCAATAAAATATTCTCCTGCTGGTATTCGCAGGCAATCGGGTTTATCTCTATTGAATAAATTTCTTTTGGCTTTGAATTTTTCGATATAACAATCGGGTATGGCCCAACACCCGAAAACATTGCCAGAATAATTTCATTTTCCTTAATTTGCTTTGCTATTCTCAGCCTTTCATTGCTTAATCTTGGAGAGAAATAGCATTTTTCAGCATCAAGCCTGAACATGCAACCACTTTCCCTGTGATCAGTTGTTTTTCTTTTTTCTCCTGCGATGATCTTTAAAGTCGGAGTTCTGTACCTCCCAGAGTATTTCTTTGTTTTCTTACAGATAACGTTTATGTTTTTAAATAGCTGTAATAAAGTTTCTCCTATCAGCTTTTCTTTTTTGCTTAGTTCAGAAGGGAGATCAGCGAAAATCAAGATATCGCCGACTACGTCGAATGATGAAGGCAGCAAAGCCAGCTGCTTTTTTGTCAGCTTGTTTTTCAGCAGTTCTTTCAGCGCAGTCATTTTTGTTTTTTACCAAAAGCAAACATCTAAAAAAACAACGCGTTTATATAAAGGTATCTGAGAGGTAGAATTAAAAAGATTTATATACTTATTGTCGGAATAATGGCACATTATGCAAAAAAGAGATATTATATTTGTTATTTTGGCTATGATTGTGCTATTTCTCACTGGCTGTGGAAAAACAGGACAAGCCGCATTTTTTGGGACAGAAACTGACAGCAGCCTGGTTTTGTATCTGCCGTTTGATGAGGGCTCTGGTTTAATTACCAAAGATTTATCAGGCCATGGTAGGAATGGAACATTGGCTGGCGAGGGATGGTTTGAGGGCAAGTATGGGGTGGCAGTTGATTTCAACACAGCACGAAAAGTAGATGTCGGCAGCTTCAGCTTCTTAGCTGAAAACCAGCCGTTTAGCATAGCGGCATGGGTGAATCCTTCATATTATCCTCCTTCTGGCAATGTGTGGCGCATTGCTTCGCGAATGTATGATTATGGCGATAAGCTTGGCGATTGGTCGTTTAATCTGGAAAGCACAGGCCAAATAGCATGGGCAATAAGAGACACGACTAACAGCTATTGGCACTATTTAAGGTCAAATTCTGTAATGTCATCAAACACCTGGTCGTATTTTATTGGCGTGTTTAATGGTACGCACATGATTCTTTATACAAATGGTGCGCTTGATGCAATTGTGGGAGCGAATCACGGAAATGATTTTAGTAACACCAATAATGTGGTGGTGGGGAATATTCATTACGAGCCTTATGAAAGGTATTTTAGGGGCCTAATTGACGAAGTCCGCATCTACAACAAGGCGTTATCAACATCAGAAATCCAACAGTTGTATGGCGCTGCTAATATAACGCCAGAAAAAACCGTTAATGTATCAACAAATGCATCACAAAATGCAACCAATATAACCTGCACAGACTCTGATGGCGGTTTGAATTATTATGTTAAGGGAACTCTGACTATTTCAAACAACTCCGGTTATTTAACAGATTCTTGTCAATTGAAAGATAATTCTTATGTTTCTACTAATCAGTGCAGCGGTTCTAATTGCTATTTAGAGGAAGCTTTTTGCGATTCAACTTCTAAGTCTTACAGGACTTTCCCAGCAGATTATTATAATTGCCCGAATGGTTGCCAAGATGGGGCTTGTTTACTTGGAAATGTTGAATTAATTGGGCAAAAATTGTATTCTCCTGATCTCGTGAATGTTGAGTTTAAGGTAGATATGTATAGTTACCCTCCTGTTGAAACTACACTCCCCACAGCAGGTTATAGGGGTTATTATGACGTGTATACGGAAACTTACGAAGACTACTCAACAAATCCATATAGAACAGAATGGACTAGTTCAGGCAGATTCTATAAAAATGATACATATCCTCAAACTAAAAATATAACTTCCGGTTATTATAATGGTAGTTTATATGGTCCTGCAATAAGACAGGGTAAGCATTACAGATTTGATTTTTATTTCCAAGAAACCCCGTGGGGATCATATAATTATTCAAAGTTTTTTATAAAAACCATAGAATTTGACACAGCAAACATAACGTGCACAGATTCTGATGGCGGAATGAATTATTATGTAAGGGGATTTGTAAATGGAATCTGGAGTGATGGAGATTTTGCAAATAATCAATCAGATGTTTGTGGCGGAACTATACTTAATGAATATTATTGTAATAAAAATATATCAAATTATGTTTTAACCAGCGTTTATACCTGCACAAACGGCTGTTCAGATGGAGCCTGCATTAATGCAACACCAGCAATAAAATGCAAAGACTCTGATGGCGGCAAGGATTATTATGTTACAGGAAATGTTACTCAAAGTGGGCAAACCTATCAAGATGCATGCATCAATCCTACTAGATTAAGGGAGGGTTATTGCCAGAATGACAGTTACACCGTTGCAGTATATGGCTGTCCAAATGGCTGCGGAAATGGCGCTTGCCTAACAGTTAAGAGGACAGTTAATTGCACGACTACATCGATAATTGGCGATGCAAATGGCGACAGAACAATAACACCTGGAGATGCTTTGCTTATAACAAATATTGTGCAGGGAATTGAGGCAGCGCCGTTCAATAAATGCTGCGTTGATGTTGACAACAATGGAGTGATCAGCCAGAATGACAGCGTGATGGCATTCAATTATTATCTTAAGCAGGCGCCATACGGAAATGCAGGTAAAAAATGCTATGAAGTAACGCAAGGGAGATCGTTATTGGCAAAGACGGGCAAAGCCTTTGGATTTGATGAAACAGCCTCTTCAGGAGCATTTGGCTTGATATTGCTTGTCATTATCTTGGTTACGATTTATCTTTTGATTAAGACCGAAAGAAATAAATTGAAAAAGGAAATAAAAGGACAGAGAAAACAAGAACCAAAATAAATTTAAAACACATAGAATAATAAAAAAAGAAAAAATCGAAATCGGAGGCGACAAAATGAAAAAGAGGTTTATTCTTGGATTTTTTGCTTTAGCGGCAGTATTGATTGTTTTGGCAGGATGCACAACAGGGGAAGCCAAAGCCAAAGCTGCAACCTGCAAGAGCGGCCAGCTTGTTGGTGATATAGATGGTGATGGTAGAATTAGTCAGACGGACTCTGAACTCACATTTAATATTTATCTTGGATTGTTAAAAATAAACAACATATGCTGTGCGGATGTAAGTGAAGATGGGCAAGTAACGCCCGGAGACGCCCTGTTAATTTCCAATATTGCACTTGGAAATGGCACAAATACGGCTGAGAAAAGATGCGCCAAGCCAGCATGTAGAGACTCTGACGGAGGCAAGAACTATTATAAAATGGGAATTGTAACTTATATCCCAAGACCAAATGTTTCAGTTTCGATTAATGATGGTTGTACGAATTCGACATTGTGGGAGTTTTATTGCAGCAGCAATTCAATAGCCAATGTAGCATATAAATGCCCATATGGCTGCGCGAATGGAGCTTGTTTGAGGGCGAAAAAATGAAGAAAACAACTTTGCTATTGGGAATGGTTTCTTTAGTGGCTTTGATGTTTGTTTTGGCCGGCTGCGCAACAGGGGAAGCTAAAAAGATTCCGCGAAGCTGCAAGGATAGCGATGGCGGCCTGAATTATTATACTGCGGGCTCTGTCCAGGTGACAGCATCAAAAATAGCCATATATCTGGATAGCTGCAGCAGCACGGACAAGTATGCGCTAAAGGAGTATTATTGCAAAGGCGCTAATGCAGTTTCAGTAAAATATAAATGCCCAAATGGCTGCCTGAACAGCGCTTGTATTCCGGATATAATCCCCCCAATCCAACCGCCAAATCAAACTACAGGCAATCAGACCACGACGTTAACATATACTTGTACAGATTCCGATGGTGGAAAGAATTATGCTGTTAAGGGAACAGCGATTGTATGTGGTGGAACGAAATGTGAGAACCATACTGATTATTGTTATGAAGCAAACACATCCGTTGCCGAAGTGTTTTGTAGTGAAATCAGTTTCGTAGGTGGTAATGGGATGAGTTATTCGACACTAGGTTACAAATGTACAAACAAGTGCAAAGATGGTGCCTGCATTTAAAGCCCAACCAATTTAACTAACCAAACTGGCGGTAATACGACAAGATAAGTTTAATTCTTTCTTCTTTTATTTTCAATTAAAAAACTCTCCTAACCCTTTCTGCTTTTTTTCTTCTTTCTTTTTAATTAAGTTCTTCAAAGAGCTCTCAACCCTTTCTTCAGAGAAATTGTGCTTCTCGATCAGAATCTCCCTTATCTTTTCTTCATCAACAGCATTCCATTTCAAGTTATAGTCATCTGTTACAGGCATGTTTTTGAACAGATCGAATACAGTCTTCCAATCAACCTCAAAGAAATCACCCCATTTTGAATTTTTGAACATTTTGTCAAAATCCTTGCCGTATTCTTTAACCAATTTTAATGCATTCTTTGGGCCAATTCCCTTAATTCCGCCATTGTTATAGTCAGTTCCAACCAACATTGCTAAAGCAATTAACTGCTCCCTGTCAATGCCCAGTTCGTTTAAGGTTTCTGCAAGCGTTATCAATTCCGGCTCTATTGTTACATAACCAAGCTTATTCGTTTTCTTCCTTTTACCGGCAACACTTAAACTCCTCACAAGCCTTGTTGCTCCGAACAATAAGCCGTCTGCATCCTGCGATGCAGAGCAATAAGCATCCCCTTTTGCAGCAATATGCGCTGCCTGGGCTTCTCCTTCTGAAGGCGCATCAACAACAGGCAGGCCAAGCGCTGCGATCAACTCTTTCGCTTCGCCAATCATCTCGCCAGTTAATCTTGATGTTCTCGAAGCATACTTTTTCATCTCTTCAACATCTTCTTTTTCAACTGCGATCTTATACTTCCTTTCGGCCTCAATTTTTGCCTGCTTTCTTTTTTCCCTTTCCTCTTCTTTCAATGCAGGAGCTTTTCCGTCAAAAACATAAGCGAGCTTTAGCCCTTCATCCATTAGGTTAGCTGTCCTTGAAAACAATCCGACAAGATGAGATGTTATATTGCCTGAAGAATCCATTAAAGGCGTTCCGTCTCTCTGCCTTATTGTTGTCAGAAACTGATAGAGCCAGTTGGGAGCATCAACAGCCACAATCTTGTTTTTCAAGTATTCTATCTTGATCTCTTTTTTGACTAATAGCTCTGTTATTGCAACGCCCATTTTATTGTATTATTTTTGTAGTTATACAGCATCGGGGCAACAACAAAAATGGCAGGTGACGGTCAAAGCTCACCATGTTCGCTTCGCCCTGCTCGGCACCGCCATTGTTGCTGCCTTTTCATATTTTCTTGACATTCATTCCTTTAAACTCATTCTGCAGCATTGAAGACGCCTTTTTGTTGAGATCGCCGGTTGTTAATACCAAGACAGGCAGTTTTTTAACCTGGCCTTGAATAAATGCTGTGCTTAAATCAGCCTCGCTAATATTCTTCTTGTCTTTTGCCCTGCAGTAATATTCCAAAGCACCGACAGCAGACGGAACTCTTACAACAAGGTCCAGCTCTGATTTTTTCTTTATGATTTTATATTCTATGATCTCAATCTTCTTTTCAGCGCAGTATTTTTTTATTCTTTCAAAAAATTCATCTTTTATTTCTTTTTCAGGCTCTTTTGGCTTCTCTGCTTCTAATTTTCTCTGCGTCACGTCCTTCTTTTTCATTTCATCCAATTTATTCATCTCAAGATCAATCTTCCTGGCTTTTTCTTCCACGGCCTTTCTTTTTTCATCGAGTGACTTTTCTTCAGCAGCTTTTTCTTCTTTTACAACTTTTATTTCAGGCTTTTTCTCTTCAACAGGATTTAAAATATTTTTTATCAATTCGTCAGCCTCATTCTGCGGAGTCAGATACCATTTCCAGAACACTTTTTGCGCTTCTCCTTCATTAACAGCCACAGGAACTGCAAAATCCTTCATAAGCTTTAATGACACCCTTATAACAGGATCTAATTTTATTTCATCCAGCACTTTTTTATCCTTGAGCATATCATAGGCAATCTTTTCCTTGTCATTAAGATAGTTATAATAATTCTGCAATCTATATTCCTGTCCAGATGCATAATAAAGCGGCGAGCCTCCGACTTTAATGTTAGATATCTTGATAAGCTTCCTTCCAACTAAGTCAGACAGCATTGCAGCAGCAAACAATGTGTTAGAATTGAGCTCCTTAGAAATCACAATCGGCAATAAAGGGCCTTTCATCCTTACGATCTGCAGCACTTTATCCGGCGTATCTGATGGCATAAGTATAGAAAGTTGTTACGAGTTTATATACTTTTTTATGGTTTAAGTCAAGCACAAAGGCATTTATTGCGGTACTCAATAAATTAAAAAAGAAAGTTATTTAAATATGGCTCGCATTTATGAACGAATGGCTGAAAGAATAATTGCAGCAGTATACGGTATTGCTTTGGCTTCAACTCCTTTTTCTGCTAAACAAATTAGTATCGGGGTAAGGTTGCCTGTTGGAAGCATTGGGGCAGTTACACACCCTGAAAATGCACTATTTTTTACAGATAGAAGAATCTTAGTTGCAGCAGTACCATTGCCCGCTGTTGGTTTGAGTGTTGGAGGCCACTCCATATCTGCTGCTTATTCGCTTGCTGCTGTTGGAAAGCTAAAAGAAAAAGGCGAAGAGATGATTAGAGCAATGGGCCCCCAGCAGATATTGGATTCAAATGAAAAGAATTTTGAAATTCCTTATGAGTCTATTATCGAGGCAACCATCAAAAAGCGGCTATTTCTTTATTTTGGTTATGTTGTTAGTTTTAAATTAACGGGCAATAAGTCATATAAATATGTTTTATATAGGAAAGAACAATTTGAACTTTTAAACCAGATTTTAGCTAAATTAATCCCAAATAAACTCAAATAGAAAAAAAGTTTGATAAAATCGCAGATAATTTGATTTTTATGATTATGGCCTTACCCATCTTATTTCCCAATAGCTCACATCTGCCTCATCATCCACGACACCGATCAACAATCTTTTCTTTGTGGAATGCGCAACCCTGTTCTTGGCAGCGAAATCATACCATGTCAAACTTTCGCCTTCATGCACAGGATAAACAATCCATTTTGCATGATCCTCCCCTGGCTTTACACCGCGGTCATAAATGCGAAAATCAGCACCGAATTTCAGTGCAGTCTTTATTATGTAGCCTCTGTCCCTTATATCCTTGAAAACGCAGTATCTTATCCAGAAATTCGGCTCAACTTTTTTTGCTTTTTTAAGATAATTATCAAAACTGATTTCCCTGTTCCTGTCATCAGTAATCTTCACCCTTCCTTTTTCCATCAGATAAAGCCCTTCAAGCAAAGAAAGCTGCACTTTATTGTTCGTGAGAACAACGCCATATCTGCTTTGATTGTACAGTTCGCGGGCAGCATCGCTGTCTTCTGTTATGATCCTCTCTCTTGAAAAAATAGCTGTGACTGTTTCTTTTGGCTTTTTCTCAATTTGCCGTTCCTTATTCTGCTCTTCTTTAATTTCCTCAGCCATATCTTTGTTTATTGTCAGTTCCTTTAAAAACATTTCTTTTTTATCTTAAATATAGAAACCATTAAATATGAAAATGAGATTTTAAGCTGTATGGAAATCGTATTTTTAGGAACATCATGCATGGTGCCGACCAAGGAAAGGAATCACAGCGCGCTTCTGCTTACTTACAAGAATGAAGGCATCTTGGTTGACTGCGGAGAAGGAACGCAGAGGCAGCTGAGAATAGCAGACATCAGGCCGACAAGAATCACAAAGATACTGATAAGCCACTGGCATGGAGATCATGTTCTTGGCCTTCCTGGCTTATTGCAGACATTGAGCGCAAGCAGGTATTCCGGAATACTGGAGATTTACGGGCCAGCAGGAACAAAAAAACGCTTCAAGGCAATGTTTCAGGCCTTTGTCTTCGACTGCAACATAGAATTAAAAATAACCGAAATAAAGAAAAGAAAATTATTTGAAAATGAGGATTTTTATCTTGAAGCTCTTGAATTAGAGCACAAAATAAAATCATTTGGGTTTAATTTCATTGAAAAAGACAGGAGAAAAGTTGACATTGATGCAATAAAGAAGCTCGGCATTCCGCAGGGCCCTTTGGTTGGAAAGCTGCAGCAGGGAGAAAGCATTGTTTTCAAAAACAAAAAAATAACATCAAAAGAAGCAACGTACATTGAAAAAGGAAAGAAAATAACAATCATAAATGACACTGTCATGTGCAAATCATGCTATGACCTGGCAAAAGATGCTGATTTGCTGATCTGCGAAGCTGCATATACATCTAAATTGGAAGAAAAAGCGCTGGAATACAAGCATCTTACAGCAAAGCAGGCAGCATTATTGGCGGGCAAGTCAAATGTCAAGAAACTGATAATAACGCATTTCAGCCAGAGATACAAAACAACAGAAGAGCTGTTTGAAGATGCGAAAGAAGCTTTTGATAATGTTTTATGCGCGTATGATTTTATGAAAGTAGAAATTTAATGTAAGACGAACAAATAATATGGGGCATTACAAAAAGACGATCTGATCAACACATATAAATTACTTGGAGAGAATAAAATGAGCGGCTTACGTTTTGAATTGACCTTTATAGTTAAACAAAAAAATAAATTTACTATTCTTGGCCACATTGTAAATTGCTTCAGAAGGTCAGGATATTCTGATGATGAATTCTGGAATGGAATTGCAGCAAAAACTAAATCAAAGCATTCCCTCAATTCACTTAATCCATCATATTTTGATTGGAGAGACCCAAAATATTACGTTGCCAAAGGAGTACATTTAGAAAAATCTTATTTTATTGATGATAAATCAAAATATGGTCTTTGCAAAGTCGGAAAATTCATAAGGTTTTATATTTCGGGTGGTGAAATTGTTTGCCAATCAGAGTCTATCTTTGATAAAGAAGATGTAGGAAAAGTGTTATCTTGTGCAATCAACGATAAAAACATCATAATGGCATACGATGGCACATCTGATCGTGATTATATTGCTGCAATCGGGCCAGAGTTTGAATACCATTTAAACCCATATTATTTCTGTTTTGACATTCCCTCGCCAAATATGTTCCTGAATATCTTAGGCGAAAAAATTCCTGAAATAAGGAAAGTTCTACCAAAAGCCGAGCTAATAAAACTGATAAAGAGATGGTCTGATAAAACAATAATCTCAAAAGCCGGCGGAGTTGCGGTCGTTAGAGAAAAATCAGGATATGCGTATCCGCGTTATTTTATCCGCAAGAGATTGAGAGAACTGGGAATTGATCTTGGAGAAGGCGAAGCAGAAAAAAATGCGAAAGAGCTTGGGTTGGAATGAAGTTGCGTAAATTAAGTTTTCTTAACTAAGATTTTGCAGCCAGCTTTATATCATCCGCTTTTACTGTTCTTCTTCCGGCATGCATTGAAAACTTGATAGCCTGCTGCGCAATGTCATCAGCGATCTCTTCCAAAACAGTTTTCATGGCAACTTTTGCTTTATCAGAAACACGCTCTGCGCCTGCATTTTTCAGGATCTTCTCCATTGCAGCTAAAGGAAGTATTCTTTTTTCAGGCATAATGAGCTTAAAATACTAAATATATTTAAATCTTTCTTAATTACATGAGCTTATGAGCAGGAAAAGCAAGGGGATAAATGCTGAAAGAGAGCTGATCCATAAGTTCTGGGCTGTAAATGGATGGGCTGCTGCCCGCGTTGCCGGATCTGGCTCAATGAAATACCCCAGCGCAGACATTCTCGCTGGCAATAATGTAAGAAAGCTGGCAATTGAGAGCAAGGTGATAAATGACACTAAAAAATATTTTACAGAAGAAGAGATCAAAGACCTCAAAGAATTTTCAACCCTGTTCGGCGCAGAGCCATGGCTGGCAATAAAATTCAAGAAAGAGCAGTGGTTCTTTATACCTGCAGATGATGTTGAAAAAACAGAAACGAACTTGGTTGTCAGCCTGGAAATGACCAAGAGAAAGGGCCTGTTGTTTGAAGAGCTGGTAAGGTGTTGAGCATAACATATGTTCGCTGTTGTGAGAGTTTGACGGAGGCGCCATTTATAATCTTATTTCTAATTGGGGGAAAGGTATAAGGAGATTATGTGGGAGTTAGTATTAAGATATGATTTTGTGGTTGATACTGAGAAAAATAGAAATAATTATTGATCAGAAATTCTTGGAGGTGACTCAACTGCACTCTGTAGCCTTCTTTTATTTAAATCACCTAAATCAATAGCAAAAGAATGATTGGCTTCATAATCAAAAAATTCGACTTCAAACTTAGAGAGGATATGTTCTCTGATATCTTTTCCTAAATCTAAAACCTCTTCAAGAGAATGAGTTTCGTCTGAATTAACCTGCATATCAATAGCCCAAGGAGAATCATCAAACATGGGGGCCTCAAATGTCACATACAGACCTGATTTGAGAGTCCATATTTTAGACCCTTTACTGATTGATCCAAATGATCCATAAGGGACTATTTCTTCTTCTTGGTCAGGAAATCTACTTAGAAGATAAGCATCAACCGATTCATATACTTGTTTTGCAATTTCTCCTGTTGTTAGTTTTGGCTCTTTTTGATAACCCATCAGGGTTGATGTCGTAAGAAAAACAGCAGGAAGTTTTGTTATCTCTAATTTTCTTAATTGTCCAAAATTCTGACCAAAATCTGGAAGTTCCTCATCAGTATAGTCTTTTAATCCAGGGAAAACTTTATGAGTTCTAGGTGTGTTTATTCTTACGCCTGCTCTTGAGAAATGTTCTTTTGCATCCTCATATAATTGTTTGAATGCGTCTAAATCGGCAGTAGGACTATTACTGGCAAAACTTGCATGAAGCCTAGGATTTTTATCTTTACTTACATTCAAAATAGCAAGAGGACTGTTTTGATCTCCTACATATAATGCCCTTGAGTCAGGATAATCATTAACTACAGAAACATGATATTTACCAAATAAGGGTTTGTACTTTGGAACTTCTTCTCTTTCTTTTACTAAAGCAACTAATCCCTTAATCATGCACATTAAGAATATGACTTTATTTATAAATATTAGCAAGAATTAAGTATTGTTAAATGATAATAATCTATTTCTACAACTTCTCCTTTTTATTTAAGCCCCAAAAAATTACAAATAACATTTATTCTACAAACAGCCACAATACATTGGCAGCAATGAAGAATATACCTATCCCGAATCTGATATTTGGATCCTGAAATACTGCGGAAAAAGGCATCTCAAGGCCAAAGGCAACTGCCAATAATGCAATGGAAAGCAATATATCAATAATTCCGTGCAGTGAAGCTAAAAATGCCTTTTTTTCCTTATGCATGTCTTTGAAATTAAAAACAAGATTCAGGATTGCAGATATTATGAACAAAACCAGCGAGATCGGCAGGAATGAATCAGCATTGGGGATATTGATGAATTTGCCAGTTGCAGCTATTAAAAGAACTCCGCTTATTATGCCAAATGTAATGTCTCCCCATTCAAAAAGCGGCTTCATAGCGATATCTTAAAAGATGTTTTATTTAAAGCTTTCGCAGAAGTCAAGTGAGAAATGCATATTTACGAAAAACACCACCACAACTGACAGCAGACGGCCAAAATTTCTTTGCGAAATTTTGCCCTACAGGGTACTCCGTAGGAGCCAACCCTCCCCCTGTCTGCGTCAGTGGTGGTGTTTTTTCTTACAAGAAAATTCCAACCATGGTGCCGACGAGGCAGGGGTTGTCCCTTACGGGGTGCCGAGTAGGGCAAAAACAAAGTTTTTGTCCGTAGGCACCATGATTGGTTGGAATTTTTATTATTCATATTAAAATAAAAAGGGCCCATAACAGAATTATTAATGCGGAGTGCAGGATTCGGACCTGCGTAGGCACTAAGCCAATAGATGACTTACATTGATTCTTTCATCGCACTCCAATTGAGCACTCAACACTCAAATGCCTTGAGTTTGGATTAGCCTTGCCAATGGCTCTAGGCTAACTATCCCGTTTGGCCACTCCGGCAACTCCGCATACAGTTTAGAATAATCGCTTTATATAAAAAGTTAACTTAAATTTCCAAGCCTTGCTTCGATTTCTTTTAATTGATCTTCCAGCTCATCCACACTGCTTTTCTTTGTTTTTTCAGCAGGCACTTTAATATCTTTCTTGGATCTTTTCTCTTTCTTCGGCTTTTCTTCTGCTTCTTCTTCAGGAACCTTGCTTCTTAATTTTGTTTTCGGCAGCTCTGCCCTTAATTTAAAGAACAAACTGTTGATATCATTTACTGCGCTCCTTAATTTTACAATCTCCCCTGTTTTTTCAGCTTTCAGCAGCCTGAAGTTTTCATATCTCTGCAATAACTGGACAATCAGCTTTGAAGTTTCAAGGATCTCCCTTCTCATGCTGGTTGGCTCTTTTATTCCGATATAGAAAAGATCTTCTTCGCTTTTCATCTTACAGCCTTTCAGGCTCGAACAATGTCCTGTCTATGAAATCAATCTTTCTTTCAACTTCATCAATGTCGCCGCCCCATCCTTCAAGCTCAGAATCCTCGCTGTTTTTCAGCTCATTTATTCTGTTTAACGTTTCCTTTGCTTCTTCCAGCCTTGCTCTTATTATTTTGAGCAGATCCAGAACTTCCTTATATTCATCGATTTTTACATAAACAGGCATTCCAGGCATTTTATCCTCCTTTGAACAGTGTTTTATCCATTAGCATAAGCTTTTTTTGAATATCCTCAAGCTGGGAATTCCATTTTTTGAACTGAGATTCCCTGTCATCTTTTATGTCTTCCAGATCAGATAATATCGTCTCAGATTCCTTTAATTTTTCCCTTATCGAGTTTATTTCAAAAAGAACATTTTTAAACTGAGAGGATTTTACAAATATCGGCTCGGTTATATCTTTGGCTTCAAGCTCTGCTCTCATATCTTCTTTTTGAAACCGAGTCAACTCTGGCTCTTTCTCTTCAGGTACAGATTCAATCGGAGGAAGCTCAGGAAACTCTTCGAAAACAGGCAAATTTTCAAATTCGCTTGGCTTTATTTCCGGCAATTCCGAAGGCGGATGAGCTTCCTCTGCAATCTGCATAGGAGGAATTTCAGCTTCAGAAGGCAACGGAGGCGGAGGAATGTCAAGATCTGAGAACGAAGGAAACTGCTCTTTTTTCTTCCCAAACTTGAAAAACGCCATTATACCACCTCTTATCGAAAAAGTAATCTGGTGGCTTTATTAACTTTTATTAGTATTTTAGAATGGTGACAATTACTTTACAGGATAATTGCCATTCCAGCAGGCAGCACAGTGCTTATAGCCTGTTTTTTGAGCAACATTCAGCATATCATCTAATGGTAAATAGCAGAGGCTGTCTGCACCTAAAAACTCCCTTATGTTTTCAATGGACTTGCCGAATTTATTAAATGCCAGTTCATTTTGAGTTGGAAAGTCAATTCCATAAAAACAGGGATATTCGTGTGGTGGACAGCTTATTCTAAGATGGACTTCTTTTGCCCCTGCAGCTTTTAAATCGTTGATCCTGCCTTGTGTCGTATTGCCTCTAACAATGGAATCGTCAACCAAGATGATGCGCTTATCTTTTACAGCATTTCGCATTATATTTAATTTTATTGAATTTACAGACTCTCTTTCGCTTTGGCGGGGGTTTATAAAACCGCGTCCAGTATAATGGTTTCGCACATAAACATCTTTATAGGGGATTTTAGATTCTTCACTAAATCCAAGCGCCGCATGATATCCAGAATCCAGGATAGCGGCCACAATATCTGCTTTCGCAGGACAAGATCTGGCGAGTGACCGTCCAAACTCAAATCTTAGTTCATTGACAAAAACACCATTTATTATGCTGTCCGGTCTTGCAAAATAAACTTCTTCAAAAATGCAAAAAGGATTCTGAAAGCCGAGATCAAAAGAATAGAATTTATCCTGCGTTTTTAATGATTCGTTGTTCACAACAATAAATTCACCCGGCCTCACATCTCTGACATAGTCTGCCTTTATCGCATCCAGAGCGCAGGTTTCAGAAGCTATACAGATTCCTTCCCCCAATTTGCCAATAACCAATGGCCTAAAGCCGTCCCTTACACCAATTAAAGCATCTTTTGTCAGGATAGCCAATGAAAACGCACCCCTTATACCATCTAAACAATCGTAAACTCTTTCGTCAAGCGAATCTTTACTTGATCTTGCAAATTTTTGAGCGATGAGTTCGCTGTCTGTTTCAGAACTGAAAACCACGCCTTCTGTTATAAGATTAATTCTGGTTTTGTCAGTATCAACAAGAGTCCCATTATGGGCAATGGCCATCTTATGTTTGCCATCAACAATAATCGGCTGCGCATTTTTCAAAGTAGAATTTCCCATAGTTGAGTAGCGCGTATGGCTTATTGCACTATTGCCGGGCAATGTTTCAATCAGAATATCACGATCAAAATTTCCTGGTGTTGCAATCAGGCCCATTCTTATTCTTGAGTACAATTCGTTGCCATCAGAACTGACAATCCCAGCGCTCTCCTCGCCTCTGTGCTGCAAAGCCCATCCAGCCCAAAATGCTTTGTTTGATGCTTCATGAACACCAAAACAGCCAAATATTCCGCAATTTTCTCTGACACCATCACCCATGGCTAAAAATTACAAACTCGGTTTTATATCGTTTTCTATTTTTCAGTAGTACTAAAACAAAATAACCTTTTCATCACAACAATACTTTTAAACTGGCGTAATTCCTTTACTTTTTTAATGAGCTTCAAAGGAAAAGATATAATATCAATCAATGAACTTTCTAAGGCAGAGATCATCCACGTTCTTGAAGTTGCCAGAAGCCTTGAATTAAGGCCGAAGCCAAATTTATTAAATGGAAAGGTTCTTGCGACATTGTTTTTCGAGCCATCAACAAGGACAAGGCTCAGCTTTGAATCTGCAATGTCTAAGCTGGGCGGCAAAGTAGTGGGTTTTGCTGATCCTTCTGTCAGCTCTGTCAAAAAAGGCGAAACATTGGCAGACACAATCAGGATTGTAGAGCGATATGCAGATATTATTGTGATGAGGCATCCTTTGGAAGGAAGCGCAAGAGTTGCAGCAGATGTTTCAGATGTTCCAGTGATCAATGCCGGAGATGGAGCTAATCAGCATCCAACGCAGACTTTGCTTGATCTTTATACAATAAAGAAGATTCAAGGGCATATTTCTAATCTGAACATAGCAATGGTCGGGGATTTAAAATATGGCAGGACAACACACTCCCTGGCAATAGCATTGTCAATGTTCGGCTGCAGGATGTTTTTTGTTTCACCTGAGCAGCTTAAAATGCCTTCTTACATCCTTGAGGAATTGGATAAAAAGAACATAGAATATTCAGAGCATACGCAGATTGAAGAAGTTATAAAAAATGCAGATATTTTATACTCAACAAGAATACAGAAGGAAAGGTTTCCAGATCTGGCAGAATATGAAAAAGTAAAGAATGTTTACATCATAACAAAAGACACGTTAAAAAACGCCAAGCCAAATCTTAAAATTTTGCACCCATTGCCAAGAATTAATGAGATAAGCACAGATGTTGACGGCACAAAATATGCGTATTATTTTGAGCAGGCTGCGAATGGAATTCCGATAAGGCAGGCATTATTAAGCTTAGTCTTGGGGAAAGTAAAATGAAGCAGTTGAAAGTCAGCGCAATAAGGGAAGGAACCGTCATAGACCATATTCCCTCAGACATGACTTTTAAGGTTGTCGAGATCCTTAAGCTTGACAGCGTCAAAGAAATAATCTCTGTTGCAGCAAATCTTGACAGCAAAAAAACAGGAAAAAAAGGAATAATAAAGATAGGCGGGAAATTTCTTGGCGAGGACGAAGTCAATAAGATCGCACTGCTGGCTCCGATAGCGACTCTCAGTATCATAAAAGATTTCAAGGTTGTTGAAAAAAACAAATTAGCCATGCCTAAAACAGTTGAAGGGTTTGTGAAATGTTTCAATCCAAACTGCGTAACAAACCACGAGGAGATAAAAACAAAATTTCATGTCATAAATCAAAGCCCTTTAAAGATAAGGTGCCATTACTGCGAGCGGGCAATGGGGAGCAATGACATTGTGCTGAAATAAACAAACTTCCATAAGCTTTTTATAGTTGTATTTTTGTTTTTGTATGCGGGGTATGAAAATTTTATCAACAAAACTTTGCGGAATCAAGTTAGACAATCCTACAATCCTCGCTTCAGGGATCCTTGGCGTAACAGCTTCTTCATTAATCAATGCAGCAAACAACGGAGCAGGAGCTGTCACAACAAAGTCGATTTCTTTGGAAGAGAGAAAAGGCCACAGCAATCCGGTGATCGTTACATTTGAAGGCGGGATGATAAATGCAGTCGGCCTGTCAAGCCCTGGAATTGAAAACGGAATTGAGGAAGTCAAGGAATTTAAGAAAAGATCCAAAACACCAATTATTGCCTCAATATTTGCATCCAAAACAGCGGAATTTGGAGAAGCTGCAAAAAGAATTTCAGAAGCAAAGCCGGATTTAATTGAGGTTAACATTTCCTGCCCAAATGTAGAGGCGGAGTTTGGAAAGCTGTTTGCAGCTGATGCAAAAGTTGCCGCAAGCGTAACCGAGATTGTGAAAAACAGCACAAAGATTCCTGTTTTTGTTAAATTATCCCCGAATGTTTCAAATATAAAAGAAATTGCAAAGGCTGTTGAGGCTGCAGGAGCAGATGGAATAACTGCAGTGAACACAGCCGGCCCAGGCATGGTGATTGACATCAAAACAGCAAAGCCAATTCTTCATAACAAAATGGGCGGGATTTCAGGAGCTGCATTAAGGCCAATAGCTGTAAGATGCGTTTATGACATTTATGAAACAGTTAAAATCCCGATAATTGGAACCGGAGGCATTACAAACGGAAGAGATGCTGTTGAAATGCTCATGGCTGGCGCAACTGCTGTCGGGATCGGAAGCGGTGTTTATTACCGCGGCATTGATGTTTTCAAAAAAGTATGCAGTGAGATTGAAGAATTTATGAAAAAAGAAGGCTACAAAAATTTAAAGGAGATAATAGGGAAAGCGCATGAAAACTGAACAGCCAATTGTTTTGCAAATTAAAAAAATTGTAAATGAAGCCAGTAAAATAAAAACCTTTATCTTTGATTACAGGCTGGATTCCGAGCCGGGGCAGTTCATTAACTTGTGGATCCCAAGATTCGATGAAAAGCCATTTTCCATATCTTATCAGGATGATAAAAAATTTGCAGTAACTGTTGCCTGCATCGGCCCGTTCACAGAAAAGATGTGCAGCTTAAAAGAAGGCGATCTTGTAGGAATCCGCGGGCCATACGGGAAGTCATTTAATCTGAAAGGCAAAAATATTGTTTTGGTTGGCGGAGGCTGCGGCTGCGGTCCATTGGCTTTTTTAGCAGATGAAGCAGTAAAAAAGAAGATCAATGTGAATTTTATCATAGGCGCAAGAACAAAAGATGCCTTATTATTTCTAGAAAGAATGAAGAAGAGCAATATAAAAACATTTGTTACAACAGATGACGGCAGTTTTGGCGTCAAGGGATTTGCAACAGACTTATTAAAAGATTTCCTCGAAAAAAACCACATTGATGCAGTTTACAGCTGCGGCCCGGAAAAGATGATGAAAAAAGTTGCAGAGATGTGCAAAAATAAAAAAATTTATTGCGAACTTAGCTTAGAGCGCTATATGAAATGCGGATTCGGGATTTGCGGACAGTGCTGCATGGATGATTCTGGCTTTAGAGTCTGCACAGATGGGCCGATCATACAAGGAGAGGAAGCTTTAAAATTAAAAGAATTTGGTGATTACAGAAGGGATGCATCCGGAAAAAAGGTGAAATTATGAGCCTGTTCATTGCAAACGCAGATGTTTTTACTGATGGAAAACTGCAGAAAAAGAATATTCTTGTCGCTGATGGAAAAATAAAAGGCATAACAGATGAAAAGGCAATAACAACGTCAAGATTCATAGATGCAGCAGGAAAGATAATATTGCCTGGCCTGATTGACAGCCATGTCCATTTCAGAGAGCCAGGATTGACGCACAAGGAAGATTTCTTTACAGGAAGCTGCGCAGCTGCTGCAGGCGGAGTTACAACAATAATTGATATGCCCAATACGATCCCGCCGACAACCACGATCGATCTGCTTACTGAAAAAAGAGAACTGGCAAAGAAGTCAATTGTGAATTACGGCTTTCATTTTGGATCAACTGTTGAGGATATGAATGAAATAAGAAAATTAAAAGACAGCGATGCTGCTTCTGTAAAAGTATATATGGATGCTACAACAGGCAATCTTCTGATAAATAACGATGAAGCATTGAATTTTATCTTCACTAATTACAAAATGATCACATGCCATGCTGAAGCTGAGAACGTTTTGAAAGCAATAAATCTGATCAAAGAAACCAAAAATAAACTATATCTCTGCCATATTTCAACTGAAAATGAGCTTAATATCCTTAAAAAGAATAAAATAAAAAACAAGGTTTTTGTTGAAGTTACTCCGCATCATTTATTCTTGAGCGAGGAAGATGACAAGAATTCTTTTTTCAAAATGAAGCCTACTTTAAAATCGAAAAAAGATCAGGAAGCATTATGGCTTGCTATTGAGAAAAACAAGGTAGATACAATTGGATCAGATCATGCTACTCATACAATTGAGGAAAAGCAAAAAGAAAACTTTCCTCATGGAGTTCCAGGAGTTGAAACAATGCTGCCTCTGCTTTTTAATGCAGTTTTGAACAAAAAATTAAAAATGGAAAAATTAGTCCAGTTGTGCTGCGAGAATCCTGCAAAGATTTTCCAAATAAGAAACAAAGGCTTTATTAAAGAAGGGTATGACGCGGATCTGGTTGTTGTTGATCCGATGCTTGAAAAAGAAGTCAGTAATGAGGACTTATTTACAAAATGTAAGTGGTCCCCTTTCAATGGCTGGAAGCTAAAAGGCTGGCCTGTGATGACAATTGTTAATGGCGATGTTGTTTTTGAGAATGGAAAGATAAATGACATTAAAGCAAATGAAATAAGCTATATTGTGAAGAACCCTTTTAAGAAAGAGGGCGGGGAAATAGAATCTGAAGAAACAGATGAAGGGGCGATAGAAAATGAAGGTATTCAACCAGAAGAAGTTCAATAAGTTTTTGATACAGCAGAAGGTTGTAGGATTTTTTGAGCAGCCAATAACACTGAAGTCCGGCAGGCTGTCATACTGGTATGCAAACTGCAGAAATCTGCTTGATTACGTTGGTGTGATGGATAAGCTTGCTGATTTCATACAGGCATTTTCAAATGAAAAAAATCTGAATCCGGATTATTTTTACGGAGTTCCGGAAGGCGCTACAAAGTTCGCATTGATCCTAAATTACAAAAGAGCTCACATATTGAAAAACAAAAATTATCCCTTGATTATTGGCAGAGGAAAGCCGAAGGAGCATGGCGATCCAAAAGACAAATATTACATTGGCCCGATTAAAGAAGGCCAGAATGTTGTTGTTTTGGAAGATGTTACAACAACAGGTGGATCTTTGATAGATGCAATAGCTGCATTAAGAGAGGCAAAAGTAAATGTTGTTGCAGCAGTCGGACTTGTAAACAGGATGGAAAAAAGGGATGACGGCTTAAGTGTAGAAGAAAAATTAAAAGAGATCAATGTTCCTTATTATGCAATGACTGATGCATTTCAGATGCTGCCATTGGCTGTAAAAGCTTACAAGCCAGATCATGAGATTATTGCGCATGTTGAAGAAGGTTTCAAGCAGTATGGTGTTTCAGAATTAAAGCTGAGGAAATAAAAATGCAACCAAAAGACAAACTAATCCTTGCGCTTGATGTTGACGGCATTGAAAAAGCAGAAGCATTAGTTTCAGAGCTGAAAGATCATGTCGGAGCTTACAAAGTTGGCAAAGAGCTTTTCACAGCAACAGGCCCGGAAATTGTAAAAAAAATAAACAAAATTGGCGGCAGGGTTTTTCTTGATCTTAAATATCATGATATTCCAAATACTGTTGCAAAAGCAGCAGAAGCAGCCACAAAGTTAGGGGTTTATATGTTTAATATTCATGCTTCCGGCGGCTATAAGATGATGTATGATGCAGCAGAAGCAGTCAAGAAAAAATCAGCAGAGCTCGGAATTAAAAAACCATTTATTTTAGGCGTGACTGTATTGACGAGCATTGATCAAACCACATTAAACAACGAATTAAGAATCAATGGAACAGTTGAAGAGCAGGTTGTTCATCTGGCAAAATTAGCGCAAAAAGCCGGATTAGATGGAGTGATAGCTTCGCCGCAGGAGATCAAGGCAATAAGGCAGGCATGCGGCAGTGATTTTCTGATTGTAACGCCGGGAGTAAGGCCTTTATGGTCAGCTAGCCAGGATCAGAAAAGAGTTATGACGCCTAAAGAAGCGATTGAGCAAGGCGCAGATTATATTGTGATAGGAAGGCCGATAACAGGCGCTGAGAACAAGGTTGAGGCTGCAAAGAAGATATTGGACGAAATTAGCGAGTAAAATGAGCAAACATTATCACGTGAAAAGAACAATGGGGCACGAAAAAGCAGATCAATTAATCAGCGAAGGTGCAAAATTTGAAATAATGGGCAATTTTGTTGCAGCAACAGGAAAGTATATGGCGGCAATAGCTGTTGATCTGACATACACAGATGCCTATGAAATAGCCCTGAGCTGTTTGAAAAATCTTAAAGATTATTGTTCGAAGAACGGATTGCAAACAGAAAAAATTGAAGATAAAATAGTTGTTATCGCAAAATTAGGAGTAAGAAAACGCCTTTTTAGGTCATCAGATTTAGCGCTTATTTTATAGGAATCTTTATAAATTCAGTTTCTTTTATTCTAACAATATATGAAACAAGCCCTTTACTATAAAAAACTGAAAGAAAACATCATCCAATGCCAGCTCTGCCCCAGATTCTGCGCTATAAATCCAGGCGAGATCGGAGACTGCAGAGTCAGGAAAAACATAGACGGCAAACTATTTTCATTGGTTTATGCAGAGCCTTGCGCAGTTTCAGTTGATCAGATTGAAAAAAAGCCCTTATATCACTTTCTGCCAGGCAGCACGTCATTCTCAATAGGCACAACTGGATGCAATTTACATTGTCTTCATTGCCAAAACTGGACAACAAGCCAGGCAAATGCAGGAGAAGCGCCAACAACAATTCTGGAGCCTGAAGATGCTGTAAGGCAGGCAATCAACTCAGGCTCTAAATCAATATCTTACACATACAATGAGCCTTCAATATTCTATGAGTATGTTCTCGATACAGCAAAACTGGCAAGGAAAAAAGGGTTAAAAAATATAATGGTTACAAACGGATACATAAATCCTGAACCGTTAAAGGAATTGTACAAATACATAGATGCAGCGAATGTTGACATTAAGGGCTTTACAGAAGAATTTTACAAAAAAATAGCTGATGCAAAATTAAAGCCGGTTTTGGAAGCATTAAAGTCAATGCAGAAAGCCGGAACTTGGATCGAAATTACAAATCTCATAATCCCGACCTTAAATGACGATCTTAAGAAAATAGAGGAAATGTGCATCTGGATAAAAGAGAATCTTGGCACTAATGTTCCGCTTCATTTTACAGCATTCTACCCGACATACAAATTAACAGGCAAGCCATCAACATCGGTTGAAATACTGAAAAAAGCTCATGATGTTGCTAAGAAGGTTGGTCTTAATTATGTTTATGTTGGCAATGTAGCTAATGAGTACAATAACACATACTGCCCGAAATGCAAAAAGCTTTTAATAGAGAGAACCGGATTCTTCAGTGTTTTAAGCAATAACTTGGTGAAGGGAAAATGCGCAGACTGCAAAGAAAAGATACCTGGCGTTTGGGAGTAGGAGTTTTCTTATTTATTATTGTATTTTTAGTTTTTTCTTTTATTGTTGGCGCTGTCAGATTAAATGAAATCATGCCGCATACAAACAACATATTTGGAGATGAATGGGTGGAAATTTATAATGAGAATGACTCCAATATTTCTTTGATTAACTGGACGATTAGAGATTTAAGCAGCAACGACATCATAAATCTAAATATTTCGGCAAATGGTTTTGGCCTGATTGTTGATTCTGCAATAGGTTGCTCTGCTTTCAATGTTTCAAATGAAAGTTGCATCGAACTGGTTACAATAGGAAATGGCTTGAAGGATGATAATGAGAGTGTTTTTTTATATGATGAGAATAACGCCCTTGTCAGCAATTTTTCTTGGAATATGACTATAAAGTCTTCTGGAAGATCTTGGCAATTTTATAACAACAGCTGGCAGGAAGGAAGCCCAACGCCCGGCGCAATAAACAACATTTCTGCGCAAACAAACCAAACCAATCAAACAAATGCAACGATAAAAGGCCTCGAATTGACTGCTAATCTAAACGATATCATCTATTTGGGTGGTGAATATACTGGCCTCTTTAAAATAGAAAACTTAGACCATATAACTGGTCAAACAGACCACATCAATGCAACAGTTTATTACAACATAACTAACGAGTCATCTCTGATAAAAGAAGGTTATTTTAACATCACAAATCTCAATTCTTACACAACTTCAGATACAGGTGAATTCACCCCAAATATGGCTGGCAATTACTCTCTCTGCGGTTTGATCGTTAATTCAACTGTCAATGACGCAAATTCATCAAATGATTTTGCATGCAAAAACTTCACAGTCATTGATACAAGCTCAGTTCCCTGCAACATCTCAATAAATCTCAGTTCTGAAAATACAATTTACCTTACAAACGAATCAATAAAGTTTTACAACAATCTGAATAATGAAACCTTTCTTTATACGATTGAATACTGGAAAGAAGATTTATTCGGAGCGCAGATTGGAAGCAGGACAAATACAACCAACACAAACCAGAAATCATGGAGCCCGAGCATAGACGAGCTTGACCAAGTTTTCTTCATAAAAAACAGGATTGCTTATGTTGCCTGCAACGACACGAACAGCACAGACGATTACTCTGAAAAGATGGTTGTTGTAAGGGGAGCAGCCAGGACTGACAATTCAATCATACAGATAGATGAGGTTTATCTTGGAACTGATGATAAGGCGAAATTCGGAGATTCCTTGAGATTCAAGGTCATCATTTACAAAGGGAATTCAACAAAAACAAGTGTTCAGGCATGGCTTGAAGATGGCAGCGAAGAGAAGATAAGCAAGACAACAAGCACAAATATTTATGGAAATTACCAGAATCATACAATAACAATACCTGTGCAGATCGAAGCCAACTGCAACGGCGCAATCTCAGATGGAAACTATAATTTAGTTGTTGAAGGGTTAGATGCTGCTGATGAGGAAACAGTCTATGTTGAAGGAACAACAAGCAGCCTGTGCCAGACTGTGACAAGCTATAAAACATCAAGTTCGGATACCAGCAGCCAGACACCTTTGAACCTTGAGCAGGAAAGCGAAGCTCCAACAACGAGCTTTGTTTATGACAAAGTAAGATTTAATATCGCCTCGCCAACCGCGATCGAATTTGGCAAGGGATTTGTTGTGAATATTACGGCAATAAACACAGCTGACGGCGAGAAGGATTTCGATGCATGGGCTTATGTTTTCAAAGGAAGGAAAAGCATAACTGATCCGATGCAGAATAAGAAGCATCTGGCTTTAGGTAAAAATGAGTCTCTGCAGTTTTACTTGCCCATTATTGTTGATGATGAAAATATTGATCCGGGAGATTACAAATTAATGGTTAAACTGAATTCATCAGCAAGAAAATCATTAAAATCCGTTTCAAAGGCAGTAGAGCTGATTTTTAATCAGGAATATTCCGGAAAAGAAGCAATATCCCTTAAAAGCCAGGGAGAAACTGCAGGCAAAACACAAGCGGAATTCGATTCCGAAAGCTTTAATAATGAACTTGAATTTGACAGCATAAATAAAGTAACAGGCAGCGTTGTTTTAAACGCAGATGTTTATGAATCGACAACAGTGAAAGCAAAGAAATTAGTCAAATATTTCATTGTCAGCGCATTTGGCCTGTTTGTCATAATGCTCATATGGAGAAAGGTTTGATGGACAAGAAGGAAATCAATAAGAAAATTGCTGAAGGCTGGCTTCATACGAGGCTGATAGTTGAAATGCTTGGGAAGCCAAAGGAACACTTAGACCAAACTATGAAGCAGTATATTGAAAAATTAAAAGATGATAAAGATATCATTGTCATAAAAGAAGAATATTCAGAGCCAGAGGATAAAGAAGGGATGTTTGCTGAGTTTGTCGAGCTTGAAATGCTTTTCAGAAGCATAGAAGTGCTTACATTCTTCTGCTTTGATTACATGCCATCAAGCGTGGAGATAATTGCTCCTGAAAAAGTTTCTTATGTCACAAGGGATGTTATGGCTTTCCTGAACGATCTTCAGGCAAGGCTGCATACAATTGATTTGAAACTGAAAACCATTACGCAAGAAAATACAAATCTCACCCATAATGCATTTACTCTTTTGAGGAACCTTATATTGCTGTCAATAAGGCAGGGTGATAAGTCTGCGGCAGAATTATCAGAGATAACGGGCATAAAAGCAGAAGAGCTGATGAAATTCCTGGATATTTTTGAGAAAGAAGAGAATAAAATAAAAAAAGAAGGAGACAAATATACAACAATAAAATAAAGGGCAGAATGGACAAAAAAGAGGTTGAAGCATTATTATTTTCATCCGGCAGAAAGATGAATGTTGAAGAATTGGCTAAGTTATGCCGTTCTAATCCGGAGCTTGTAAGGGAACAGCTCATAATATTGCAGGCAGAATATGAAGAAAAGGAATCGCCTTTGATGCTTGTCGAGGAAGGCAGCAGCTGGAAGCTTACTGTAAGGGAGAGATACCTTGATCTTGTAAAAAACATTGTTACAGAAACAGAGCTGAGCAAAAGCTGCATGGAAACACTTGCTGTTATTGCATTCAAGTATCCTGTTGTGCAGGCAGATGTAATAAAAATAAGAACTAACAAGGCATATGAAGACATTAAATTATTGGAAGAAGCAGGGTATGTTGTAAAGGAAAAATTCGGCAGGACTTTTAAATTGAAATTAACTGAGAAATTCTTCCACTATTTTGATCTTCCTGAAAAAGACCTGAAAGAGAAGTTTTCTGATTTTAAGCAGATTGAAGAAGCTATTGAGCAGAAGGAAAAAGACATCGAGGAAGCAAAGCAGAAAAACATTGATAAGCTAAAGCAGGAAAAAGATGAAACTGAAAAAAAGAGAAAAGAAGCTGAAGAAGAGATTGAAAAGCTGGACAAGCTCGAAGTTTTTGAAGAGCCGAAGATTGAAGAAGATAAAGAGAAGCTTGGTGATCTGGAAGTTGTTGATGAGCCTGAAGAAGCGGAAAAAGAAACTGAGGAAGGAAAATCCGGAGAGGAAGCAAGCGAAGAAAAAGAAACAACTGCAGAAGAAGCAGAAAAAGACAAAGAAGAAAGTCCGGAAGAAGCTGATGCAGAGCAAGAAGAATCTGAAAGCGAAGAAAACAGCAAAGAAACAGAGGAAGAATGATGCTTCTATTAAAATGCCCAAAATGCAAGCAGGAAATGAAATATCAAAATAAAGATGGAATTCTCACGAAGAAGATCAAGAAATGCGTTTACTGCGGCCATGGATTTAAGGTTGGGGATAATATTGTGAAGAAATTGTGAATTTGAAGATGTTCTGACAATGTATGTGGTTGCTATTATCTGTTCCAACGATTGAAATGAGCGCCGCAGTTCCAGAGGCCGCCGAAAAGTTTTTATAGTGATATGGAGTAAATATCTTTGAAGGATATTTTGAATGGACGGAAAACAGCTATTATGAAAATAAAAAAATCCGGAATTGCGATATTGGTTGTTTCTTTATTCTTAGTTTTTACATTAAGTGGCTGCACCTCGCAGAATCCAGGCGGTAATCAGACTTGGGCAGGCGGAGGAGGAGGCAGGACTGGCAGCAGTAATGGAGACGCCTCAGGAGGAGATTCTGGTTCATCTGGAAGCCAACCTCCGGCAACAGGAGATTCTGGTGGTGGTTCATCCGGCGGTGATTCTGGCAGCGGAACGTCGGGTGGAGATAGTGGAGGATTGCCTCCTGCAGAAAATCCTGATGGAAATGGGCAGCAGGATATGAGCGCATGGAAAGAGTATATTCAGCAGATTGTGGATGATCCGGATGCAACAATCAAGGCAGATTTGAATGCGCTCAGTTTAGCGCAGATGTCCGGACTTGATACTTCTGATGAATTCTATAACATGATAATCGGAAAGATACGCGCTAAGATTGACAATACCCTCAAAAGAACAGACCTATGCCAAAACGATTTGATTCCATTGATAGAGCTTGCTCAGCTCACAGGCATAGATGATCTGGCAGATGAGGGCATATATCGTCTTGGAAAGGTTACTGCTGTGGATGATCTTGTAACAGGCGCTGAAAAACTCTATTTAACTGTGCCGCGCGACTGCAGCTCAGTCGAATTCAAATATGATTCTATCAACACAAACGGCAATTACAAAACTTCAATGACCGCATCAATACTCGGGGATTTGAAAGAACAAACTATATTAGATTGGGTTAATTCCGATGCCAGAACATATGTCTGGCAAAGAGGAAAGATCGAGTGGACATATTCTGATGTATCTTCTGATAGCTGTTTGACTATAACAAAATCGAGTATCGGAAGAGCAGACCTAACGAAAAACGATGGTTCTGTTGAAGTTTATAAAGATGGAACATTTTCTGGCCAGATTATCAGCAGGTCAATCCAGATAGAAGTTTCAGAGACAGTGCAGCCGGTGGATCCTGAAGAAGACTGCTCGGAATATACCCCGAGAAGCTACACTGAGATTGGCAGCATTGGCGCATATATTCAGGGAAGCTGGGCAGACAAATATAAAATAACCGTCAATGTCAAGAAAGAAACACCTCAGGAAGAGGTAGATGCAGGGAACTCTAAAGAAAGCACGATCACAATAGCAAATCTCCATATACCGTTTCCAGAGTGACTGGCAATTTCCATTCAGGATCAGACTTTTTTTAGCCTCTCAAGATTATTGGATATAACACATGCCTGTTAGCCGAGTCAGCCTTACGAATGAAATGAAGTGTGGCTGACCGAGCGGTAGCAGTTGCTGGCTCGGCAAATTTTAGTTATAGTTTATACGCCGGGTTTATTACGTAAAGGCACAAAAACCAAAAGATTAATATAGTACATGTGTACTACACTCATATCACCATGACAATGGCAGTAACTCAGGTCAGGTTGCCTCAAGGCATTATAGAAGAAGTAGATAGATTAGTAGAAAGAGGCCTCTACACTAATAAGTCCGATGTTGTTAGAGATGCACTTAGAAAATTAATACTTGAAAAGCAAGTTGGCTCAATTCCAAATACAGGAGATTCTGTTAAGGAAATAAGAACTATTCGAAAGAAGCTATCAAAAGAGGCATTCGATCTCAGCGCCATTAACACATTAGGAAATTAAATCTTCAGGTTTCTTTACAGTTATATGTTCCTTTGCAAAGTTTATCAGTTCATTATAAAAATTTTCGACATTCTGGAAAATTGCGTTCCGCAAAGTAATTTTTAGTGGCTCGTGTTCAATCAAAAAAGCAAAGCGATACATAAAAAACAAAAATAAAGGGGGACATTTCGTTTTAGTCGTTCGTTAGGGAGTGGGGTGATGGCGCTATTATGTTCTCAAAAATTAATTGAAAATCACCCTCCATAATCGATGCTTTTAAAAACATGGCCTGTTTTTTGAGTAATTACACAATACAATGTCATTTCAACACCTTAATCTCATCGAACCGCTTCAAAGGGCGCTTGCGCAACAAAGTTATATTACGCCGACGCCGATACAATTGAAGGCTATTCCTGACCTTTTAATGGGCAAAGATCTGATAGGCATAGCTCAGACAGGAACGGGTAAAACTGCCGCATTTGTGCTGCCTATTCTCCAGCGGATGACTGAAAAATATCCTCGTGTGCTTCGTACACTTGTGCTTGCGCCGACGCGAGAACTTGCTGCGCAGATTGGCGATAGTTTTGCTGCGTACGGCAAGTTTCTTAAATTTAAACATACGGTTATTTTCGGCGGCGTTGGTCAAGGGCAGCAAGTTGATGCTGTAGCCCGAGGCGTTGATATTGTTGTTGCGACACCTGGACGGCTGCTTGATTTAATGAATCAAGGCAAAGTGAGTTTAAAAGATATTGAGTTCTTTGTTTTGGATGAAGCTGATAGAATGCTTGATATGGGCTTCATTCAGGATATCAAGAAAATCATCGCAAAATTACCGCACAAACGGCAATCACTTTTTTTCTCTGCAACGATGCCGCCACAGGTTAGTCAGCTTGCGCATCAACTGCTGAGGAATCCTGTTCATGTTGAGGTTGCGCCGCAAGCTACCACTGTTGAAAGTGTCAAACAGTGTGTATTTTTTGTTGATTCAGCTGCTAAGGAAAAACTGCTCTTAGATCTTCTATTGCAAAAGCATCTTACTCGTGTCTTAGTCTTTACTTGCACAAAGCATCGCGCAAATAAGGTCGCAGCTTATCTGTGCAGCCATAATGTCGATGCCGTTGCAATTCATGGCAACAAGTCGCAAGGTGCTCGAACACAGGCGCTTCAGAGTTTTAAATCCGGCAGAACTAAAGTGTTAGTCGCGACGGATATTGCTGCGCGCGGTATTGATATTGATGATATCTCTCACGTTATTAATTTTGAACTTCCTAACGAGCCTGAAGGTTATGTTCACCGAATTGGCAGGACTGCGCGGGCAGGGGCGGATGGTACAGCGTATTCTTTTTGCGCTGCTGCTGAACGGGATTTTCTTAGGGATATTGAGAGATTGATCCGATTGAAGATCGAAGTTATGCCTCATGCTTATCATTCAGATCAAGCGCAGAATGCTGCCGGTGCGGCTGCTCGGCCGCCGCCAAGGAATCAAAGAGGGCGCTCGAGAAGGTTTAGGCCTCATCAGGGCAAATCACATTTTAGACGGTGATGGATGTGTGTGGTTTGTTGATTACTATGTTTTAACTTTTAGCTACTAAAAATTATTGAACTTAACATCGGAATTCCTGTTCTATTCTTTTTCCATACACAAGTGTGGGAAACCTGCGTCCACAGAGTTGTGTTTAAGTTCCAATCAATTCGAGCGTAGTGAGTGTAAATGTGCGAAGCACGGGGGGAGTTCGTTGTTCTATCAATCTTTGTCGAAGTCTAAATGAGTATGTTTAAATACTAATTACTTTTAACTAACAATAGGATGTTAAGAACCAAAAAAAAGAGCGTAAGTTTTCTTTCTATTTTTGCCCTTTTGGTTTTCATTATTTTTATTAGTGGCTGTACACAGGCTCCGCCAACAGCAGCAGACGTTGCAAAGTGCCTTGCTGCTAGCGGCGCAAAATTATATGGCGCATCTTCATGTTCTGATTGCGATGACCAAAAAGCGCATTTTGGAGGGGATTTCAAATATATCACATACATCGAATGCGATGGTGTTGGTTCTGAAGAATGCAAGAAAGAAGGCATAACTAAATATCCTACTTGGGTCTTTAAAGATGGCCAGAAATTAAGTGGGGTGCAATATTTGGAGGATCTTGCAAAGCATTGTGATACTCCCAGGATTACTTCAAAAAAGGAGGAGCCTTCTGTTCCAAAAGAAGAATCAGGAGTAGAGGAGTCAAGAGTGATTCCAAGACAAGGTGGCGCTAGAGTAAATGCTCCGACAAAATCAATGTATGAAGGAACTTATGAAGGCAAGTTAGAGTATGAATACAATCCTACTTGTCCGCATATTAAAAAGACTCTTCCTGATGGGCGAACTTATTTAGCTCCTGATGGCACAGGTTGGATTCCTGCAACTCTTATGCTTCGAATCAAATTAGGGTCTATTCCTGAACATGATGATGAAGGTAACGATCACGTGTATAGTAGGCGTGACCTTTTTGATGTTAGGGTTTTAAACGTATGGTTTGATGACCCTGACTTTCAGACTGGGTCTGATGGTTATAAACCAGTTAATAATCGTTATTCTGAACTAGTTATGCCTTGGCTTCCAAGAGACCCGGCTGATCCTGCGCATAATGTAATTATGGAAGACGGAGAAAGTTTACAGCTTGATTGGACTGGCATGGTTTTTAGTTTACTTGAAAACCCTAATGATCGGACGAGCAAGGCCCTATCAAGTTTTTCCTTAACAGGCAATTTTGCCAATCCCACTGGTTTTTATGTGAGTGATGATGCAAAAGTTATTCGTAGCATTCCTATACCGCACCAAGACTATATGGGTGATGAAGGTTGGTCTGCATATCAAGATACTTGGAATGCAAATATTGAGAAAGGTTCTGGACCTTTGTCTCTCGATAAACAACTCGAACATTGGAAGGCAGGATGCCGAACAAGGTTTAAGACCTGGAGTCTCACAAGAATTTCTGATTCATAGAAGCTTAGGACATGACAAGATATAATTAATGCCCCATATTTCCGTCTTCTTATACGGGAATCTTACATGTTGTTTATAATTTCCAAGGAGGTTAGAACAGCATGAAGATCGATACTTCATTGAAGAAGGAAGTATCTGGAAGAGATGTTTTAATAAAATATGATTTCCCTGAGGAGATTATTGAAAAAGATGTCAATGCCCCTTTTGTCTTGTGAATACTCCCCCCATTTAATTTTAGAACTCCCCCTTTCTACAATAAACTAGATTTTACGAAGGAAAATACAATATGTGCGAAGCACCGAACTCCCCCCGTAAATCGTAATTAGAACTTAAACACAATTGAACTTAACATCGGAATTTAACGAAGTTTTTTCTCCTCTAAAATCCGAGCCTCGAAAAATGAGGCAACCCGCATTTTTCAGAGTTGCGAGGATTTTGAGAGATGAGAAAAAATTTGGGAAACCGAAGTGCAACGAGGTTTCCGTTAAATTCCTGTTAGCCGACCCGAGCGAAGCGAGAGTGCAACGGGGTCGAGCATTTTTTTCCGCAGAAAAAAAGCGGAGAAGTTTTCTTACTGCCGAAAATCAGATAGGTGCCGTAGTTTTTACTTACTTTAACATCAATAACTGCGGAGCAGACAATAGTTTAGTCGTGGGGGTGGGGCGTTCGTCGTTCTTATTTAACTTTTTAAACTTCAATTTAATAGGTACTTACTTAATTAGGTAGTTAGTCAGTTGGTTAGTTAGACGGTATAAATATGTTTATTTGATATATGCTAAGATTTGTATTCAAGTATAAATATAACATTAAAAAACGAAAAGTATTTAAATGAGAACACTTTTATCATTAAAAAAGTGACGGAGGTCGTCTAAAATGGATGCTGAAAGATTAAAAGAAATAACAACTGCCGCTAATGATGCTGTAAAAGATTTACCTGCTGATTTAAAGCAGAGTGCTTTTCAAACAATATTAAACAAATTATTGGAAACGGGAATTACGAAAGGAAAAAATATACCCCAAAAAGGTACTCCCAAAGCAAAAAAGAAATATAAGAAAAGCAACGCTTCAAAACCCAATGAATTTGACGAATTAACCAAAAAGCTCATCGCAGGGATTAATCGAACAGAATATCCTCTGATGTTTAACTTAAAGAATGCGCTTGATAAGTCATTATATACACTTAAAATAGCTAAAGATAAATTAAATATTGACGGACTGTTACCCTCTCAAGTTTCAGCAGTATTGTGGGATAATTTCAGACTAAAGACGACACAGTATGCTGTTAGCATGCAATTAATGAATGCTAAAAAATACGTAAATCGAAAACAGGTATCTGTCAAAGGTGGAGTGGGTTACAAATACCACCTTGCACATGAAGGAGAAAAATATATCGATACAAAATTAGCAGAGATGAATACTAGCGATGCCACAACTAACTGAGCTTATAAAAAAGCTGAATGCAAAAAAGATAGATTGGTCAAAATACCCTTCTATAAAAGGATTTGAACAGAATAAGCTCAGGGCATATTTTATTCTTCATGTATTAGAAGTAGAATTGGGAATAAAGCAGCTTTCTGCGTCAGAGATAGCCTCTATTTTAAAAATAAAATTCAAAAAAAATACAACTTCACAAGCAATAAGAGGAGCTTTAAACCCATTCCTTGGTGATGAGGTAGAAGTACTACAAAGAGAAGATGGAGTTACAGTATATTCTTTATTGCCTCCTGCACAGAAAATTATAGGGGTAGATGATCTATCCATAAACTTATCATTTAGTCCTAAAGAAATTGTAATTCCTATTGAAATTTTTGACGAAACAAAAGATTACATTAAAAAAGTAGCCATACAAATCAATGGGTGTTACAGGGACAAGTACTATGATGCTTGTTCAACAATGTTACGTCGTTTATTTGAAACACTTATTATAGAAATTTATGAGAATAAAAAAATAGAGGATAGAATTAAGGATGTGGATGGACAATTTTTAAAGTTGAATGCCCTAATAAGTAGGACTATAAATGATAAAGATATTAAAATGTCATCGCAGACAAAGCAACACTTACCAAAAATCAAGCTATTTGGAGATACTGCTGCACATTCTAGAAAAATAATTCTTAAAAAACATGATATAGACTTGTATAAAGATGAGATTAGATTAAGTGCTGAAGATTTAGTATCTGAAATAAAATTTTAAGTTTATTTTTCAAACGCCTCTTTCAACACAGCTTCCATCAATAATTCTGATTTTATTTGTTTCTAGTCCGTCTTTTATAATTTTTGTAATATTATTAAAAATGGTTAATGTTTTTCCTTTCAAAGGCTTATCTTTTATTGATTTTAATTTTCTGATTAACTTTTGAGGTACACCTTCAAGTTCATCAATGGTAATTATTGTTACACCTGGTTCGTTTCTCAACAGTTTCCATTCTTTATCATCTGGTTTATGTGTATCTAAAAATTCAACATCTTCTCTCGTCATCTTAGGCCATAAATAATAAAATTTCTTTTCTGGGAAAAAATACTTTGTTAGAAACATTTCACCAACGGCTATATGACCGGCTCTTTGGGAACCATCAGTAAAATTTCTTTTCATTCTACCGGAATACTTTATAATATGATCTTTCTTGACAATAGTTGACCTTTTCTTAGCAAATTCATCCCAAGAACCACCATATAACTCTTGAAATTTTCCGTTAAAAATTGCAAACATGGCTTTAAGCTTATTATCTATGAATTTGTTTAATGTATCTTCTTGACCGTGAGCTAATAGTAATTCTCGCAATTCATCCAAATCATCTATTATCAAATATTTACCTTTTTCAACTTTGGAAGCAAAATAAGCCATTCCAAATAAATCTTCTTGAATTTTGTGAATCCCTCTTTTAAGATAATACACTCCGATTATGCCCGCTTTAACAGCACCAAGAGCATGATGAAAACGCTGATATTGTGCATTTCCAGAAGAACCACGATTTAATGCATCTGTTCCTTCTAAAGCGATAACAGGGATTTCCGTTGTAGTTTTTCCTGTTAATGGATCTTTCCAATTTCCTCTTTTTACCCAACAAGCATCACAGGAACCATATGCAATACCATTAACACCAAAAGTAAGCCCGCCATCACTAAATGCTTTTTGATCATCATTGCTTGATTGTGGAAATACTCTTAGTGAGAGCCCATTACATCTTGTCCCAATCTTTTGTAAGATTTCTCTTTTAATTATTTCATCGCTTGAAAGAGCCATTGCAAATTTCCCCTATTTTATTAAAAATTTCTTCATAAGATAAATTATTTACAAAATTAATTATATCTTTTACTCCTGAAATCTTTTTATTTCTTTTTTCTTGAAAGAATTTAATGAACTCATCATTAGTCAGGTTAGCGATTAAATAATATTTTAGATAATTAGATAGCCAAGAAGCATATTCTTTTTGTTTATCAACCTGAAATAGCACATCATTAGACATTCTTTCAATTATTTTAATTTTATAATCATCATCAATTGTAATTAACCCATATTTTGGATTTGAAGGAAGTTGTTTTGATGGATGTATTTCATAGCATTTATTGAAGAATTTTGTTTTCAAATATTTTTCAATTTGATTTTTAATTTGACTGGTACTAGTTTTTGCTTCCCCAACTACACAAAATACTTTTTCATTTTTAGATTGTTTTTCAATATTCCATCCCAGTCTGATTAATGATAACTCTATTAAATGAATTTTATTAAATGTAATCGCCTCATTTAGTTTATACCCTCCAAAGTCAGGAGAACCGGCACTATGACTTAAAGGGATTTGGTTTTCAACTATGTAATCTTGATTTTTCATTACTTCACATGCAAGATATTCCATAAATGGTTCCATTCCATTTCCTTTCTTTGATTTTTCAATTCTTTGAATAATATATTTAGTTGAAGGTCCAGAAATTTCCGATATAAATATCCTGAGTTTTGTTTGCAATTCTATTTCAGACTCAAACTCAACGGGGATAATTATCTTTTCTCCATCAAATAGGTATTTTTTAGATTGTGCTATTATATGGGGGGTATTTTTAAGAGTAGTATTATCAAATATTCCAGTTACAAATTTATAATCCAGAGCGTTATAAAATAATTTCATTAATCCTTTAGGTGTAAATAGATATAATGGGTCGTCCAAGTATCCTGCACCAGTAACGGCAGAATATATAAATGCTGTAAAAGAATCAACAATTATTCCTTTACCTAACTTCGTATCAATTATTTTATAGCCAAAGTTTTTATTCATAATATTTATGAATTCTTTTGAATTAATTTCCATTTGGCACCATTCCCATAAATTGACCTATGCTTTTTATAGATAAATGTGATATATCCATTTGATATTCATTGAAGTATAATTCATTTATTAAATTAACAGAAATGAGGTCATAAATTGTTGCAGGATTACTCTTCTTATTTTTTGTGACAATATTCATCAAAATTTCTTGAGCAGATATTTCTGTTCTATGTGTAGATTCATATTTTCCTTTAATAAATGTAAGGTATAAATCCGTTTTAGGAGAAAATTTTGCCCAATTTTTATTATAAGAGTGACCATTAGTATCAACTACTTCAGTATTTTCTAAAACAAAATTATATTTTTTGAAAATATCAAGAACACCTTTCCAAATTTTAAATTCTTTGTTATGGAAGCAAAGAGTGTATCTTTTTCCATCTTTCAAAACCCTATTAGCTTCAGCAACGCTCTTCTCTAAAAGATCTAAAAATTCAGGGATACCTTTGCTTTGAACTGGATTTATAACCACTTCTTCTTCAATTTTATATTGATAATTTAACCAAGAATTCCAGATAAATGAAAGTTCAGAATATTGGACAGCTTCTCCATAAGGAGGATCTGTAATAATATAATCCACCGAATTCTTTTTTAATCCTGTCTTAAAACAGGATTTATTATAAAGTTTATAATTTCCTATTTCGGTGTCTCCAATTTTCTTCTTTAATGCTCTTTTACTATCCAGTACTAATTCAATCCGGTCTAAAAATCTTAACCAGGGGTTCTCTTCAAAATAATCATTTGGAATCCAGTAATTATTAACATTCAAAGGTCTAACATTTTCTCCTTTTAGTTTACTTGCATGCAATACTGTATTTGAAAAAGCCAACAAGAATAAATTAATATATTGGAAGTTTGAAGATTTGATTATATCTAACAGTTCTGATAAGAAATACAAATTTCTAGGAGTATACATGTCGGTCACTTTCTTAACGCCTTTATAAGAAAATCTATCTTTATAGAATTTTTCTGGAAACTTATTATTAGGTATCCATTTTGTAATTTTGTATTTTTTTGTTGATTTTGCCAATTCCTCACTAGTTACTTTTCTAATTAATTTTGTTTTTTTCCCGCAATCAGAACAAAATAGGTATGCTGTTTCTTTACCTTTAAAACTTGGCCCTATGTTTGTGTGTTGTATTATTAGATTATTACCACAGATCGAACAAATATCAGAAACAGTATATAACTCTTTAACTAATGGCAAAAGTTTCTGTTTAATTAATTCTAGTTCATTAAAGAATAATTTCTCATTAAAATGATTAAGGATGGTACTTTCAGAGATGAAAATACTAATCGGGTTTAAATCAAAACCAACAAAATTTCTTTTCATAGAAACAGCTTCCAACGCAGTAACTCCACTACCTAAAAACATATCTAAAACGCTATCGCCTTCTTTGGAATATTTTTGTATACAACTAGAAATAGGATACCACGGTTTTCTTGCCCAATATTTATGTAAATCATACACTTTAGACATTTCTTTATTGTCCTCTTCCGAAATTTTACTTACTAAATATTTAACTTCAGTTTTTATCATTTTCTTTTTCCTTTCGAAATATTAAACAATAATGATGTAATATGTTTGCTGTCCATGTGTGTGGATACCCATAAGGTGCTAAACCCATTTTATCCTGTATCCATACTTTTTCATCTTTTAAAGCATATTTTTTAGATAGAATCTTTGCAATATCCCAAGCTAAAGGATAAAACTTTCCCCCTTTCTTAATATTTTTAACAATAACTACTAAATATGACTTATCATTCATTAAATCGTATATGTCCAAATATATTTTAGTAACATCATCTAGAAATTTATCGTAATCAGAAATGTTTCCTAAATCAATATTACTATCGGAATATTTTATATCCAAACCTTTCGCAGTTCTAATCTTTTCAAAAGAACCAGTGCTTCTATTCAATACATCCCAATATGGTGGCGAAGAAATACAAAAATCAAATTTTTTATTTTTAAAATAATCTTTTACATTTCTAGAGTCTCCATTAATAATATTCTCTTTAAATTCAGGAACTCTTTTTAATGCTGAATTAAAATATTTTGTATTTAATTCTATACCATAACCTACTCTTCCTGTTCTTTTACAACCTACTAATGTACTCCCAATACCTGTAAATGGATCTAAAACGGACATTCCCTCTTTCGTAAAAAATTTAATAAAATGTTCCATCATCGTAGGTGAATATGTTGCCGGATGATCTTCTGTATCTCCACAAATTTCTCGTTCTTCTTTTATATCACTTAAAAGTGCATTAAATATGAACCAACTGCATGAAAATAGTGTCCACTCTTTTCCAGTAAGATGATTAAGTCTGTTTTTAAGGTCATAGGATCCTTCTTCGGGCTCTAATAATATTGCGTGGGCATTTTCTACGTTTCCTGAAGCATCAAATAATTTAACATTACTCCAATTCGCAATAAACTTTTTAGGAATATCATTTTTATATTTAGTAAAAATCTCTTTAAGTCGTTGTTTTGCTCGTTCATTCTTTTCTTTATCATTTACAGGAGTAATTTTTCTGCCTTCCGCTTTATGATAAAAATAGATTTCTCCAATTTCCTTCATAAATTCATTCAATAAGACTTTTTTACTTCCTGTTTTAATTTTTGGAGTCATATCAACCATTTTTGTGATTTTCCTCAAGTTCTTTTTTCATTAATGTTTCAACTTTCCTAGATAGAATCATATTATTTTCTTCACAATACTTTTTATATTTTTCATATACTTTCTCATCTAGACTTAATGCAAAAGTTTTTCTGCCCATATGGATTCATATAAAATTATATGTTTATAAATCTTACGTCCACTTGTCCAGTGGTAGTCGTTAGTCAGCCCCACCCCCAGTCGTTTAAAGTAAGTAAAAATTTGGGTGAAGCGGAGGCGTAACCGTTTAGCAAATGTTAGATGAAGTATGGTATTTCATTATTCTCGTTTTCGTTGGACTGCTAAACGAAGGCACCTATCTGATTTTCGGGAATAGCGTAAGCGTATGAACCTACTAGGCAGTAAGAAAATTTTGGCTAACGTATGCGATTTAACGAAGTCGTTTAAGTTCCGCAGAACATTAAACGATTTGGGTCGAACGACTGCAAGGAGTGAGCCGTTAAATCGCTGTTAAATACCCCGACTGAAGCAAGTGAGTGTAAAATAAATTATCAAATTTCTCACTTGCGTAAGGAGAGCGCAGCGTGGTCGAGGTTTAAATTCCCGCAGGAATATTAAACCGAAGAAGTCTTTTGTTACCGTAAATATATGCTATTGCCGTAGTTTTTTTAATGAATCGTTTAATCAATTCCTGCGTAGTAGACTAAAAGTTAGTCGTAAGGGGGGAATCGGGATTAATATCCTCTTTCTTTCATTCTTTTATTTACTAGTGACCTGTCAACTCTGACATTAGCAACAATTCTGTCGTAACTTCTTCCTACCGGAACTATCGTAACTGTTTCACCACTTATCAGATTTCGAAGTGTACTCGTGGCAGACTTACCACCAAATTGATTTTTTTCTGGTGCATTAACATTTGCCAGACGTATTTTATTAGTTCCATTTATCATTCGATTTACGATAAAAGTATCGCCATCGATAACTTTAGTAACTGTTCTTCTCATATTTTTCACCTCCGTTTAATATGCAAGTCTCTTCATTACTCCGAAGATACCCAATAAGCCTAAAATCACACCTATGCCTACTCCAAAAGTGATAGCTGTACTTCCTGCATTAGGCGAGATATTCAATCCTTTCAGAGCGATACCTGCAACGATAAGAGTTCCAACAATACCTGAGGCGCCAAGCCCCAATGCAAATATTTTTTGTGCCATTTTTTCTACCTCCATTTAGTAAGCGATAACTAGCTTAAACTCAGTATTTGGTCTTGAATTAGCGTACCGTTCAAACGCCGCAATTTGCTCTTTATCCTGTTCAACAGATTCTTCTGTTTCTACCTCTACAACTTTCTCCCAACCCCATTTTCTAGCTATCACATCAGGTATGTGACCATTAATAATGTCTGGTTTGCTCCAGCCTGCTAAGTCAGCCCATACGCTATATCCCTGATTTCGAAAGATAACTGCTTCGGCTTCAACTTTCCGATCATGTTTACTCTGTTTTTCTGGTGTTCTTCTTGCCATAATTTATTCCTCCGTGCAAAAGCACAGCCTCAAAATAGACTACTTGTTTATAAACTTTATGCATTATAAGTAGTTTTATACCTATAAGTTGTTTAAACGTTATTAAGTAGAAGTAGTACAACAAGTTTATAAACTCAGCCATTTTACTTAGAAGTATGGGAAATGAGCGCCGATCAAAAACAGATCTCATCCTTTCTGTCTTAGATAATATTCATGAACAGGAGAAGACTATTGGTGAGCTATCGTTAATACTAAAAACAAATTGGAATAGCGTTAAAGATACGTTGGAATTTCTTAAAAAAATAGGGCAGGTTGAAGAAAGAACTATTAACTCTGAAAAAAAATATATTGCAGTAAAATATGGAATTGGAGATAAAAATATCCCTACTTATTTTAACCTCCCTATACAAAAAAATGTTGAACATTTCGCAGGTTATATCTATAAAAAGATCACACATTATTTTCGCTCTACTAAACAAATTACACCCAATACGACACAACTCCAAAAAATATCTGTCAAAATATTTGACGACCAATGGATACGGGCTAAGATCAGTGTTCCAACCGGTTGGTACCGATTTGGAAAAATATCTATTTTTGGAGTTAGAAGGGGAGACACTTTCGATGAATACAAAGATGAGGAATTTGATAATGATAACAAATTACAGACAATTATAAAAAAAGCAGTTCAAGATTTTGCTGATGAGCAATATACATTTAATGCTAGAAAGAAGCAATACGAAACTGAAAATAAACAGCAATATTTATTACTATTAGAACTAGAAAAAATGCAGTTGCTTCTTTCTAATCCTGAAAAAAATAAGGATATTCTCCTAAGAAACTTAGATAGTTTCATTAATTCAATACCACCAGAACAAAAAACAGCAGAAGTTATAAAATTGTTTTACGACTTTAAGTCTATGTTACAAGAATTTATAACAAATAAACCAAAGATGAGCAACGATATTAAAGATTTACTGTGTCAGACATTCCAGCGCTTATGGGATGTAGTAGCTACACTTAATTTTTATGATTCTTTATTAGAACAGAAATCATATTCAAAAGAAACACTTGATCAATTTATATTGCCAGATATCTTACAAAAAGAGTTAATGGCGCGACTGACATTTGACGAATTAAAAGGAAAGATTGCTTCATAATCCAATGAGTCGTATTCCCATAAGCTACTAAAGAAGTGCAGATAAGCTTTATAAATGCCCTAATATTTATATTAAAAGAGGAAAAAAGATGGTGAACGAAAGAAAAAACGAGGCAAAAAAGGACATTTTATTATATAACTACATAAAAGATAAAAAAAAATATAAAAATTCTTGGGATATTAAAAAAACAGATAATAAGGTCGTTCAGTCCATACTAGATAAAGCAAGTAAAAAGAAAACAGGGAATAGGGGAGAACCAGACTTGTTATACATTAATGAAGCTAACAAATTGTTAATACTAATCGAAAATAAAGATTCTATTAAACAACATCAATCAAAAAATGGAGATGATGCTGAAAATTATGCTGTTGATGGAATAAAACACTATCTTTCTTTTTTCAAAGAGAGTTATACAAATAGTTTTTCTGAAACCACAAAAAAATATTTAAGAAATTGGAAAATTATAGGAGTAGCTGTATCTGGAAATATTTTAGATTCGTATAGCCATCTTATTTCTACATTTATTATAACCAAAAATGAAATAAAAGACATTGAAACTAAAGAAATCTTAAACGAAGATGATTATCTTTCATTTTTTGACAATGTTGATATGGAAAAATTAATTAAAGAAGTATCGGAATCATCTAAAAAAATAAATAATAAACTTCGTTCTTTGGATTCTCAGAAAAGACCAGTTTTACTTAGTGGATTGATGATATGTTTATTTACAAGAGGGAATAAAAATGATTTTAAAGATGGATATATTGGTTGGGAATCAAAGACCATTATAAATAATATACCTGAAACTATAACACAAATACTAAAAGACGAAGGAATACCGAAAGACAAAATAGAAGTTTTGACGAATGAGCTATCTTTTATCAAAACCGATCAAGACTTAAATAATACTTCTATCTTAAAAGAGATTCTGGAAGAATTAGATAAAAATGTCATCCCTTTATTCTCCAAAGAAACAAATTATGATATTTTGGGCAAGTTCTATGAAGAATTTTTAAGATATGCCGGTATTAGTAATGTGAAAAATGGAATAGTTTTAACCCCAAGCCACATTACCAAATTATTTACAGAATTAGTAGAAATAAAAAATAATGATGTAATCCTAGATACTTGTTGTGGAACTGGAGCATTTTTAATATCTGCTATGAATAAGATAATTTTAGAAATAAATCAATCAAATATTAGGACTAAAAATGAGTTAATCAAAAAAATAAAACAAAATCAATTAATCGGATTTGAAAAAAGTTCTACCATGTATGCTTTATCTATTTCTAATATGCTATTCAGGGGAGATGGAAAGTCAAGAATATTTAATGCAGATTCATTTTCTGACGAATCAAAATATATACTTAATAATTTAAAAAAAGAAGGTATAATCCCAACAATAGGATTCATCAATCCTCCTTATGGGGGTCAAGATAATAAAGACAAACCCACTAAAAAAGAGATTCAATTTTTAGAAAATATGCTTGATAAAGTAAGTAAATTTGGAATAATAATCGCCCCTCTTTCAGCTTATATCAAAGAAGAAGAGATTAGAGAAAGAATATTATCAAAACATACTCTAAAATATGTCATAAATATGCCTAAAGAACTATTTCAACCAAATGCTTCTACGCACACAGCAATAGCTGTTTTTGAAACCAATATACCTCATAATAATAAAAAAGTGATATTTTATGATTTAAAAGATGATGGCTTTGTTTTATCTAAAAATAGGGGAAGAACGGACGCTTTAAATAAATGGTTGGATATCAAGAAGAGATTATTTGAAGAAATAAATAATCCCGAAAAATATGCGGACGATATTCATTTAATAAAAACAAAAATAGGAAAAGGTGACGAGTGGATTATTCAAGCACACGCCAAAACAGATTATAGTAGCTTAGAGAATAAAAATTTTATTAATAGTATAAAAGAATATGTTGTTTTTTCAACAAAATTAAAATTAGATTTATTAGACAAAGATGTTGATGAAATTACTTTACTTGAGATTTTGAATGAAAACAAAATAAGCGCAGATAGCGTCTTAAGAGAAAAAGATGAATGAATTAGATAAATCAAAGTGGAAAACATTTGAGTTTAATAAAGTGTTTAATTTTAATAGAGGAAAAAGGTTAACCACCATAGATCAAACAGAGGGAAATATTGCATATATTTCTTCTACAATGATAAATAATGGTATTGATAACTATATCAATCCTCCAGCCTATATGAAAATATATCGTAATGTTCTAACTGTAAATAATAGTGGTAGTGTCGGCTATTGTTTTTATCATCCTTATCCAATAGTGTGTTCAGATCATTGTACTGTCATAATGATCAAAGACCAGTCAATAAAAATGAATCCACATATTGCATTGTTTCTAAAACCAATTATCGAGTCCATGAAACAAAAATATAGTTTTGCTAGAGAAATCAGCGATTACAGATTAAATAAAGAAAAGATTTTACTTCCAGCCGACAAAGAAGGCAATCCTGACTGGAAATACATGGAAGAACACACTAAGAAATTGTCTAAAAATATTCATTTTAATAAAATAATTAAGAAAATAAACTCTAAAAAAATAAATACTACCAAATGGAAAGAGTTTATAATTGAAGATTTATTCAAAAATAATATGAAACGAGGTATGCGATTAATTGAAGTTGATAGGACTAAAGGAGACTGTTGTTATTATTCAGCATCAAATAAAAATAATGGGTTAACAGATATGATCGGAAATCCGTTATTCATAGAGAAAGATGCCATTATTTATTCTACTTTTGGAGATTGTTTTTATGTTGAAGGAGAATTTACAGCTAGTGATGAAATATGTATATTAAAACATGATAAGTTAAATAAATTTAATGGATTATATGTGGTAACAATACTTAAAGAAAATAAATATAAATACGGGTTTGGTAGAAAAGCATTTTTAAATAAATTAGTTAAAGATGTTATTAAACTTCCAGCAGATAAAGAAGGCAATCCTGATTGGGAATTCATGGAAAATTATGTCAAGTCATCCCCCTATAGTTCAAATCTTTAGATTATTCGAGTCCCGATTCCCCCCCGTTTCGATTCATTAAAAAAATTTGGGAGAGCGAAGCGAACCGTTAAATAAATGTTAGAATTAGTTGCGAAGCAATTTAGTTTTTTCTCGTCTCCGTCTCACGATTTAACGAAGGCAATAGCATTTTTATTATTTACGGCACCAGCCTCGTTAGAGGTAACAAAAGATTGTATTTAACAACTATTAAACGCAGTTTTAATTGCTGTTTAATAGTTGTTTTTCGTGTTTAAGCGAAACTTTTATATACGTATTGTTATTTTCTGTTTTTATATGGTTGCCATGGTGAGTGATGACATGAATGATCATGTGGCTGATAATGAGCCCTACCTTGACAAGCTTTGCGAAGAGCTGAGGCTGAGGAAATACTCTAAGCAGACTGAAAAGACATATCTTAATTTGATAAAGAATTTTCTTGCATCTGGAAAACAGCCAAGGGAATATCTTTTGGGATATACCGAGAAGAGCAGATCTGCCATCCGCTCAGTTTATTTTGCCCTTAAGTTTTTTTATGAGCACGTCTTAAACCAAAAGTTTGACGAGAAAATACCTCTTGCAAAAAATGGCGGAAAGCTGCCTACAGTCTTAAGCAAGGAAGAGATAACCAAAATGTTTGAATCGACATTAAATCTCCGCCACAGGCTGATTCTCATGTTTTTATATTACACCGGAGTAAGGCTCGACGAAATAGTAAACTTAAAATGGGAAGATCTTGATTTTGACAGAGATGTAATCCACCTTAAAATAACAAAAGGCAGCAAAGACAGGGTTATTTTCTTTCATCAAAAGCTAAAGCAGTTTATTGCGATGTTCAACTTAAAGAAAGAAGGCCTTATTTTTCTTTCAAATCTTGGCAGGAAATACAACAAAAGGACCATACAAGTTATAGTTAAAAGCGCGGCAATGAAAGCAGGCATAAATAAAAGGGTAACTCCCCATACATTTAGGCACAGCTTCGCAACTCATCTGCTTGAAGCTGGCGCAGATATAAGGCATATCCAAAAATTATTGGGTCATGCAAACCTGCAGACAACGCAGATCTACACTCATGTAGCAAACAGGGACATAAAAAGGCTGGCAGATTTATTGTAGTCTGTTATTTTGATCTATGTTAAAACACCAAAATTCTGTCATTTTAAGCCTTATCTCGCCATTTTAGAAACGATAGGTTTTTAAATAAAAGTATGCTTTTATTTAATGAGGACATTCTAAAAATGGATCAAAATTCTGAAGAAAATAACAATAAAAAACAGGAAAGAATAGTCAACAGAGTGATTGAAGATGAGATGAAGCAGTCATATCTTGATTATTCCATGTCAGTTATAGTCGGAAGGGCATTGCCGGATGTAAGAGATGGATTGAAGCCAGTGCATAGAAGGATTCTTTTTGCAATGAATGATATGGGCATGCACCATAACAAGCCTTTTAAAAAATCTGCTAGGATAGTAGGTGAGTGCCTCGGAAAATATCATCCGCACGGAGATATTGCAGTCTATGATGCAATGGTCAGGATGGCGCAGGATTTCTCGCTGCGTTATCCTTTGATAAATGGGCAAGGCAATTGGGGTTCTGTCGACGGAGATTCTGCTGCCGCCATGCGGTATTGTGTAACAGGAGATACACTAATAGTAACTAGTAAAGGAATTATGTCTATGGCGAGCATTTCTAAAGATAAAGAATCAAGAATCAATTTAAAAGTATTGTCATATGATGGAAGAATAAATCATGCTTCAAAATTTTTCAATTCAGGAAAACATAAAACAATAAAGTTGGTAACTAAATCAGGATATTCTATTGAAGGTTCTTATAACCATCCTCTTCTAATCTGGAGAATAGGTCAAAATTTTAAACCGATTATCTCGTGGAAAACTCTTGAGAATTTTGAAGAGGGGGATGTAGTGATAATAAAGAGGGGCGGTAATTTATTCTCAAAAAAACCTTTAGACTTAAGAGAACATCATCCTAAAAAAGGCTTCAAAAATGATGTCGCTCTCCCAGAACGAATGAATAATGATTTAGCATTTTTATTGGGTGCTTTAGTGAGTGAAGGAAGCTTTCACAATAAGCAAATATCATTTAATAATAAAGATATGAAGTTTTATGATAAAGTCAAGTCAATTATTTTATCGCAATTTAAAGGAATTCAACTATATGAAAGAAAAATAAAAGGGGCTTGCACAGAATTAAGCATTTATGAACAAAAGGCAGTTATTTTCTTGCAGAATATAGGTCTAGAATCCTCTAAATCTGATAAAAAAGAAATTCCATTTTCTGTTTTAATATCCTCGAGAGAAAATATGAAATCCTTCTTAGAAGCGTTGTTCGAGGGTGATGGAAGTGTGGCATTAGTAATAGATAAAAGGCATGGAGGGAAAGCTATTCAATTGAATTATAATTCTAAAAGTGAGATTCTAATAAAACAAATCAAGACACTTTTATTAAATTTCGGGATAGTCTCTAGCAAACCTTACAAAGACAAAAGAAATGAATGTTTTAAATTAGTAATATCTTCCTGTGAAGGTATATTACGATTTCATAAAGAACTTGGTTTTTTTTCAAAAAGAAAAAAAACAACCCTAAAATCAATAGAAAGAATCAACCCATCAAGATTAAGCAAAACTGATTTTGTTCCTTTTTTGAATGATTATCTAAGAAACAAATACGCTTCTGAATTTATACTGAGGAATAATTTTGATAGATACAATTCATTAACTAAAAATTATTCTGTACTCGTAAGGGTGATTGATCATGAAGATAAATGTCTGATAGATTGGATTTTAAAAAATAGATTTTATTTTGATCAAATAAATAAAGTAGAGAAAACAGAAACCCTAAAAGAAGTGTTTTCAGTAAAGGTAGATAGTAAATGTCATTCTTTTGTTGCCAATGGATTTATAAATCATAACACAGAGGCAAGATTAAGCAAGATTGCAGAAGAACTGCTGCAGGACATTGAAAAAGAAACTGTAAAATTTGTTGATAATTTTGACGGCAGCTTGAAAGAGCCAACAGTATTGCCTTCAAAAATCCCAAATCTGTTAATCAATGGATCAAGCGGAATTGCAGTCGGCATGGCAACAAACATTCCGCCGCACAATATTTCAGAAGTTTCAGAAGGCGTAATCGCTGCAATTGACGACCCCGACATTACAACTGAAAAACTGATGTGCTTCGTACGCGGCCCGGATTTTCCTACAGGCGCATCAATTCTCGGATTAGGGGGAATAAAACAGGCATACGAAACCGGAAGAGGCAGTGTAATTGTAAGGGCGAAGACAGCTATTGAAGAGAAGAAAGAACGAAAAAACATCATTGTAAATGAAATACCTTATCAGGTGAATAAATCAATCATGATAGAGCAGATTGCAGGCCTTATAAGAGATAAAAGCCTTAGCGGAGTTTCTGATTTAAGAGATGAAAGCGACAGAGAAGGCATGCGCGTTGTCATTGAGCTGAAAAAGGATGCAAATCCTGAAGTTATTCTTAACCAGCTTTACAAGCACACATCAATGCAGACAACATTCGGCATAATAATGCTTGCATTGGTCAACAACGAGCCCAAGGTTTTAAGCCTGAAGGGAATGGTGCAGCATTTCATAAAGCACCGCCAGGATGTTGTAAGGAAGAGAACAGACTTTGATCTTAAGGAAGCTGAAAAGAAAGCCCATATTTTGGAAGGCTTAATCATAGCATTAAATGACATCGACAATGTTATACAAAAAATAAAAAAATCAAGGGATGCGGCAGAAGCAAAGATCATGCTGATTGGCGATTACAGGCTTACTGAAGTGCAGTCATTGGCAATTCTGGATATGAGGCTGCAAAGATTAGCATCATTGGAGCAGGAAAAAATAAAAAATGACCATAAGGAGCTGCTAAGGATCATAGAAGAGCTCAGGGCAATACTTTTAGACGAAGCCAAAATTTTAGGCTTGATAAAAAACGAATTGATTGAAATCAAAAACAATTACGGCGATGGAAGAAGAACGCAGATTGAAGAATCAGTTGCAGATGAAATATGCACAGAAGACCTTGTAAAGCCGGAAGAAATGGTTGTCACAATGACGCATGAAGGCTATATAAAAAGGCTTTCTGTTGACGCATACAAGCTGCAAAAAAGAGGCGGCCATGGAGTTATAGGCGCAGGCAAAAAAGAAGAGGATTTTGTTGAAGATCTGTTTATTGCAAACACACATTCGTATATTTTATTCTTCACAAATAAAGGAAAAGTGCATTGGCTTAAGGTCTATGAAATCCCAGAAGTATCGAGAATTGCAAAAGGAACAGCTGTTGTTAATTTGCTGGATCTTGGCAAGGATGAAAAAGTCAGCGCATTTGTTCCTATCAGGGAATTTGATGACCGGCATTTCATTGTGTTTGCAACAAAGAAAGGCACAGTGAAGAAAACAAATCTTGCAGAATATTCAAGGCCAAGGGCAGGCGGAATAATCGCGATAACATTGGAAGAAGGAGATGAGCTGATAAATACGAGCCTTACAGACGGAAAGCAGCAGATAATTCTTGCAACAAAGAATGGGCTTGCTGTCCGCTTCAGGGAAGAGGATGTAAGGGCAACCGGAAGATCAGCCCAGGGCGTCAGGGGAGCAAGATTAAGGCAGAATGATGAAATAGTTGGAATGGTGATCGGTGATGATTCCAAAACTTTGCTGACTGTTACAGAAAACGGCTATGGGAAGAGAACTCAGATTTCAGAATACCGCTTAGTCAGCCGCGGCGGAGTTGGCGTAAGAAACATTATCTGCAGCGAAAGAAACGGCTGTGTTGTTGCTGCCAAATCAGTGATTGACGATGATGAGCTGATATTTATAAGCAAGAACGGGATTGTCCTGAAGACAAAGGCAAGCGGCATTTCAGTTATCGGAAGGGCGACTCAGGGAATGACAATCATGAAGCTCGAAGAAGGCGACAAGCTGGTTGCAGCTGCAAGGATTGTCAAAGAGGAGAATGGAAACTCTGAAAATAAGCAAATTATTTAAACTCAAAAATAAAAGCATATTGAACTCGTGTTTTCAAGGTGATCAAAAATGAGATGCGTACTTCACGGAAAGGAAACTATAGGGTTGTGCGGATGGTGCGGAGCAGCGATCTGCAATCAATGCATTGGCAAAAGCAGCGGAAAGAAGATCTACTGCAGGAAATGCTCTGAGAAGCTGCCTGATAAAGATTAGTTAACTGTAACAATAATCTCTTCTTTTGGCTTATTTTCTTCTTGTATAACTTCAGATTTTATTTCCTCTTTGATTATCTTTTCCTCAACTCTGCTGTACTCTTCAACCTGGTATTTGATCTCGCTCCTTATCTTTTCAATGTCGCCGAGCATGTTGAGGATTTTTTTGTTAACGCTTTCTTTTTTGTAATAGTCCTTTATCTGGACGATCATGTTTATTATTGAATTCACGTTCTCAGACGTCATCTCGCTTTTCCAGCTAATGCCTTTTATATTCAGGGTAACAACCAATTCCAGCAGTTTATTCATCGAGGTTTCTATGCTCCTCAATATAAGCTCCAGCTTTAATTCGTCAACCTTTTTAACAAATTCCCTGTTTTTTCTGTTCGGGCATATTATATTAAAGAGATCGTACAAATTAGTGTCAAATGTTGTTGTTGTGAGCCATAAGTCCCTTATCTCCTGCTTTGATGCAGTTCCTGAATTGATCTTGTCAACAAGTTTGCTGGCTTCTGCTCTGAACAAATACAATCCTGATCTCAGCCTGTTTATTTTTTCATCAAATGAAATGTCATAAAGCTCGTTCAGTATTACATCCTGCTTTATCGAAACAAGCTTTGAAATCAGCAGGCCGAATATTACAAACAAAGCAAGAAAAGCCTCTATTATTGAAACTATCCTTGATGCGCCCTGCGCGAAAAGGTCATTATAGCTCAGATGAGAAGCAGATACGGCATTGATAAAGCTGAAATATTGAATTGTAGCAAAGCTCTGGACAGAGGGATTTAACGCTTCCTGCTTATACGATATGCCGTTGCCAGGCACAAAAGATAGCAGGAAGAAAACAAGGCCGAATATGAAAATATAGATGAACCAGTACAGAAAAGCTTTTTGAAAAGTAAGCTTATCAATGAATTCACTGAAAGTGAGCCTTTTTTTTTCCATGTCAAAAACCGCCAGTTACAAACTGGCTGAATATTGTTGTCATTTACCGCATCAAGCGGTTAATTTGAAATGTGAATATTTCTAATTTGCTCAAAAATGCAAACATTTTTGACATTTGAGCACAATCAGAAATTTTCTAAAAAATTTCTGATGTTTTGCCATGCGAGCAATCCCCATACATCATTTATTCAGTATAGAAATTAGTATACTGGTATATACTTCTTATATTTAAATGTTTCGAAAATTTAAAGTTCAGTTCTGATACTTACACGACAAACTTTCCTTTTTTAAGAATCCACAGCTTATTGCCTTTTTTGTCTATGCCGTAAATATCAAGCTTCTGCCTTGGCGCGTCTATCACAATGTCTGTGTGATATTCTGTTGCACGATCAGCCTCAAATCCAGAGCCAAGAGCTATATGGATCATATTTGCTATCTTCTCGTTCACAATCAGATAATTGCAAAGCTTTGCATTCGGATTGGTGTTAATCGCAAATTCACCGATTCTGTTGAAGTTATCTTTCTTCAGCTTTATCAAATCAAATGGCAGGCTTTTATTCTTTTCCTGCTCCAGAATCTGCTTCCATGCTTCTTTTTTCTTTTTCTCAAATTTTTCAATTATTGCTTTATCGCCTTTCAGCACTTTGTAGCAGTCTCCATAGCATTCCACAACCAAAGGATTTTTTTCTGAAAGCATATAGCTTTGGTCAAGGCTTATCACAACATCTCCTACAAAAGTTCCTTTAAGATATTCTGGAGTCATGAATGCCTCTCCTCCCGGAATGTTGGCCATTGTTCCTGCCTTGATTCCTGTTTCCTTGAAATAATCCTGATTTATTTTGTTCCTTGTTTCAACATCAGAGCCTCTAACCTTTCTTCTCCCGCCATCTCTTTTTATCATTCCTACTTCAAACTCTGTTCTGCCGCCCTCAACACTTTCCCCGCTTACAATTATCTTATCGCTTTTATCCACAATTTCCCTTATTTTGTCATCCCTTGCTTTCATCTTCAGCCAGTCTATTCTGCAGCTCTCGATAAAAACATCTATCGGCAAAGTTTCTGTAAACCCAACTCTTGCTTTTGGATCTCTGTCTTCCAATTTTGTCTGCGGATAATAATCTAGCTTGTAGATTATCTGCCCCGGCGAGCTCCATCTTGATTTTTTATTCAGCGTTGGATAGCCGATAACCTCCCCGAACAAATGTTTTCCGCCATACCCTTTGCCCCTCACAGAGAATGTTGCATCAGGGATTTCCAGCCTGTTGATCTTCAGCAATTCTGATAATTTTTTGAATTTAACAAAAACAGGCTCATCAATTTCTTTATCGAGCTCACAGCCCAAAAGCGTTGCCCTAAGCTCGGAAATCCTCTCGCCTTTTTCAAGCATTGACATCTTTGATGTTGTTGTGCCCATTCTTAATCCAGAAGCATAGCCCTTTATAGCAAGCATCATGGCATAAGCAATTGCATAAGAATCAAGATAATCCTCAAGCGGCAGTTCAAGATCCTTCTCTTTTGGAACTGTCTCAAACCCGATTGAAACATTCTCGCCTTTTTTCAGGTCATAAACCTGATTCCATATTATCTTCGCAGTTTCAATTAAGTCATCAAATCTATAGGGAACAAACCATTCATCATAATATGGCGGCTTAAACATTCCCTTAAATCCCTTTTCCCCTTCTTCAAGAATCAGTTCAGGCGGATTGAAAATATCAATAAATCTTCCTTTTGCCTTCTTTTCAGCTTCATCAATAAATTCTTTCAGCGCAATGGTTTTTTTATCTTTAATGCCTTTTTTCAGTTCCCTGAAGCATTGCCATACATCTTTCAAAACATCAAGCGAAGATGAGCTTTTCTCAAAAGCAACTGCATTCAGCTCCCCGCCAAGCTCATGAATCGCCTTTGACAGCGGCGCAATCGAGTAATATGCTTTTTTATTGTCCAGGTTAAAATAAATCAAAACACTCTTATTTTTTAGGTTTTTAAGGATTTTTTTATAGTCTTCTACCGCAGAATTAAATTTGTCAAGATTGTATTTCATCGTTTAAAGTCACATTTCAACTATTATTAAATCTTTTGGTATTTTTGTCAGAAGCTCTGCATTTTTCTTCTTGATCAGCACGCTGTCCTCGATCCTTATCCCGAATTTTCCCTCAAAATAAATGCCTGGCTCCACTGTTATTGTGAAATTCTCTTTTAATTTATTGTCGAAATATTCGTGAATGTTGATCCCGAAGCTGTGGCCCAGGCCATGGATGAAGTTTTTATTATATTTTTTTAATTTTTTTCTAACAGTCTCTTCAATAATTTTGTAGTTTTTATTCTGCCTTAATTCTTTTATTGTTTCTTTTTGAAGGTTTAATAGCAGAGTATAGATTTCAATTTCCTTCTCATTTGGTTTTCCGATATAAACTGTCCTGGTTGTATCAGTGCAGTAATTTTTGTATTTCACGCCAAAATCAATTATGCAGAAGCCTTTTTTCAGCTTTGCATTGCTCGTTTTGTGGTGGGGCATTGAGGAATTCTCTCCAGATGCAACTATTGTTGGAAATGCCAGGCTGCAGTTATTCTTTTTAGCCTCTTTTTCCAGAAATTCAGCAGCATCCTTTTCTGTTTTGAATTTCCTGAAATCCTTAATGCATTTTTTTAGAATTCCGTCTGAGATCCTGCATGCCTTTTTTATTATTGCAACCTCTTTTTCAGTCTTTTTCTGCCTTAATTCGTTTAATATCTTCGAAATATCTGCAAATTTAATGTTTTTAAAGGATTTTTTTATCTCCTTATACTCATTTAATGAGACTATATTCTTATTTATTCCCATTCTCCTGACATTTTGCCTTTTCAGCAGCCCTTTGATAAAATCAAACAGCCTTTCTTTTCTGTCTTTTTTCTCAATCTTTATTATGCTTTTTATTATAGATGATTTTTTTGCCCTTTCCAGCTCCATTGCAGCAGCAACAAACTTTACAAGATTTTTTGCAGCCACCAAAATCCCGAAATCAGTTTCAAACTGGGTGAAATACAGCAGATTAGGGTCTTTTGACCTGTAATTCATGATGATCGCTGCATCAATCTTCTTGCTCTTCAGGATTTTCTGGAACTCTTTCAGCCTCATATTTCCATAAAGAATATATATGACTTAAAAAACTTTCTACATTATGGAAACTTTCATTCTCAAAAACGGCGTAAAGGTTGTTTTCTGCAGAAGAAAAACCGAGTCTTTGGCTATTGAAGTGGGAATTAAAGTTGGCAGCGACAATGAAAATGCAGGCAATAACGGAATCTCCCATTTTCTTGAGCACATGCTTTTCGAAGGCACAAAAAAAAGGACAACCCTGCAGATTGCAAATGAAATAGAAAGCCTGGGCGGGGATCTGAATGCGGCAACAACAAATGAAAGAACACTTGTTTATGTAAAGCTGCCTAAAAAGCACTTTGAAGTTGCTCTGGATGTTCTGTCAGACATCATTCTAAACCCGATATTTGATAAAAAAGCCATTGAAAAGGAAAGAAAGGTAATCCTTAGTGAGATTAATTTGGTAAATGACGAGCCTCGTTTTTATCAATGGATTTTGTTCCAGAAAGAATTGTTCAGGGGAAGCCAGGCAGCTCTCCCGACTTACGGCGCAGTTGATATTGTTAAAAAACTAAAAAGAAAGGACTTTGTTGATTATTACAAAAAGCACTATGTTGGCTCAAATATAGTTATCTCGATTGTTGGTGATCTTGAAAACGTGAAAGAAAAGGCTGAGGAATATTTCAGCTTAATTGAAAAAGGAGTTCCCGGCAAGAGAATAGAAATAAAAAACAAAAATAAAAGCTCATCAATAACTGAAAAAAAGCACATAAGCCATTCTTATGTTGTTCTGGGTTACAAAACAGTTGACAGAAAGAGCAGGGAAAGCTATGTTTTCGATATAATAAGGGCAGTGCTCGGAAGGGGCCAGTCTGGAAAACTGTTTGACGAGATAAGGACAAAAAGAGGATTAGCTTATGAAGTTGGTGTGCTTAATGACAACGGAATAGACCACGGATTTTTTTCTGTATATTTCAACTGCGGAAAGGAAAACATAGATAAGATCATCAATATAACAGTAGGCGAATTCAAAAAGCTTCAAAAGCTGACTTTAAAAGAGCTCAACGAGGCAAAAACATTTTTAGAAGGCGAATTCATTGTGGAAAATGAGGACAGCAGGCATTATGCAGATTTCATTAACTTTGAGCAATTCGCAGATGCGCCTGAAGATTATATCGGGGAAATAAGAAAGGTTACTTTAAATGACGTAAAAAGAACAGCAGGAAAATACCTTAATGAAGATTATGTTTTGGCAATTGTAAAGCAGAAATAAAACTATTTCCAGTTCTTCCTTATCGGCGCAATTATTGTTTCTAAATATTCTGTAACAGCATTCTTCAGGTCAAGCGGATACAGCTTTCCCTCCGCATATGCGCTCTCCAGAGTTTTGTAATCGTCAATCTCCAGATTTCCTCCGAACTTTGCCGGCCTCTTTATTTCAAATATGTCTATTCTGGGGAATATTATCAGCCTTGCAATCTGCAGAATCGGATTATCTTTCGCGACCTTTTCAGGGCAGTATGCCTTGTTGATTGTCCTTTTTATTTCATCATAGCTGTCTGTAACAGCAATGCCTGAGCCAGGAATTGATTTTGACATCTTTTCACCAGGGCCCTTAAGCGATGTTATCAGCGGAGTATGAACAGCAACAAAAGGGTGCTTCAATATTTGCATCATATCCTTCCCCATCATATGCACTTTTCTCTGCTCCATTCCTCCTTCTGCAACATCTGCATTGAGATATTTTATATCAGCAACCTGCATTAAAGGATACAATAATTGGGAGATTGTGGCATTTTCAATGTCTCTTGCTATCTCCTGCATGCTTCTTAACCCTCTGTTGATTGTTGAAGCCTGGGCAAGCCTCATTACATCCAATTGATACTCTTTATCAAACTGAAAACTGCTTCCAAGAACAACCTCTGCATCTAATCCAATTGCTTTGATTGTTTTTCTCCAGTTTTCAACTTCTTTTTTGATCTCTTCTTCGCCGCCTTTTCTATTCAGGAATGCATGAATATCTGCAAGCAAAACTTTGATGTCAAATCCTGCCTTGCCAAAATCAATAAGTTTTGTGATTGTGACAAAATGCCCCAGATGCAAAGGGCCAGAAGGCTCATAGCCGCAATAAACAATGGGCTTTTTCTTTTTCTCCAAAACAAGCTTCAGCTCTTCCTCTGTAACTATCTCTTCTGTGTTTCTTTTTATCAAGCTCAGTCTTTCGTCAACGTTCATTTTATTCAAAAGTATCAGCAACATATAAAAATGTTTCTATAGCCACTGGACAACTGCGCTCAAAATATTTATAAACAAAACAATAACAATCAAATTATGCTCAGTGTCAGCTCGCTCTCCGGCTATATGTACTGCCCAAGAAAATTCTATCTTTCAGAAGTCCTGAAGATCTTTGAAGCCCCAAAAGACGTTCTTGTGAAAGGAACAATAAGGCATCAGGTGTATGATCATATCAACAAAAATGAGGAAAGTTTCATAAAAGCAATTAAAAAAGACGTGAATTTCGGCATCTTAGTCGGCAATTACAAAACAGCTTATTCTAAAATCCTTAGAAACATCATAATAAGCAACAAAGGAATGATAAAACAGGTAAACTTAAGCATGGAGAAAATTTTCAGGGAAAGCTGGCCGCTCATCCTGGCTGAATCAGAGCAAAGGGCATTAAACATCTCCTCGTTCATAAAGAAACACAATGTTTTTGGCGAAGAGCTATGGCAGATGCTCACCCCAAAGATAATGTCCGAATTCAGAGTAGAGTCCAAAACACTCATGCTGAAAGGCATTGTTGACAAGGTAGAGGATTATGCTGATGAGTTGGTTCCTTATGAGCTTAAAACAGGGAAATGCCCAAATGAAGGCGTCTGGCCAGGCCACAAGGTGCAGATTGGCAGCTACATGCTTCTGCTCAGAGAATCTTCAAAAAAATCAGTCAAAGAGGGATTTATCAAATACCTTGGCAACAATCAATTAAGGCAGGTGACAATGAACCCGTTCCTTGAAGATGAGATACTGAAGTTAAGGGACGAAGCCTTTGAAGTCATAAACAGCAGGACTGCACCGGATTTCTGCGAAAACAGGAATAAATGCGTCAAATGCGGCCTAAGAGAGCAGTGCTTCAGTATAAACGCGCTTCAAAAACCAAAAATTTAAATATAACTTAAGTAATCAGATAATCTACTTCATAATAATCAATAATAGAACAAGGTGGAAAAATGGCTGAAGATGACAAAAAATTCTCAAGACAGTTGATTGGGAAAACAGTTGTTAGCAAAACAGGCAAAAGATTCGGCGAAGTCGGCGATATTGTTTTCGAGACAAGAACAGGCGAATTGATACATCTTGTCCTGACAAACCCGACAAATTACGCATTAAAGCTAGAATTGGAGAAAGACAAGGACAGCCATATTCTGATCCCATTCAGCGCAGTTGCCGCAATAGGCGACTTTATGGTCATTGCTGAAGAAGACATAATTTAAAATTAATATTTCTTTTATTTTATTTTAAGGTAATTTTCTTAAGTTCACGCTTAATTTATATTGCTCGAAAAATCCAGCCAGCCATGGCGCCTATGTATGAGGTCGCTGTTAGTTGGGGAGACTGCAAGTCGACCGACCGAAGGGACAGTTATTTTCAAGGGCGTCCCATCTACGGAGCGAATAGCGACTATCAAGAACAAGATTCAAAGGGACAATTTCTCTACAAAGAAATCAGTAATCAATTTTTTCATCTCCTTGTATTGTGATGGATTAGCATAATCATGATTTGCTCCTTCAACAACATTAACTTTAGTGTTAACTATTCTTGCAAAATTGTGGCTTTCGCTTATTGGAACAACAGAATCACTTCCTCCATGAACAATCAATACTGGACAAGTAATGTTTTTAGCCATTTTAAAAGTATCATAGGTAATGAGATCTTCCCAAAAGGCGTAATTTAATTCAAAGTTTTCACCATGTTCATTATAATGCATGACGCCTTCTTGTTTCCATTTTCTAATCCTTTCATCACCTAGCCTTTGTTTCCAAAAATCAATAGGCTCTGTTACAGGAGATTTCAGAGCTAATGCTTGCATCTCGGAATCCTGAGACGCAGCAATAAGAGAAATTAGACCACCAAAACTCGAACCAACTAAACCAATATCATAATTACCTCTGCTACGGACAAAAGAGATTGCGGCTTTGAGACTATCGACACATTTTGATAGTGTCACATCTCTTGTAACAGTATATTTTGCACCTTTACAATAATGTTGTCCATGCCCATAGTAATCGTATCTTAGGACACCAATCCCTAATTTGTTTAGTTCATTTTGTAATTCCACATATAATCTAGTTTCTTTACTAGATGAAAATCCGTGAGATATTATTACAACCATCCTTGCTTGTTTAGGTATTGAAATTGTACCTAAAATTTGATTTCCATTTAAATCTGAAAAAGTTACTTCTTCCATATTGTGAGCTATTATTAAAATCATTATAAATCTTATGTTTGTTTTGTACTAAGAGAAATTGTCCCCCTCTCATTTTTAGCCATTGAAAATAAGTGTAACTAACTCAGGTTTCCCGCAGGGAGCAGTCACCCCTCGTTGGCACTCTCACCAGAGTTTTTATTAATGTAAGACCATAACTTTACTTTACACTTTAGAAACTTATTTAAATTAACCAAATATCCTTTATTCTTATGGGGATGGAAGAAAGCAACGCAATATGGATCGAGAAGTATCGCCCTAGGAATTTCTCCGATATGAAGGGTCAGAAAGAGATTGTAAAGAAGATCAAGGCATTTGTCGAGCAGAAAAACATGCCACATTTATTGTTCTCAGGCCCGGCAGGTGTTGGAAAGACAACATTGGCATTGATCATTGCAAGGCAGCTTTTTGGCGATGGATGGCAGAGTGATTTTCTCGAGTTAAATGCAAGTGACGAGAGGGGAATAGACATTGTCAGGAATAAAGTCAAGGATTTTGCAAGAACAAAGGCAATCGGCAATGTTCCGTGGAAGATCATTTACCTTGATGAATGCGACGCTTTGACAAAAGAAGCGCAGCAGGCATTAAGGCGAACAATGGAAAATTTTACAAGAACAACAAGATTTGTTCTTTCATGCAATTACAGCAGCAAAATTATTGATCCGATCCAGTCAAGATGCGCAATCTTCAGATTCAAGCCATTGGAGAAGCACGACGTTATCGAGATCATAGATGTAGTTGCAAAAGCTGAAAATTTGAAAATCGAACAGAAGGCAAAAGAAGCATTGTTTGAGATAAGCGAAGGAGACTGCAGAAGGGTTGAAAACATCCTGCAAAGCTGCGCAGCTATTGAAAAAAACATAACAGAGGAGCTTATCTATTCAATGGCGTCTGTTGCAAAGCCGAAAGAGCTTAAAGCTGCGCTGGAGCTTGCAATTCAAAATAAATTCATAGATGCAAGAAACGCATTGCTGAAAATAATGCTTGATTACGGCCTGAGCGGCCTTGACATGATAAAGCAGATCCAGAAGGAAGTATGGGCTTTAGAGATCGACGACAAAAGCAAGGTTCATTTAATTGACAAATGCGGGGAAATAGAATTCAGGATGACAGAAGGCGCTGATGAGTTCGTGCAATTAGAGGCTTTGCTGAGTCATTTCGTTCTTGTTGGAAGCAAAGAATAAATAAAAAATAATAAAAGAATTAAAAAATCTACTGTTTCTTAAGTCTCAGCTGCTGATGGATTAGCTCCCTATAGTCATAATCCATGTCAAGCCTTAATTCCTTTGTGTAAAGATCGTCTTTCGAAACAGCATTCTTTGTCCTGCACTGTATTGTTGCCTTACTGTCAGAATCAAGCCTTGCTTCATTTAATTTGCCGCCTGACTTGCATTCCCATATGCTTGGCTCTGAAACGCTGAAAGTTAATTCATCATATCTTGTGCTGAACCCGGTTCCTGGCTTTGTAACCTCTCCGCTGCCTTCATTTTCAATAGCAATCTCAACCATAAACTTGCCTGTGCCAATGCTTTTCTCTTCTGCTGATACTGCCTGTATTGGAGCTCCTGAAGAATATGCTGCTTTTGTTTCTTCTATTGTGCATATTTCCTTGTTGTTTGGGTCGCCTTTAAAGCACACCGTAGGAACAGAAACCCTTGTCTTATACCTGTAAGAAACTCTTGCGTAGATTTCCAAGTCCTTTGTTCCTCCGCTGAGGTTGGTTAAATATTTTGCATCCTCAGTTCCCGGAGTTAAATCCAAGGTGATTTGTCCGCCATCTTTGTTTGTGTCTGAAACCTCGTCTACTGATTCATTATTTGATATGCTTCCGCCTGCAACAATGCCTGAAAATTCTGCAAGGCTTATGCCAGTAAGATTCACAGAAAGCATCCCAGATTCAATCTTCTGTTCTCCTTTGTTTTTAACTGTTAACTCAATCGGAAATGCTTCGCCTTCAAATATTTCATATATCTTTGTCTGCTCATTGTAAACGCCAAAAGGCTCAAAAGTTGCAGTTATTCCCTTTGTTCCGCCGATGTATGGAGACTGCTGAACATTCACATCAGTATTGCCGCCTTCGCAAGCAACCAATAGAATACCAATCAAAAATATTGAGAACAACATAATTGTTTTTTTATCCATTTTTATTTCCTCCTTAGTTATTTTAAGCTATTTTAAGCTAATATCACTCTATATTTATAATCTTTATTGTTTTTTGTATTGTGGAAGTGTAGCCATAATCCAATCTTACCTGCAATGTTGTTGTATAAGCCGACCCGGCTGTTATCGGTTTTTGGAAAGAACAGGTCATTACACCATATCCGTCAACAAGCCTTATTGGATCATCATAAGTTCCTTTCGGAGTGCATTCTGCCTGCCCGGCTCCTGGAAGCTGAACGCCAAGTGAGCCTCCGTCCAATACCAGCTTGTTTACATCAGCGAAATCAAGCAAAGAAGGGCATTTGTTGTTGTTAAAGGCATCAGTGGTGAAAACACGGCCGCCTCCTGAATTTTTTACATAGATCTTGAAAATGACTTTGTCTTTAGTAACATCCTCTTCTACCTTTGTTACAGCAATAGGAGCTCCCTGCCCGCCGCTTAAAGAAACATCATGAATAGTGCATACCTGGGGCTCATCTGATGTTCTGTATGGCTCAGGATCTATGCAGATAGAAGCCTCTGCTATCGTCTTATAAGTATAACATGATGAAACAACTATTGTCGGCGAATAAGAATCGCCTTCAAAAGGAACCTTGACTGTCGCCCTGAATGTTTTTGCTGCATAGCCGCCAACTGGATTATTCTCAGTTATGCCCTGTAGGGTAGAAGGCAGGATATTGCCGCCATCCCATCCCTGATCCTGAAATGCGTTCACATCATAGCCGCTGATGTAAAGATTGCCCTGTAATGAGTCTGTTTCAGGGTAAGCCCCTCTATTTTTTACTTCAACTACAAAATCCACCTTGTCACCGTCAAACATCCTATCTGGAGGGGCATTCTTCATAAAGTTCATAACTAGACCTTGCGTCCCTGTGTGGAACTTCAAATCGATCGGCCTGTCAGCATCTTGCCCGCCATAGCCTGAACAACCAATTAGAAAGACGACTGCTAAAATTACTGCAAATAAAAGTTTAAGCTCTTTTTTCATCTTCAAGTGAATACCCTCTTTTATTTCATATATAAAACTTTCGAAATGAAATCACTATACAATCAATTTTCTTACAATCTTCACTTCTTGCGATATTGTTTCTGTATAGCCGTATTCTAAATCAATCTCCAGGCCGGTAAGGAAACTGGCTGCTTCTGTCGATATGCCATTATTCAGCTCGCATATTATAAAATCCTCGCTTTCCCGTAATGTCAAAATATCTCCTTCTTGCTCAGGCACACATTTAAAATCTCCGTTTTTCAAGGAGTATGTAGACAGCTTTACATCCTTTACTTTTATTTTATTCAATACATCTTTGCTCAGTTTAGATCCGCAGGCTTCATTGACTTTATCAGGCAAAACAACCTCTCCTCTTCCCTGGTTTCTTACATAAATCTTATAAGAAGGCCTTATCTGATTTTCTCCTTCAGGAAGCATTGTTTCCTCTATTCTTGTTATTGCAACCGGCGCTCCCTGGCCAGAGGAAGAATAATAGTCAGAAACCCTGCAAGATCTTGTTCTTTCCTTTAAATTGTAAACATCTGTGTCAATGCACACATCTGCTTTAAGTGTTGTCTGATATTGATAGCAGGCTGTTACATATATCTGGGTTTTGTGAGACTCGCTTTGTGTCTCAGGTATTTTTACCTCACTTATCGAATAAACCTCTCTTTTTTGCTCGCCATAGCGCATCGTTATTTTTCTGCCATAAAGATTAATTTCCCTGTTATCTATATCCTGCGGCGTATAATAGTCTTTTTCCAGGGATATTGCAAGAATTCCTTTTTCTATATCAGCAGCGCCTTTGTTTTCAAGATTGACTATTATCTGGAATGGCGACCCGTCATAAACTTCTCTCGGCGGAGCATTGGTAAGAAAGCTGAATCGCAGCCCTTCAACTCCCTTGTACACATCCTCAAACTTGTAATTATTGTCTGTTTGGGGAGTGCAGGCAGCTATGAAAATCACAAATGCCAGAATCATTATGTATTTTTTCATTGTGCAATAGATTTTTCAATATCGACAGTTATGTCTTTTTTTGTTGTATAGCTGTAAGTTACATTTGCTCTGATGTATTTTGTTGAAACGGGTGTTGTTCCTAAAAGTGCAGGCCTATCATTTATTTTTGCAAAGCACCTTATTGAGCGGAATGTTTCTATTGCGGCATCTTTTGAAAGAATAGATTCTTTTTGAAGTGATTTTGCAAGCACATATTTATTATAGCCGTCTTCTCTAACCCCGAATTTTAAATATTGGCAAGGATCTATAATCTCAAGGCCTTCAGGAATCTCTACTGTAATGCCCTTCACATCATTGATTACACCGCCCCACTGATTTTCTATTGTAACAGCTACTAAAATTTTTTCATCTCCAATTTCATCTTGTTCCGGGACAGCTATTGGCGGGTCTCTTGAGCCGATTCCCAGCATTATCGGGCCGTTTGTGTATATTGCATTGGGATTTTCTTCCAGCCCATAATGCCTAAAGACATCAATTCCTGATTTTTGGAAATCCTCATATTTTTGTTTGTCTATGAAATATGTCTTCAAATATCCCATTGTTGTGAATTCAAAGCTTGCAGAGAGCTCTATCTTCATCGAGCCTGCTGTTGCACCAGAAACCCAGCAATCAATAGATTCTTCTACAACGTCATACATGGGAATTGTGTCTGGCGATACCTCTCCAGCCAGGTTCTTATCATTATTGCAGGCAATAGTTATGGTTGTTGGTTTACCGTCCTTATTTCTTTCAAGGCTTTTTCCGTGCAGCCTTGCATAAACACTTACAGTCTCGCCCTCATAAAATTTAGGGCTTGCAGATTTTAACTGGTCGATATAAACTCCGAGAGGGGTATTCTGGTTCTGCTCAATTGTTCCCTCATAATAGCCGCCAGAAGCGTATATAAGATATTGGTTCCAGCTTTTGCCGATATTTGCAAATATGCCTATTGTTGCGTCCCAAAAATCACCAAATGCATTATAAACAAGGCGCCAGAAATCACCGAATGCCCCAAACGCGTCAGGCTGCATTGCAGCTTCCACACCTGGAATCGCATGAAGATTCGGGATATTCGATAATGTGCCCGCCTCTATCGCAGCATATGCGCTGGTCAGGAAAATAAAGAGCCAGATGAATATTGTGATATTTCTGAGCCATTTGAAGAATTTATTGTTTGGCGGGGCAATAAAAACAAAATAAACATAATAAACAGGAAAGAACAAAAGCACTATGTTTATTATTGCATCGTCAACTCCCAGATTTGAAAAGTACGGCAGATAAACTGGCAGAAATGTTGCTAAAAAGCCAAGCATTACAGACTGAAATAATGCATCCCAGCTCGCTTTTTCAAAAAGAAAATAAAGAACCGTTAAAACAAAAGCAAGGACTAAAACTATGTAGATTGTATTTCCAAGCGCGCCCAGGGGCAGGAACATTCTTTGTATGTCCGGCATATATCTATAAACCAAAGAGTAAAATACTATGGTTAGAAATAATCCGGCAATTCTTCCAAAATGAAACTTTAATCTGCCGACGCCATATTCAGGTCCTGCAGCTTCAAAAAATTTTTGAGCAATGAGCGGCCACTCCTTTTCCTTAAAATAAAAGAAAAAGAGCACAACAGAAGCTCCAATCAGATAAACCAGAATTCTCAGCGAGAGATTTGAAAAGCCAAATCCAGCATCAAGAAGATGAAAAATCATTAAAGCGAGAAAGATGAGCGTTATGAGTGTTGTGTCTCCTCTTTTTTCTCCTATGTACTTTTGAACACCCTGCACTCTAACTGCTGCTTCTCGCATTCCGCTTTGAACCCGCTGCCCAGGCGACATCATTCGCTCAGCAGCCATCTGCTGCTCTTGAACCGCCAATTGCGCCAAAGGCCTATTTCCACCATCACCTTGCGCCGTGCGTTTTTTTAGGTCAGCTATACGCCCCATAATCTCTTCTTTGCTCATTCCTGCATATGTTGACCCTTTCGGTAGAGGCATTTCTTAACCTCGCTTTAAGAATAATTGTATCATCTTTTTCATTTTCATTATTCTGAATAATTACTTGATAAAAATCAAAATTCAATCCAGCGTTACTCTCAACTCAGCAATATTCAAGGTTGTTATCGGGGTTACCTTGATGTAATTGCTCTCCTTCAGCCAGTATGATGGCAGCACTTTTGAATAGCTTATTTCAGTCTGGTCAATGTTTGTAATGTGCCCATTCACATTTATTGTTCCTCTTTTACTTTCAGTATCATCTACAAACTCCAATTTAACAGTTACTTTTTTATTTCCATTTGTTACATCACTCCGCTGCGTTGAATTCAGCTCGAAATAATATGTTACATCCCTTGTTTCCTTAAGCTCAGTTTCAACCTTTATGTTGTCTATGAGATAGCTTCCTTTTTTAGTTTCAAATGTAATATAGTTCTCTCCTGCTTCAAGTATAGTTGGTGTAACTGCTATTTTGTTTACATGATAGCACTCTGGCACAGATGACGAGAGAAGCCTGTCATTGATGTTTATCTCCAAAGCCCCAGACTCTTTTTCCTTGCAGTTTGGCGTAAACTTAAGAGCTGCTTTTTCTATATTCAAATACTCGCTGTCTGTTATTATGAACGTATTCTGGCTCTTCTGCCTGCTTATATCCGTTATATCCGCAAGCACTTTTATGTTTTCTATGCTGTACTCGTTTGTCCTCCAAAATGCTGCGCCGACTCCGCTGACTTCAAAGCTCAGAATATTATCCTGTTTTAGCAAATCTTTTTTCAAGTCAATCGGCTCAATGTTATATGTAGTTATTTCATATTCATATACTGTAATGCCATTTAATTTAATCGTGAGGATGCCTGAATGCTTTTGCGCAGCAAATGAAAGTATGGCGTTGTTTGTATTCGGCATATCGTCTATTGCAAAGCTGAAATTGTATGTTTTCTTGTCAAACCATGCGTTTTTTATGTAAAATGGGTTTACTTTTACTAATTCCTGCGATCTTGTCAGCTCAAATAGATTTATATTAGGAATGTTATGCGGCTCTGCTTCTTCTGCAGGATCCAGCCTTCCTGGAATCTTAACCAGCAAAGTGATATTCGCGCTCGTATTTGCGCTGCCAGTTCCTCCGCTTCCCCCTCCATTGCCGTTTTCACCCAGTAGGTCGCTCCTATCCTCCGGCGGCAGAAACAATATGTAAAGAATAATCAATAAAGCTATTACCGCTATCAATGTGGCAGCTTGCCCTGCTGTTTCCTGAGCTCTTTTTTTAAACATTGCAGTTCATTTAAACAAATAAATAAATTTATATATAAACTTTATTGTTTTTAGGCCATGAAGCTGATTTATTCCAATATGAGGAAGGGGGAAGTGAAAATAAGGGTCGAAAGCTTAGATGACCTGTGGTATTTAAGCAATCTGATTGACGAGGGAGATTTAGTTAAAGGAAGGACTCTCAGAAAGATCAAAATCGGCGAGGAAGGCGCAAGAAAGCAGGCCGTCATTAAAAAACCCGTTTTTATCGCAATAAAGGTTGAAAAAGCTGAATTCAGCAAAACATCAGATGTTTTAAGGGTTCTGGGTACAATTGTCGAAGGCCCTGAAGACATCCCAAGAGGAGAGCATCATTCTTTTAACGTCGAGATCGGCTCGATTATAGAACTCGTAAAAGAAAAATGGCTGCGATACCAGCTGGATAAATTAAAGGAAGCATGCTCAGAGGAAGCATCCCGCATTTTGATATGCATTCTGGACAGAGAGTCTGCATTGTTTGCTTTGTCAAAAAAACAGGGTTATGATTTGTTGGGCAAAATGAAAGGTGAGGTTGAGAAAAAAGCAGTAAAGGAGAGAATAAAAGCAGAGTTCTATCTCGATGTGATAAAAACAATGCAGGAATATATTAAAAGATACAAAATAGACAGCCTAATCCTTGCAAGCCCGTCATTCTGGAAAGAAGATCTGGTTAAGCAGATTAAAGATGATGAATTGAAGAAAAAGATAGTTCTTGCAACATGCTCTTCTGAAGGCGAAGAAGCCATCAATGAAGTGCTGAAAAGAAAAGAAGTTCAGACAGTTTTAAAAAAAGACAGGATTGCAAAGGAAATGAACCTTGTCGAAGAATTGCTGGTTAATATTGCCAAAAATGCCCTTGCCGCCTATGGTATACAGGAAGTCGAGAATGCGGCAAATATGGGTGCAGTTAAGATTTTGATAGTTGCAGATTCTTTGATCAGGAGCTCAAGGGAAGAAAAGACTTATGACAGGCTGGACACAATAATGAAAACCGTTGACAGTGCAAAGGGAGAAGTGCACATCATAAGCTCGGATCATGACGGCGGAAAAAGATTAAACGGCCTGGGCGGGATTGGAGCGGTGTTAAGATATAGAATAAGTTAAATATGCTGTGGAGTGCCATTAATGAATAAAAAATACTGGTTCGATACCTGCATTTGGAGAGATTTCTATGAAGACAGATTTAGTAAAGCTGGAAACCCTCTCGGAAAATATGCCAGCGATGCATTCATGGCGGTTTTAAAAAATAAAGACAATATATTGTTTTCAGAATCATTAGTTCAAGAATTAAAGAAAGATTATGATGAAAAGGACATTAATGATATGCTCAACCTATTGTTCCTCGCCAAAGTTTTAACTAGGGTAGATATTGCAAAAGAAGAGTATCTCGAAGCAAAGAAATTAGCAGAGGAGAGAAAAATTCCTTTTGTTGACTGCCTTAATGCTGTGCAGGCGAGAAATAATAAAGCAACAATGGTATCCCAAGATGAGCATTTTACTAGGAATCTTTCTGATATCGTAAAAGTGATGAAACCGCAGTCTCTTAGCTAAATCTCTTGCCTAATTCTGCCAACAATTCCTTGCTTACTGCTTCTTTTGTCATTCTGTTTTCTTCGTGCGTAGTCTTTTTCCTGGCTTTGCCCCTGTATTTTAGAAACTCTTTAACCAGCTCTTCTTTGCCAAGTTCTGCCACTTTATCCCTTACTGCTTCCCTTATAAACTCTGTTCTGGAGTTGAAGTTATGTTCGGATATGGTTTCGTCTATCTTTTTTAGTACATCCTCTTGGAATTTTACAGTTACGGCTTCCATTGTATGCCAAAGTAATACATTGTAATATTTAAAGATTTCTGTTTTTTTCCACTTTTTTACTTTTTCGAATGATTTAAATATATAGTTTCAATATTCTGTTTCATGAGCATTCCGCTTGGCATAATCTTCGGGATCATTGCAATGATCGGCTGGGGAGTAGCTGATTTTTTTGCTGCAAAAGCCGTCAGAAAAACTGGCGTGCTTAAAACATTTCTTTGGAGCCAGATAATCGGCTTAATTTTATTTTTTATAATATTCTCTTTATTTTTTAAATTGCCGCTGCTGTCATTCAATACAATCGGCATAATCTCAATTGCCGGTTTTCTTGGTGTCATTTCATGGCTGGCTTTTTATAAAGGAATGCAGATAGGAAAAGTTTCAATTGTCAGCCCGATTGCTGCTTGTTGGGCGGTTGTTACAGTAATCTTGAGCCTGATTTTTCTTAATGAAAAGTTAACCATGCTTCAGGCTGTTGGTGTTGGTTTGGCTATTTTAGGCGCTGTCATGGCATCTTTCAAGCTGCACGATCTATTGAAATTAAGGCTGAAAAATATTGCAATAGGCGTAGAATATGCTATAATTGCATTGTTGGGATGGGGTGTATATTTTGTTCTTATTGGTTTTTTAGCAGCTGAATTAAAATGGTTCCTGCCAATATTTCTTATAAAAACAGCTACGGTTTTTTATTTATTCATATACTCCGGCGTAGCAAAGAAAAATATATCCTTCCCAAAAAATGCTGCATCATTCATACTCTTAATTGGCATTTTGGAATTTGCTGCCTTCTTATCCTATGGACTTGGCATTAGTTATGAATACACTGCCGTAGTCGCCCCAATCGGCGCAGCTTTCCCGATGGTTACTGTGATCCTGGCCAGGATATTTTTTAAAGAAACTTTGGAATTAAATCAGAAGATAGGCATTGTTTCCGTCTTGGCTGGCTTGGTTTTATTATCTATATAAAAATTACATCTCCCTGATGTTTTGAATTAATTTATTTATTACTTCTTTTGCATCACCATACACCATTACTGTGTTGGGATACCCAAAAAGCTCATTGCTGATCCCGGAAAAGCCCGCTCCTCCGGCGCTTCTTTTAATAACCATTACGGTCTTTGCTTCATACGCCTTTAGAATCGGCATGCCGTAAATTGGGCTTCCCTTGTTTTGGGTTGCTGCTGGGTTGACAATATCATTTGCTCCAACAATAAGCGCAACATCTGTATGCTTGAATTCGTGGTTTATATGGTCCATTTCCTTTAATTTATCATAAGGCACATCTGCCTCTGCAAGCAGAACATTCATGTGGCCGGGCATTCTGCCTGCAACAGGGTGGATTGCAAAATCAACTTTCACTCCCTTTTTTTCCAGAGTATCCATAAGATCGTAAACTGCATGCTGCGCTTGCGCCACCGCCATTCCATAGCCGGGGACAATGATCAGCGAATGCGCGTAAGCAAGTATAGGCGCAGCTTCCTCAACATCCATTGACTTAATATTTTTTTCAGCAGAGTCCTTGCTCACCGTAGATTTTGCAGCGCTTCCAAATCCTCCGAACAAGACATTTGCAAAAGAGCGGTTCATTGCCTTGCACATCAATATTGCAAGAATAAGGCCGGAAGAGCCATCTAATGCGCCAGCCACAATAAGCACTTTGTTGTTAAGTACAAATCCCAGGCCAGCTGCAGACAATCCTGCAAATGAATTTAAGATTGCAATTACTGTCGGCATATCTGCTCCGCCTATTGCCATGACAAGAAGAACGCCAAATACAAGGGCAAGAGCAGCCATTATGAGAAACATCAATGTATTCGCAGGGTTAAACAGCAAATAAGCGCCGGCAGCAATGGCGCTGATAAAAACAACTGCGCTTATTATTCTTCTTCCGGGATAAATAAAAGGCCTTCCTGAAATAAGCCCCTGTAATTTTGCAAATGCTATAATGCTTCCTGTAAATGTCAGATATCCCAAAATAACCTCTGCTGCAAGAATGATCATTGTAAATGTATCGATTTTTGGCGTATACTGAAAATATTCAGCAGTTCCAACTAATGCAGCAGCAAGCGCGCCAAATGCATGGGAGATTGCTGTTCTTTGCGGGACAGCAGTCATCGGCATTTTTAATGCCATGGCCGCTCCTGCAACTCCGCCGATTACAACAGCAATAATGACAATGTCATATCTTTGCAAGCCAGCCGCCATGATTGTTGCTATAATCGCCAATATCATGCCGCTGGCTCCGGCAAAATTCCCTCTTCTTGATGTTTTCACTTCACTCATCCATCTGAGGGAGAGTATGAACAGCACAGCTGAAACAACATAGATAAGCTCAGCAAGGATCATTTTTTCCTCTCCTGCTTGAACATCTTCAGGATTCTTTCTGTAATCATAAATCCGCCTATGGCGTTTGTTGCAGCGCAGGCAATGGCAGCAGCAGCCAGCGCAACAATTAAAATATTATTTGCATGAGCCATGACAATAAGTGCAGCAACAATGACGACAGAAGATATGGCATTAGTCAATGACATAAGAGGAGTGTGCAATAATCTTGAAACATGCCTTATCAGCTCCAATCCAAGCAGCGATGAGATCAGGAAAATCAATAAATTAATTATTATATCTGAAGAGGTTGCTTCTATCATGCTGCACCGCCTTTCTGTAATTCTTTCGCAGCAGTCTCATTTATTATCCTGCCTTCATGAGTTACCAATGAGCCTGCAATAATTTCATCAGTAAGATCAATATGCAATTTTCCTGCTTTAATAATAGTTGACAATAAAGCAAAAATATTTTTTGCATACATCTGCGTTGAATGGACAGGAACAGTTGCCGGGATATTTTTCACTCCAATGATCTTAACTCCGTGCTTTACAGCAATTTCACCTGGCTCTGTCAAAGCGCAGTTTCCTCCCTGGACAGCAGCCATATCAACAATAACCGAGCCAGCTTTCATTGATTTCACCATTTCTTCTGTCACAAGAATCGGA